>NZ_CP146275.1:965762-1269025 GCF_037044555.1 Pelagibacterium nitratireducens
TCCGGATCTTCGAAATCGAGCGCCATGTGGCCGGCCCGTTCGGCAATATCGGAGGTCTTGACGCCATTGGCTTCAAGATGGGTCTTCCACCAGGCAAGCGATGTCTCGCCCTCGACCCGAAATGCCGTGCGCACGACGGAATGGGTGCCGCGCTGTTCGGGCGCGGTGGGCCAATCAAAGAAAGTGATATCGGAGCCGGGCGAAGCTTTGCCGTCGCCATAAAACAGGTGATAGGCGCTGGTGTCGTCCTGATTGACCGTGCGCTTGACCAGCCGCAGGCCCAGAACCTGGGTGTAAAAGCGCAGGTTCTCGCGCGCGTTGGCGGTTATCGCGGTCAGATGGTGCAGTCCGGTAAGGTCGAGGGCCATGACGGTCTCCAAATCCAGTGTTCGTTGAGCGTAACATAGTCCGGCTTGGAGTTCGCCAAAACGGGTGCAAACCGAATTCATTATTCGACAGAGGCGAACGATCACTTTTCGGCGCGGGGATTGCCACCAATATGGAATGGACAATTCTAACGCCTTGCCGCTCGTCCGTTTGGGACCGCAAAACGCTGGTATTGGTGGACGGCGCCAGCAAATCCGATGTACCCGGTGCGGATGGGCTCGAGAATGTCTGGCGCTCCTATTTCGCTTCGATCTTCAATCCGGCCCGCCTCAAGGTTTCTGCCATGACCGCCGAAATGCCACGTAAATATTGGCGCAACCGAGCGACCGGGAAGATATCGAGGGCAATCCCTTCGTGGGGCGCGCCGCAGGGTGCTCGATGCGGTCATGCCCGAAGTGGGGATCGACCGGACAAAGGTTTTCGCGACCGTTCACCCCTCCTATCTGCTGCGCATGCCCGACCGGGCCAAGGCCGCCCAGGAGCGGAAGGCTTTCGCGCGCGACCTGGATGCCGTCAGGCACTATATGGAAACCATAAAAGGGGGCAGCGTGGCGCTTGACAGAGACAACGCCGGTCCCTAATAAGCCCCGTGCCGTCAGCCCCTCGCGCCGACGGTCGGCCGCCCCGCGCGGCCAAGCCCTGAAGGGGCGGAGTAGCTCAGCTGGTTAGAGCAGCGGAATCATAATCCGCGTGTCGGGGGTTCAAGTCCCTCCTCCGCTACCAAAATTTCTCTTTATATTACAGGTGGTTAGCGACGGGCGGTGTATGTGAGGTCTTGAGGCAGGGCTTTATGTACAAGTTCGAATGTCGCAATCAGAGCGCTTGTGTTGTGACGACAGTTCGGAACGTCAGCGATACCCGCCGCTCTCTGTGAACTTTCTTGCCACCGACCATATCCGACTTACGAGCAGGGATGCCGTGGGTCCAGTTGAACCGGGCTTCGCCGTTCAGCACGAGCAGACCGCGTGGAGCGAGAAACTGGCTTAACGACTGCCCGGATTGGATGTGTGAGAATTCCATCGAACACGTCGAGCCCAGGCTAAGAGACGTAATCGTCTCACCAAAGCAGGGTTCGCAATCCACATGAGGGGCGATCCCCTGGCCGGGCCAATATTCATTGACGATCACCTGGTCAGGTCGTGCGCGGAAAATGTCATCTTTCATCAGTCGGTCGGCAAGGGCAGACAACCAATCAGGCAACGGGCCCAAATAGGATTTATTTGTTACGCGTCGGGCCCTGTAATCATAGCGAAAGCCATAATGTTGAACACGCCGCTTGAGGTCCCCAAGCCACGCGGACTTGTCGATCGATTGCAAAAGCGCGAGTTCATGGGTTCGATCGATATAGTCCGGAACGTAATGAGCGGCGGGTGGCAACATCGTCGAATCTTTCCTTCAGCGGGAGTGTGGCGAGCCTGAGGATAACCTGATGAGACCGCATTTTAGAGCCGTTCAGGATTTGATTGACTCAAATCCTTGGCTCTAAACCCTTGTTTTGTCGCGTGTCCGAACCGCAAAGCCGTTTCCACTATTGCTGGACACGCTCTAGTAGTATTCAGCCTTGAAGGGCGCGATTGCCGCTCCGATTGCAGAGGCGTCGCGGTCGATATCGGAGACGATAAGCTTGGGATTGGGCTTGCGCACACCATAGCGTGGCTGGGCGTAGCTGATTGAGCGCTCGACCAGCATGACGGCCAGAGCTTTGGGCACCTGGCCACCAAAAACGATCGCCAATGGGTCAAATACCGCCGAGATCGCATTGACAAGGCGGGCCTGCATGGGTGCCACCCGCTCGACCCACTCGGCGACGCCGGGCCAGTTCGGATCGAAATGTTCCCGCATGTAGCTGATTGAGGGAATGTCGATGCCGTTCTCGCGCAGCTGGGCGATCAGATATTGCAGGGCGGGGCGGTTGGGGGAGTCGGTTGCGTGGAACACGCCCGAGAACTCGCCCGCATTGCCGTTTCCGCCGAGCAGAAGTTCGCCATCGCTGATCAGACCGCCGCCGAAGCCATAGTTGAATGAGAGGTAGGCAAAGTCGCGGATGTATTTGCCGACGCCGAACATGGCCTCGGCCAGGGCACCGGTGTTGGCACCATTGTGCACCCAGACGGGCTTTCCGAAGCGCCCGGACAGCAGGGGACCAAGTTCGATCAGCGACCATTCGTGCAGGGGCAACGGGGCATTGAAGGTGGTCCCTGAAACGCGGAAGCCTGCAATGGCAAACCCGATGCCGAACAGACGCGTCGGGTCGAGCCCAAGGCTGCTCGAGCGCATGTCGAGGATGCTTTGGGCATGGGTGAGCGCATCGTCCATGCTCTTGCCATCCAAAGCCAGCCGGTCTTCGGCCAGGATCTTGCCCGCAAAGTTCATGATGCAGATGCCCATGATGTCGGTGTTGATGGAAATCCCGACGCTGTAGGCATATTGGCCATTGAACTTGAGGGTGGGACTTGGCTGTCCGCGACCAAGGCCCGGTTTGGGCGATCCGAGCACAAGCAGCCCGCGCTCGGTCAGCCCGTCGACGATGCGGTAGACCGATTGCTGGGTCAGTTCGCTCATGCCCGAAAGCTCGGACCGCGAAATCCCGCTCTGGCGCCAGACCATTTTGAGAATGTTGCGTTCGTTCGAGGACACCACCTCGTCAGGCAGTTGCCGCAAGAATGCCGGTTCGATCAATGCCCGCGGCAGATAGGCCATGCCCCACCCATCCCAATCGTCCTTATATCACACAGAGCGTGTGATAATTATTTCATTCTTTCCCAATTTCCGAGCGTTTGCAAGGTCTTGCGTTGAAAATCAGACACCAAATCCGGTCTCTTTCAGGTACGTGGAAGCGGATGTCACCTCATTGTTACACTCAAAGTGTAGTTAATCGATGCCCCAAACAAGGGGCCCGGATTTCAGCTCAAAAGACGAGACACCATCATGAAAACCTCCATGCTGGCCCTTGCGGCTACAGCTCTCATGGCCGGTACCGGCGCCGCCAATGCGACCGATATCGAATTCTGGTATGGCAACACCGGCACCGCCGAAGAGGCCATCCAGAATGCCTGCAACGCCTTCAATGGCGCCCAGGACGACCACGCGGTATCGTGCGTCGGCCAGGGCAGCTATGAAGTGGGAATGCAAAAGGCCATCGCCGCTTACCGCTCGGGCAACAGCCCCGTTCTGATCCAGTTCTTTGACGCCGGCACCCTCGATCTGATGCTGTCGGATGCGGTCGTCCCGGTGCAGGACATCATGCCGGACGTGGATTGGGACTCCTACATCAATGGCGCCCGCTCGTATTACGAAACATCGACCGGCGAGCTGTTTTCGCAGCCCTACAACGGCTCGACCCTGATCATGTATGCCAATATGGATCAGCTCGGTGAAGTGGGCGTGACTGAAGTGCCCCAGACCTGGGAAGAGGTCATCACGGTTGCGCAAAGCCTCAAGGACGCCGGTCACGAATGCCCCTTCGTAACCGACGGTCATCCCTGGCGAGTGCTCGAACAGTTTGCCGCACGCCACGGCGAGCCCATCGCGTCCAACAACAATGGCTATGGTGGTCTGGATGCCGAATATCTGTTCAATCAGGGTGTCGTCGCCGAGCATCTGAGCAATCTGGTCGAATGGCGTGACCAGGGCCTTGTTCGCCTCAACCAGGATACCGCAGCAGGCAATTATACCAATGCCTTCAACGCCGGCGAATGCGCCATGATGGAAAATTCCACCGGCTCATATGCCGCCGCCTATGCGGCGCTGGGCGACGCCGTCGAGATTGCCTATGCTCCGATGTACGAAGGCTATGAACGCCACAACACCCTGATCGGTGGCGCCTCGATCTGGACCATGAAGGGTCACAGCGACGAAGAAGTCGAAGCGGCAAAGGCATTCCTTAACTTCCTTCGCCAGGACGACCAGCAGATCGAATTTACCCGCATGACCGGCTATGTACCGGTGACGACAAGTGCGCTCGACCAGCTCGAAGCCGAAGGCAAGCTCGACGAGCCCGAATTCGCAACGGCGCGGACCGGGGTGGAATCCCTCAACATGCCCGGCGACGACAACAGCCGCGGCGTGCGCCTGGGCTTTTACGTCCAGTTCCGCGAGATCTTCAGCGAAGAGACCCAGCGGGCTTTCAACGGTGAGCAGCCGATGCAGGCGGCCCTCGACACCGCCAAGATGCGCGGTGACGAGTTGCTTCGCCGCTTCGAGCAGACCTACCAGGGCGTCGAACTGCCCTGATCAATCCTGCGAGATAAAGCCTGAATGCGCGGTCCCGGCGGCCGCGCATTCCCGGTCGAACGGACAAGACAATGTCGACGCTATTTCCCAACAGATGGCTACCGCTGCTGCTGGCTGCCCCGATGCTGGCGCTGGTCACCCTGTTTTTCTACATCCCCGTCTTTCAGGCCTTTTACTGGTCGTTCTTTCTTGAGCGGCCGTTCGGCGGCGGGTCGATGTTTGTGGGGTGGGACAACCATGCCCGGGTCCTGTCCGATCCCCAATTCTGGTCGGCGACCTACAAAACGGTTGTCTTCATGGTCATCGGCCCCACGATTGCGGTGGCGGTTTCACTTCTTCTGGCAGTGGCGGCGGACCGTCATATCAGGCTGGCCCATCCGGCGCGCAATGTCCTGATCTGGCCAAAGGCCGTGGCAGGGGCCTCGATCGGGGTTGTATTCAACTTCATCTTCAATCCCTTCGTGGGCATTCTCGCTCCTCTCAATGGGCTTTTTCCCGGCCTTTGGAATCCCGGCATCGATGGCGCCGATGCCTTCACCATGCTCATTATCGCTCATGTCTGGGGCGGCATTCCGTTCAACTTCATGATCCTTTTGGCCGGACTGCAATCAATACCGCGCACGCAATACCAGGCTGCGGCGATGGATGGGGCAGGGCCATGGCGCCGCATCATCGACATCCAGATCCCCTTGATCATGCCCCAGATCTTTTTCGCGATGGTGCTCGAATACACCGAGAGCATCACATCGGCCTTCGGGCTTATCGACAGCATGACCCAGGGCGGACCGGGCGGGGCCACAACGCTTCTTGTCTACAAGATATTTGTCGACGGTTTCCGCGGCTACGATTTGTCGGGCGCTGCGACCCAGACCACCATCCTGATGGTTCTGGTGCTCTTATTCGTGCTCGCCCAGTTCGCGCTGTTCGAACGCAGCGTCAAATACGAAAGGTAGGGCGATGATCGAGAATGCCCGCTCCCTCAACATCGCGGCCAGCGCGCTGCTGCTTGCCGGCATGATCTACATTCTGGGCCCGCTCTACATCACGTTGATGACCGCGAGCCAGAGCTATCAGTATGTGGTGTCCAACGGCGTTGCGTTGATCCCCGGCGATCAGCTGCTTGCCAATGTGGTCCGGATCTTCACCGAAACCCGCATTCCCATCCAGCTTGCCAACAGCCTGTTCGTCGCGCTGTTTCATGCGGTTGGCGTGTGTGCGCTGTCATTTCTTGCGGCTTTTGCCATCGTCTATTTCCGCATTCGCTATGGGACGATGATTTTCGCGGTGATCCTTGCGACCAATTTTCTGCCGCTCGAAACACGGGTGATCACCACCTACCAGGTGGCTGCCAATATCTTTTCGCCCATCAACGCCCTGTTCGACGTCACCGGTCTGACAAACCTCTTTGTCGCAGTCCTGGGGCACCCGGTCCAGTTCGAGCTGAGCCTGCTCGACACCCATATCGGGCTGGTGCTTCCGATCATGGCGACCGGCACGGGGACCTTCCTGTTCAGGCAGTATTTCCGCTCCATGCCCGCCGACCTCGTCAAGGCGGCCAAGATGGATGGTGCCGGACCGGTGCGTTTCATGTGGGATATCCTGCTGCCGCTAACCAAAACGCCGCTGCTGGCATTGTTCATCATGATGTTCCTGAGCGGGTGGACCACCTATTTGTGGCCGCTGGTCGCTTCCTCGACACCGGATATGCAGACCGCCGTTGTCGGGCTCGCGCGGCTCTCACCCGACAGCTCGGGTGAAATTCCCGATTATCCCCTGATCATGGCCGGCGCCGTCGTCGTGTGCATCCTGCCGCTGCTCATGGTGGCCATGCTGCAGCGCTTTTTGGTGCAAGGCCTCGTTCTTACGGAGAAATAATGTGACCGAACTCGCAACCACCCTGCGAGCGGCTGCCTCGCGCATCCAGCTCGACGCAATAAGCAAAAGCTATGAGACCAATGAGGTCATTCCCTCGATGTCGGTCGAACTGGCCGCAGGCGAGTTCACGGTCATCCTGGGGCCCTCGGGATGTGGAAAGTCGACGCTTTTGCAGATGATTGCCGGGCTTGAAAAGGTGTCGAGCGGCAAGATCCGCATCGGCAGCCAGGAGGTGCAGGATCTCGAACCCAAGCGGCGCGGTTGTGCCATGGTGTTTCAGAACTACGCGCTCTATCCCCATATGAGCGTGCGCGAAAACATCGCCTACAGCCTCAAGGTTGCCGGTATCCCCAAGACCGAGCGCACGGAGCGCGTCAGGGCCGTGGCGGCCATGCTGGCGCTTTCCGACTATCTCGATCGTCGCCCCGGCCAGCTTTCGGGCGGACAGCGTCAACGGGTTGCCATCGGGCGGGCGATCGTACGGGAGCCGGCGGTGCTGCTCTTTGATGAGCCGCTGTCCAATCTTGACGCCAAGCTGCGCCACGAGATGCGGATCGAGCTGGCCGAGCTTCACCGCAGGATCGGCGCGACCACTGTTTTCGTTACGCACGATCAGGCCGAAGCGATGACGTTGGCGGACCGCATACTGGTCATGAACAAGGGCCAGATCGAACAATTCGATACACCCAGGCAGGTCTATGGCAATCCAGCCTCGACCTTTGTCGCCGGGTTCATCGGGTCTCCGCCCATGAACATCTTTCGCGTTCGAGGCGACGGCGCCAAGCTGTGTCTCGAAAATGGTGAAGCCGTGATGCCGTCATCGACGACGGGCGACGTGCTGCTCGGGATCCGCCCCGAACACGTTGCCATCGATGCGCAGGGATCCTCGTTTCCCACCTTCAGGGCACGCATCGACTATCGCGAGCATCTGGGTTCCCACGAAATCTTGAATGTCTCGCTGGCGTCGGGCGAAACCTTCACCATCGCCACCCAGCTCGGCGACGAACTCGGTTACGGTCGGACCGAACTCGAACTCCAATTTCCCCCCGAGCACATTCATCTCTTCGATGTGCAGACGGGCAAATCCCTCTCAGTCAAAAAGAAAGTCAATTGAGTGTCAGACTACGTCGATTTCATCAGCGGTTCGGACCGCGACTGCGCTATCGTTGCTCACCGTGGCGCCTGGCATGGTGCGCCTGAGAACAGCATTCCTGCCATCGAGGCGGCGATTGAAAACGGCTACGAGATCGTGGAAATCGATGTCCGCAGGAGCGCCGACGGGCAGCTGTTCCTGCTGCATGACGACACGCTCGAGCGCATGGCCGGCATAGCGCGCATGCCTGAGGAATTTACCCTGGCAGAACTTGGAGCCATCACGCTGCGAAATGCCGACGGTGGCACAGGGGCTGCCATGACGGCCTATACGGTTCCCAGCCTCGCGCAGGTGTTCGAGACAACGCGCGGGCGGATATTCATCGACCTCGATCTCAAGGATCTCTCGTTGTTTGAAGATGCTGCCGCCCTTGCAAGACAGATGGGCGTTTCACGCCAAGTCGATCTCAAGGCCGATGTGGATACCGAGGCCGAAATGAGATGGGTGCGGGCTCATATAGAGGGCAGCGACGTTCCGTTCATGGCCAAGGCGCGTTTCCTCAACGGGCAAGGCGACGAGAGCGCTCGCAACGTCATCGCATCGGGCGCATTCATGTGCGAGGCCAAATTTTCCGATCTGACAGCGCTGGCCGAGCAGGCCGAGCGGCTCAACAGCGCGGGCATACCGGTTTGGGTCAATACCCTCGATCCGGTCAATTCGGCAGGGTTCAGGGACAGCGAGGCCCTGCGCCATCCCGATGGTATCTGGGGCAAGCTGATCGCTGCAGGGGTCAGTATCATACAGACCGACGAGCCCAAGGCATTGCAAGCGTATCTGCGGGGGGCCTCTTGAGCATGATCGTGGACAATAGCGCACTGGAGGCCGTTCTTGCCGGTTTGGCCGAGGTGGGGCGGAAGATCGTTATCCCCGGCTTTACCGGGCGTGCCGATCTCGGCATCAGGGCAAAGGCCGACGAATATGATTTGGTGACCGATGCGGACGAAGCGGCCGAAGAGCTGCTTTCCCGCGCCCTTGAAAGGGTGTTCCCGGGGGGTGTGGTCGTGGGCGAGGAGGGCGTGGCGGCCGATCCGGCTGTGCTTTCGGGCCTGGCGGGTGCGGAGATCGGCATCCTTATAGACCCGATCGACGGGACCTGGAATTTCGCCAATGGCGTCCCGATCTTCGGCATGATGGTGGCAATAACCCATTTTGGCCGCACCATCGCTGGGGCTATCCACTATCCACTCACCGGTGATTTCATTTATGGGCGGGCGGACAAGGGCGCCTTCTACCGAGCGCACGACGGAGCCGAGGCTCCGCTCAGGGTTGCGGCGGCGCGCGCCGTCGAGGACATGTCGGGCTTTGTCGCCCAGCCGCTTTTTCCCAAGCACGAACAGCTTGACCTGGCCAGGCGCTCGGCACGGTTCCAGCGGACCACCAATTTTCGCTGCTCGGCCTACGAGTATCGGCTGATCGCCCAGGGAAGCCTGCATTTTTCGCTCAATGCCGGCCTCAAGCCCTGGGATCACGCCGCCGGCGTGCTGATCCACCAGTTGGCGGGCGGTCACGCCGGCCTGCTCGGTGGGCAGGATTATCATCCTGGCGAGACTGAGGGATATCTCCTCCTTGGTCCGGACCCGGAAAGCTGGCAAACATTGCGCGAGGTCTTTACCGGTCAAGGCTAGGCTGAGCGCAAATGCCGCCGCTGGGAAGGCACAAACAGCATCCGGTCCCGAGCGCGCCACGGGCTACCTTGTGCAAGGTGGCTTGCGTTACGATTTTTTATTGCAAGTAAACTTGCACCGTGGTATCAGGCTCCTCAGGAGGAGCGATGTCGATACTCGAACGCGTGCAATCGGTGGCGGAAGATTTGACCCGGGCAGAGCATCTGCTTGTGCGGGAGATCATCGCCAAGCCGCGTGATGTCGCTCTTGGAACGGCATCGAGTCTAGCACAACGCACCGGCGTGCACGAGGCTACTGCGTCTCGTCTGGCAAAGAAACTGGGATTTCAGAGCTATGCTGGATTTCGCGATGCCATTCGCGAGGAGTTCATCGTCAAGGCCGATCCCGCCTTGCGCGTGCGCAATACCCTGGAAGCCACTGGGGATGGCGATCTGCTCGGTGAACTGATTGCGCGGGAGATCGAAGCGCTCACGGCGTTGCCAAGCTATCTCGACTCAAACCGGATTGCCGAGGCAGCGCAGTTGCTCACCGGCGCCCGGCGCATCTTTATCTTTTCGCGCGGCAACGCCGTGACGCTCTCGGTCATGCTCGAGCGACGGCTGCTACGCATGGGTGCGGATGTCGAGGTTCTCTCGGGCGATGGACGGGACCTGGCCGAACAGGTTCTCGGTCTGGGGAGCGAGGATGTGGTGGTGGCCTTCGTCTTTCGGCGCCAACCGCGCCATTATGCGCCGCTGATCGAGCGGGCGCACAAGGTGGGTGCGCGGACGCTGGCGGTTTCGGGTTCGCTGGGACCGGCTCTCACACCAGCGCCCAATCTGTTGCTCTCGGCACCGCGGTCAGGCTCCAATGACAGCTTCCAGACGCTGACCGTGCCGATGGCCATTACCAATGCCCTGGTTCTGACAATGGCAAAGATGAACCGGGATACGACGCTCGAGCGGCTGGAGACGCTGGGCGAACTTATCAGCGATTTCGAGTCGCGCTAGCGGCAAGCGGTGTGGAGGAGGACGCCGGAATTTCGCACGCCAAGTTTCTGCAAGTTAAATTGCACGTCATGCAGATGTTGCAATTATGTGTGCACGAGGAGGGGCCGGCAATGCCGGACCGCAACCAACCGGAGGACAGGACACATGACCCTCAAGCAGATTTTTCTCTCATCGGCCGCTATCGGCCTTTTGGCTGCGCCAGCCCTGGCGCAGGATCTCGATACCATGAGTGCCCAAGAACTTCTGCCGCTGGCGCAGCAGGAAGGAACCGTTACGGTCTATTCCTTCACAAGCCGCATCGCGGCGGTCGAGGCCGCATTCGAAGCGAAATATCCCGGCATCGACCTGGTGGGCTATGACGCCAGTTCCACCGAGCAGATTGCCCGGCTGCGCGCTGAATCGGCGGCTGGCATCGCGTCTGCCGATGTCGTCTATATTTCCGATGCTCCCGTGGTTCTCACCGAACTTCTCGAGACCGGGCTGATCGAAGCCTATGTGCCGCCCCGGGTGGCCGATCGTGTTCCCGATGAGTTTTCCACGCCAGTTCTCGCCCAGCGGCTTTCCACCAAGGTCCTGATGTATAATGAGCAAGCCCATCCCGATGGCGCGCCGGTCGATAGCCTTTGGGACCTGACCCGCCAAGAGTGGAGCGGTCGCGTCGTGATGGTCGATCCGCTGCAGCGGGGTGACTATCTCGATCTCATGGTTGAGTTCGTGCTCCGCTCCGATGACATGGCAGCGGCCTACGAAGCAGAGTTCGGCGAACCGATCGCGCTCGATTCCGGAATCGAAAATGCCGGCATGCAGTTCATCACCGATCTGTTCGCCAACGACGTCGTGCTGGTGTCGTCAACCGACGACGTCAACGCCGCAATCGGCTCGCTTGACCAGGCCCACCCGCCGATCGGCTTTACGTCCTATTCGGATCGCCGAGACAATGAAGACGAAGGCTGGGCGCTCCAAGTCGCCAATGACGTCGCGCCGTCCAACGGCATCATCTTCCCCGCGTTGCTAACGCTCGCGGCCGAAGCCGAACATCCCGCAGCAGCGAGGCTGGCCATCGACTTCCTGATGGGCGACGACAGCGAGACCGGTGGCGAAGGCTTCGCGCCGTTCTACGTGGCGGGTGACTATGCCACGCGCACCGATATCGTCAGCCATCCTGACGCCGTCCCGCTCGAAGACTTTACCGCGTGGCGTATTGATCCCGCTGCAACCGCGGAAATCCGTCAGGATGTGGCCGATATGGTCCTCATCCTGCAATAATTGAAAACCGCATCGGCCCCGGCGGTTAATCTGCCGGGGCGCTCAAACGGAAACCGTTCATGACCACTTTTTCCTCTCTTGCTGGGCGGGCACGCTACGCTGTGCCGCAAGGCCTGCCGCTCAAGCTCGGCGTTCTTCTGGTTATTGGTGCGCTCATTGCCGGACCGCTGCTGCGTATTCTGTTCGAAACGCTGGCGCCGCAAACCATTGCCGCCTGGAGCGATGTCGTTGTCAGCCCGCTCTCGCGCAATCTGTTGTGGGTGCCGCTCACCAACACGCTGATCCTGGGCGTCGGCGTGGCCAGCGGATGCGTTCTGATCGGGGGCTTTCTGGCCTGGCTGGTGGTGATGACGGATGTCCCCTTCCGACGCACGATCGGACTTTTGGCGACGCTCCCCTTCATGATTCCGAGCTTTGCCACGGCCCTGGCCTGGGGCACGTTGTTCCGCAACAGCCGGGTGGGCGGGCAGACCGGGTTTCTCGAAGGGCTGGGGCTGGCCGTCCCGGACTGGCTCAGCTGGGGCATGGTCCCCACCTTCATCGTTCTCACCGCGCATTACTATTCGCTGGCATTCACCGTGATCGCTGCCGCCCTTGCCACCGTCAATTCCGATCTGGTCGAGGCCGCCCAGATGACGGGCGCGAAACGCGGGCGCATCTTTGCCGGCATCATCTTGCCCGTCGCTCTGCCAGCCATCGTTTCTGGCGCTTCGCTGACCTTTGCCGGGGCCGTATCCAATTTTGCCGCGCCGGCACTTCTGGGGCTGCCAGTGCGCATGCAGACCATGGCCACACGCCTGTTCGGCATGATCGAAATCGGCCAGACGGCGCGCGGCTATGTCATCGCAATTCTCCTGATCGTCGTCTCGGCGTTCTTTTTGTGGTTCGGAAACAAGGTTATCTCCGGTCGGCGCTCCTATGCCACGATTACCGGCAAAGGTGGACGTGCCAAACGGTTCGAACTCGGCGCCGCCCGGTTGCCTATGTTCGCCATTGCAGTCCTGATCTGCGCCCTGACCACAATCGTGCCCGTGTTGGTGCTCATCGCGTCTTCGTTGGCACCGAGTTCGTCGTCGCTCTTTTCGGGCTGGACGCTGCATTACTGGCTCGGTGCGTCCAATCCCGCCATTGCCCAGGGCCAGGCCGGGGTTTTCCATAACCCCTTCATCGTTTCGGCCACCTCGACAACCATCAGCCTTGGTCTGGTCGTTGCCGTCACCGGGTCGATCCTTGGGCTCATGATCGCCTTTACTCTGGCGCGCTACCGCACGGGCTTTTTGTCGGGCGTGATCAATCAGCTGGCGTTTCTCCCCCTGCTGGTGCCCGGCATTGCCTTTGGTGCCGCCTATATCGCACTTTTCGGCGCGCCCATCGGGCCGTTTCCCGCGCTCTATGGCAGCTTTGCTCTGCTGGTCATTGCGGGCACCGCCTATCTCGTGCCGTTCTCGGTGCAGACGGGCAGGGCCGTGATCCAGCAGGTCTCGGGCGATCTCGACGAAAGTGCGCGTCTGACGGGGGCGGGCTTTTTCCGACGGCTTTCGGCGATCACCATTCCGCTCGCCAGCCGTGGCCTGGCGGCAGGCGCGATCATCATCTTCGTGAAAATCATGCGCGATCTCTCGCTGGTGGTGCTGCTCTTTACGCCAACCACTCCGGTGCTCTCGGTCCTCGCTTATCGCTATGCATCGGAAGGCTTCACCCAGTTCGCCAACGCCATAACCGTCGTCATCCTCATCATCTCCATTGCAGCCACGCTGCTCGCCAACCGGTTGCAGACCAAGTCGCAGCCCTGGCTCAAGAACTAGGCCGCCTGCCATGATCACTATTTCCAATCTCACCAAGTCATTCGGCGACTTCGATGCCGTGAAATCGGTCAGCCTTTCGGTGCCCGAGGGGTCCTTCCTGGTCCTGGTCGGGCCGTCCGGGTGCGGCAAGTCCACGATGCTACGCATGCTGGCGGGCCTTGAAAAGCCGAGCGGAGGAACGATTTCGTTCGGGGAAAAGACCGTATCGGATGGCGAACGCGGGTGGACCATCGAGCCGGCGCAGCGCGACACCGGGCTGGTGTTCCAGTCTTACGCGCTCTGGCCGCACATGACAGTAGCCGGCAATGTGGAATGGCCGCTCAAGGTGGGAAAGATGCAACCGGCCGAGCGCAAGGCCCGGGTCAACGAGGTGCTCTCCCTGCTGGGCATCGAGATGCTCTCGCATCGCTATCCCAACGAGATTTCCGGCGGGCAGCAGCAGCGCGTGGCGATCGCGCGCATGATCGCGCCCAAGCCGAAAATCCTTTTGTTCGATGAGCCCCTGTCCAATCTCGATGCCAAGCTGCGGGTCGAGATGCGGACCGAATTGTTGCGTGTCCATCGCGCCACCGGGGCGACCTCGATCTATGTCACCCACGATCAGGTCGAAGCCATGACCATGGCCAGCCATGTCGCCGTCCTCAAGGATGGCGAGGTCGAGCAGTTTGGCGCGCCCCAGGATCTTGTCGCCGAGCCTCGAACGGCGTTCGTTGCCACTTTCGTTGGCACCCCGCCCGCCAATCTCGTTCCGGTTGAACCACTCGGGCAGGCCATCGCGGTTGCCGGAGAAGCCATGGGGCCGACATTCGCGCTCGAGCGTCCGGCGCTGGCCATGTTCCGGCCCGAGGACCTCTCGGTCTCAGATGTTGCCGGTCCCCGCGCGATCGCCATGGAATTTGCCGAAGCGAGCCCGGTTGCCGGGCGTGTGATGGTGACTGGAACGCGCAGCGATCTGCGGCTCACGGCAGTCGTTGACCGGGCACCAAGGTTCGCGCCGGGAGACGCCGTTTATTTCACCCTTCCTGAGACACCGTCTGCCCTGTTCACCCTTCAGGGGGAGCGTATTGCATGAAGCGGCTGATGATTGTCAGGCACGGAGAATCCGAGTGGAATGCCAGCCGCCGTCTGCAGGGACAGGCCGATATCGAACTTTCGGACAAGGGGCGAGAGCAGGCGCTGGCACTCAGAGCGACCGTTGAAGCGCTTAACCCGGACACATCAATCACCTCCGATCTCAAACGGGCGATCGAAACGGCCAGGCTTCTGGGAATAGAAGCGCCTTTGACCAACCCTGCACTGCGCGAGATCGATGTTGGCGAATGGACGGGACGCGCCATTGCCGATATCCGCGCCGATGATGCCGAAGGCTATCAGGGTTGGCGGTCGGGGACGGTGACCCCCAAGGGTGGTGAAAAGTGGAGCGAATTCGTTTCCCGCACCAGCACGTGCGTCATGACCAGCCTGCAGGCAAGCGATCGCCTGCTGGTGGTATGTCATGGCGGGGTCATTCGCGCACTTCTCGAAAAGCTTATCGACCTGCCTCCTCAGCGGATCATCCCCGTCGGGCCGGCGAGCCTGACCGTTCTTGCCGAACGCCCGTCCGGATCGGGCAGCATGCGGCTGGAATTGTTCAATTATTCGCCTCTGGGTCCGGTGCTTGATGCTCCGGACTGAGCCGAACGGCTAGAGCGTGTCCAGCAAAAGTGGAAACGGTTTTGCGGTTCGGACACGCGACGAAATTAAGGACTTAGCCAAGGATTTGATTCAATCAAATCCTTGGCTCTAAAGACCAATTCCTGGTCCTGCGCTCATGGGCGCCGCCGACCCCAGAGCGACTATTGGTTGGACACAGCTTGCGAGAAGACCTGGTTGTCGGTGCGGCGGCCTGCGACGGGGGCGAGCAGGAAGCCGACGGCAAGAATGGGCAGGAGCGCCGCAAAAACGATGCGCAGGCCGACGGCTTCCGCCACGAAGCCGAAAAGTGCCGGCACGCCGAAGGTGGCAATGAGAGCGACCATTGAGAGCGCTGCCATGTTTTCGGCCGTGGAGCGGCCAGGAAGATGGGAGACGACGGAAACGCTGATCGGGGCGTTCAAGGCCACGCCGGCTCCCAGCATCGCAAGCGCAAGGCCCGCCTGTATCGGCCCTGAACTCATGAGCAGCACTGCGATGCCGCATGCGCACATGAGCACATTTCCGCGGACGAGCGTTGTATTGGAAAAGCGCATGCGCAAACCATCGCCCATCATGCGCGTGACGCCCATCCCGATGGTAAACGCCGCAAAGACGTAGCCAGCCGTGGAGGGGGCCGATCCGATCACGTCCTGCATGTAAAAGATCGACCAGTCATAGACGGTCCCCTCGGTCAGCCCAATACCAACTGTCATGGCAAAGATGAGCAGAATGGCTCTGCCGGGTATGGCAAAAGCCGGCCGCTTGAGGCCGGCGGTGGGCAATGTCGGATAATCGCGCGGCGCCACTGCCCAAAACACCACCATCAGGAGCGCGACAACCGCGCTGGCGATGATCTGGTGCCACAGCGGTGTGGCGCCGCTCCCCGCCAAAATGCCCGCGGCGAGCGACCCCACGAACAGACCCACCGACCAGAAACCATGGCTACGCGAAAGCACCGAAACGCCGGTGCGACGCTCGATGCCGAGCGCCACCATGTTCTGTGCCACTTCCAGGACCGTGCGAACGAAGCTGTAGCTGGCGAAAAGCAAACCGGCGGCCAGGCCGGGCACCAGCGCGAAAAACGGCATCATCAGCGCATTGACCAACAGCATGACCGGCGCGGCGACATGGGGACCCAGCCGGTCGTTGAGCCGACCGGCGATGGGAAGGGCGAGAACCGTGCCGATCGGGAGGCCGAGCAGCGCCAGGCCGAGCCCGGCCTTGTCGAGGCCGGCGGCACCGGAAATCTCCGGCAAGCGTGTAAACAGCGTGATGTGCATCAACGCATTGGAAAAAAACAGCAAAGCTGGCGCCAAAAGGGCGGTCATGGTGATGATACTCGATGAAGCCGAGGCGACTAGGCGGCCCGGACGGGCGAAATGAGGGCGAGTTCTTCGGCTCTGTGACAGGCCACCGGCTGTCTTCGTCCGTGTCCGTTCAACTGCGGCAGGACTGTGCGGCAAATCTCGACCGCATAGGGGCAGCGATTGGCAAACGCGCAGCCGGACCGGCTCGCGCCACCCGAAGGGGCGTGGCCCTCGATATGGCTGGTCGCCTTGGTGAGCCCTCGACGCGCCTTGCCCGGGATGGCGGCAAGTAGAGCCTCGGTATAGGGATGACGAGGCGCCTGGAAGATCTGCGCGGTGCGCCCGATCTCGACAATACGCCCCGCATACATCACCGCAACGCGATCGGAGATGTTGGCGATGACGCCCAGATCGTGCGACACGAACAGATAGGTCAGGCCGTGCTGGCGCTGCAGGCGCTTCATCAGATTGATGATCTGGGTCTGGACCGACACGTCGAGCGCAGAGACCGCCTCGTCGGCAATCACCAATTGAGGATCGGAGGCCAGGGCTCTTGCAATGGCCACACGCTGGCGCTGGCCGCCGGAAAAAGCGTGCGGATAGCGACCCGCATAGTCCGGGCTCAACCCCACTTCGAGCAGCAGGGCCTCCACTTTGGCGTCCATTTCAGCCCGGGACATGCTGGTGTTGACTTCGAGCACTTCGGCGATGATGTCGCGTACGCGTAATCTGGGATTGAGCGATCCGGTCGGATCCTGAAACACCATGCGAATGTCGCTGCGCATCTTGGCGGCCGCGCCGCCGCGTGCCGAGAGGACGTCGATGGGTGCTGCATCGGCGTCGGGCCGGAAGCTCACAGTGCCGTTGTCGGCTCTGTGAATGCCGATCAGCGTCTGCGCCAGCGTGGATTTCCCGCATCCGCTTTCTCCGACCAAACCCAGCGTTTCACCCTTGTCTATCGTCAGGCTCACATCTTCCACCGCTCGGACGTGGCCCACGACGCGTTCGAGAAAGCCGGCCCGGATTGGAAAGGCTTTCGAGAGACGTTCGACGGTCAACAGCGGTAGTGCGCCATCGGGTTTGGCTCGCACCGGGATTTCGCGGGCATTTTCGACCGGGCGAGGTTTGTGGGTTGCAAAGGCGTTCCTGGCGCCGTCATAGGCATGACAGGCGACCTTGTGGGAGGGCCCGGCGTGGCTGTATTGGGGCATTTGGGCGTCGCAGACCCCGGGGATCACCTGGCTGCACCGCGTGTGGAACGGGCAACCGGCGGGCCGGTTGGCAGGCGTGGGCACCATGCCGCGAATTGCGGTGAGCGGAGCGGTATAGTCCCCGTCCAACCGCGGCATCGAATTGAGAAGGCCGCGCGTATAGGGATGCTGAGGATTGCCCAGGACCTCATCGACCGGACCCTGTTCGACGATCTTGCCCAGATACATGACCGCCACCTCGTCGGCGATTTCCTCGACCACGCCCAGGTCGTGGGTGATAAAGAGGACCGACATGTCGTTTTCGCTCTGCAGATGGCGCAGAAGGTCCAGAATATTGGCCTGGGTGGTGACATCGAGCGCGGTGGTCGGCTCGTCGGCAATCAGCAGTTTGGGACGGGTTACCAGAGCCATGGCAATCATGGCGCGCTGGCGCTGGCCGCCCGAAAGCTGGAAGGTGTAGCGGTCGAATTTTTCCTCCGGGTCGGGCATGCCGACCTGGCGCAGTGTTTCGATTCCGATCCTGCGGGCCTCGGCCTTGCCGATCCTGCGGTGCAGCGTCAGCCCCTCGCTGATCTGGTTGCCGATCGTATAGAGCGGCGACAGAAAACTCATCGGCTCCTGATGGATCATGGCGATTTCACCGCCCCGGATGGCGCGAAGCGTCTTGTCGTTTTCGGCCAACGCCACAAGGTCGGTAGGGCCGCCCTCACCATCCAGCACGATCGATCCCGAGGCGATAAAGCCCGGCTGTTCGACGACCCGCAACAGGGCCTTGGCGGTCACCGATTTGCCGCATCCGCTTTCCCCGACAAGGCAGAGGGTCTTGCCGCGGGGGATATCGAGGGAAATGCCGTCGACAACGCGGATCGTGTGTTTGTGCAGCGCAAAATCGACCGAAAGATTGTCGATGGCGATGAGGGGTTTGGAGCCGGACATGGGCGGGCCTAGTTCTGGTAGGGGTCGGCGGCGTCGCGCAGGCCGTCACCGAGGAAATTGAGAGAAAGCACTGCGATGATGACGGCAGCGCCGGGCAGCATGAGCCAGGGCGCACCGGCAATGGTGCGGACATTCTGGGCCTCCTGGAGCAGCACGCCCCAGCTGACGATGGGCTGGCGCAGGCCGATGCCGATATAGCTCAGCGCGGTTTCGGCCAGGATCATCGATGGGATGGCCAGGGTCACCACCGCAATGATGTGGCTCATGAAACTGGGCAGCATGTGACGGAACAGGATGCGGAACGTCGATGCGCCGTCCAGCCGCGCCGCCTTGACGAAATCGTCCCCGCGCATCGAGAGAAACCGTCCACGCACCACCCGCGCCAGCCCGGTCCAGCCAATCACCGAAAGGATGATGGTGATCATGAAATAGACCTGTAGCGGTGGCGTATCGAGCGGAATGGCCGCCGCCAGCCCGATCCACAACGGGATCGAGGGGACGGACTGGATGAACTCGATCAGCCTCTGGATGATGTTGTCGGTGACCCCGCCGAAATAGCCCGAAATTCCGCCGATCAGGATGCCGAAAAACAGGCTCAGCCCCACCCCGATCAGCCCGATGGTCATGGAAATGCGGGCGCCGTGGATGGTCCGTGTGAGAATATCGCGTCCGAGACGGTCTGCGCCCACGAGATAGAATGGCGCGTCTTTTTCGAGCGTACCGAACAGGTGGATATCGGTCGGGACAAGGCCGAAAAGGCGATAGGGCTCGCCCGATACGAACAGCCCGACCTCATGGATTTCATCCTCGCTCGTTTCAAAGACCCGGCGACCGGAATCGTAATCGATAACGGAATTGTAAGCCCGGACGTGAGGCCGGAAGACTGTTCCTTCCTCGGTCTCGAGCAGGAAATGGATCGGCTGAGGCGGGGCATAAGTGTATTGTGCGTTGTAAACTTCCGGCCCGGTGGGCGAGAAGAACTCGGGCGCCGCAGCGATGATATAGAGCAGGATCACCACCACCCCGCCCGCCAGCCCGAGCTTGTGGCGGGCGAACTTGCGCCACATCAGCGACCACTGGCCCTCATAGGCGGTGCGGTCGATGGCGGCGCTGCTGGCGTCGATATCGGCTTTTGTGGCGGTATCGGGAAGGGCGTGGTCCTGGCCGAAGGGAAGCGTGCTCATGTCTCTTATCCTTGGGCGTAGCGAATGCGGGGATCGAGCCAGGCGAGCAGCAGGTCCGAAACCAGCGTGCCAATCACTCCGAGCACCGAAAGCATCAGGATGAAACTTGCCGCCATGTGCATGTCCTGAGTCTGGAGCGCATCGAGCAACAGCGGTCCAGTGGTCTGCAGGCCCAGAACGATCGAGACGATGGTCGAACCCGAAACCAGGTCGACAAAGATGTCGTTCATGCCTGAAACGAACGGGTTGAGCGCCTGGCGGACCGGGTACTTTATCAGCAGCCGGGTTTCCCCCATCCCTTTGGAGCGCGCCGCCATAACATAGGGCTTGGGCAATTCATCGATCAGATTGGCGCGGATAGTGCGGATCACGCTCGCCGTGCCCGCGGTGCCCAGCACCACCATGGGAATCCAAAGATGGCCCAGAAGATCGAGGACACGGTCGATCGACCACGGTGCCTCGATATATTGCGGTGAAAACAGCCCGCCGACCGCCTGCCCGAAATGCGCGTAAGCGACGTACATCAAGACCAGCGCGAGCAGGAAATTGGGCACCGCAACGCCGAAAAAGCCCAGCGTGGTGAACACGTAATCCTGCAGCGAATAGCGCCGGACGGCCGAATAGATGCCGATTGGGATCGCAACGATCCAGATAAAGACCAGCGAGGCCAGTGACAGGATGGTCGTCAGACCCAGCCGCTGCCAGATGAGATCGGAGACCGGCATCTGCCAGGAGAACGAATAGCCGAAATCACCGCGGGTGATGATGTCGGTGATCCAGCGCCAGTATTGCATCAGGATGGGCTGGTTGAGGCCATAAGCCTCCCGCAGGGCGTCGATATCGGCCTGGGTCATGTAGTCGCCCCTTGAGGCTGCCTCGATGGCCATCCGATCCACAAAATCGCCCGGCGGCAGGGCGATCACGAAGAACGAAATGAGCGAAACCGCAATCAGGGTGGGAATGATGTAGACGATGCGGCGCAGAACGAAGCGGAGCATGGGGCGGTCTTTCGTAAGATCGGGATGGAGCGGCCCGCAAGGGCCGCTCCAAAGAGGATGGGTGCGCTCTTAGTCTTCGCGGTAGAAGAAGGCTTCAAAGTTTGCGGGCGCCGGACCGGGGTAGTACCAGCCCTCGATCAGCGGCTGGGGCACGTTGTGGATATCGTTGTCCACCGAGCGGTAGAACCCGCCAGGCGTAGCGATACCGATGGCGAGGAATTCTTCAGCCAGAAGGTCGTTGAATTCGTTCATCAGATCGGTCTGCTCGTCACCGACAGTGGTCGGGATCATGGCGCGCAGCTCGTAAAGGCGGGCGATATTGGCCGGCGGCTCGACCGGCTCGGTGCCTTCGGGAACGTCCACGGTCACGCCGAGGCGCTCCTGGTCCCAGGCCCGCCAATTGTCCCAATTGCCCCACTGGGTGGTGCCGCCGTCATTGATCAGCCGCGAGGCGTTGAGCAGCGGAAGCTGGCCACAGCCGTTTTCGCCAACCCAGACCACGGCATCGCGTTCGGGATCATTGACATAGGTGCCGTGCAGGTCGTTGGCGCGGTAGTCCATGGTCACATCGACGCCAGCTTCGCGCCATGTGCGTTCAACAAGCTGGAACACGTCGACCGTGTCGGGCTTGAAGTCGGCATTGATGCCCACGCGGAACGAGAAAGGCTCGCCATCGGGACCAAGACGCATGCCGTCCTCGCCACGCTCGGACATGACCCTGTCGAGATACTCGTTGGCCTGGTCCATGTCGAACTCGGTGTACTGGGTAGCCAGCTGTTCATTGTAGAACGGCGAGTTGGGCAGCGGAGCGGCCTGGAACGGTTCGCCCTGTCCGAGATAGACGACGTCGATGATTTCCGGGCGATTGATGGCGAGCGAAAGGCCGGCGCGGAAATCGTGGTTCTGGAACACTTCGGCCTTGGTCTCGTTAGGATGGTTCATCGAGAACCAGACGATGGCCGTGTTGAAGTCGCAGGTATCGGCAGTGACCAGGCGGTAATCGCCCTGTTCCTGACCGTCCACGAACACGGCGCGGTTCTGCGGGATCGAGACGTTACGTCCCGACATAGAAACGTCACCCTGGAGCGCTGCAAGCAGATCGACTTCGGCATCCTGGCTCAACGTCCATGTGTGGGCATCGAGATAGGGAAGCTGCTGGCATTCGGGATCGACCTTGAAGTAGTAAGGGTTGCGAACGAACGAGAAGCGCTGCTTGTCAGCATAAGGTTCGGTCGGGATCCAGGCGATGACCGAGGGACGCTCGGGATCGTTGAACTGGGCAGCGTCGTCATAGGATCCGACATTGGCGCGCCACCAGGCGGTGTAGTCGGTTTCGCCGTCTTCTTCCATCATCTCGGCTACGCCCTCGGGATTGAGGTCGATGTCGAACTGGGAAACGTAGTGCTCAGGGAACATCACGACGCGCTGGCCGTAAGGGGTGGCAAGCTGCTGGAGCAGGAGGCCGTAGGGCTGGGACCAGCTCATTTCCACTGTGTAGTCGTCGATGACAGTGAGGGTCATGGGCTCGCCGTTGACCACGAAGATATCACGCGGACCGCGGGGGTTGATCTTTTCGTTGGTCTCGACGTTTTCCCACCAGTAGCGGATATCGTCGGCGGTGAAGTCCTCGCCGTCGGACCATTTCATGCCTTCACGCAGATGGAAGGTATAGGTTGTGGCGTCTTCCGAGACGTCCCAGCCTTCTGCGACGCCGGGAATGACTTCCGAGCCATCGACACTCCAGCGCACCAGCGGCTCATAGCCGTAATGGCGCATGTCGGCGATGCGGCCGCCGCCCCAGCGATCCTGGAACTCGCCGCCATAGACGCCGATTTCGTCGGCCGGCTCGATCACCAGCGGGTGGAGCGGAAGGCGTTCGTCAACGGCAGGCAACTCACCCGCGGCCACCCGATCGGCGAGCTGGGGCGCCTGGGAATAGCTGGAGCATTGTGCGGCCGGCGTATCCTGCGCCAGTGCCGGAACCGCCGGAACTGCCGTCAACGCGGTGGCGGCGAGATAGCCCGCCATAATGGCTATAGTCGGTTTCTTGATCATGAGTCCTAACCCTTGTTTGACCCGTTGCATGGACGCGGGGGGCGCCGGCGGTTGAACTCCGATCCGGCACTCGCCCCATGAAGGACGGGTGCGGTTTAGCGCCCGGAGTTTGCGCAAGAGTGACGAAATCTTGAAAACGATTTCAAAAACGTGCTACGGCGAACATCGTGGATCACGATGGACCCTTGCATGGTTGTGTGAAGCTGTTGCGATGGCGGAGAGAGTGCTCGCATGATTACCATCAAGGATGTGGCGCGCGCCGCGCAGGTATCGATCGCCACGGTTTCCCGGGTCCTCAATGCCTATCCCCATGTGCGGCCGGAGGTGCGCGAGCGGGTGCAAAAGGCGATTGCCGAATTGGGCTATTCGCCCAATCGGCTGGCCACAAGCTTCAGAACGCAGCAATCGCGGGTGGTGGGCGTGTTCCTGCGCCAGCAACGCACGCCGTTTTCAAGCGCGCTGGCCTACGCTGTTGAAAGCGCCATCTTCGAAGCGGGCTACCGGGCACTTTTGTGCTCGACCGATGGGGATCCCGATCGCGAGGAAACCTATGTCGAATCCATGATCGAGTTGCGCGCCGAAGGTGTTGTCATCCGGCCCACCGGGTCGGCCGCCCGAACCGCCCGGCATGTTGCCCGGCTCAGAGAGGCGGGAATTTCCATCGTCTTTGCGGACATGAAACCGCCCATGACCCAGGTCAGTGCCGTTGTTTGCGACAATTATTCGGGCGGCTATGAAGGTATGCGGCACCTTTTGGGGCTGGGGCATCGCAAGATCGGCATCATCGCCGGATCGCGCGCCCAGGCCGGGGGCGCCAAGGGCAATGGCAATGTGGGCAGCGAGCGGATGCGCGGCATCATGCGCGCCTCCCAGGATCTGGCCGAAGGTGTCGAGCTGTTCTTTTCCGGACCGTTCGATGAGGCGACGCTGGAGGAGGGCGCGCGTCAGGCGGAGTATATCTTCGACAGCTATCCCGATGTCACAGCCCTGTTCGGCACCACGGACGTCCTGGCGATCGGCGCCATGCAGACCGCTCACCGGCGCGGCATGGCGGTTCCTGATGAAATCTCAATCCTTGGCTATGATGGCATCATGGAATCGGGGATTACCTTTCCCAGTCTGTCGACGGTGCGCCAGCCGATCCATGAAATGGGCACTCTGGCCGCTCAGACGCTTCTCCATCACATCCGAAATCCGCAGGCGTCCGCGCAACAGATCGTTCTGGAAAATTCGGTTCTCGTGCGCAATTCGACCGGGCCGGTCTCCGAGACGAGATGAAAAAATCGTCATATTTTGAAATCGTTTTCAAGACTTTCGTTACAGACCTGCCATCTGCTCCGCCTAAGCAGTCAGCACTTCGTCCGACTCAATGAGAACCTTCAAAAATGGCCTATGATGCGCGTTCCGCCGTTCCGGCGCTGCCCACCCCTTCCGACCTCGCGCTTGCACGCCAGCTTGCGCCGCGCATCCGGTTTGCCCGCAATGAGCCGTTTTATCCTTCAAAGGTCGGCGTGACGGTTCTCGATGCGCCCGGCCAGTCGCCTTCGGCGCCCCTTGCCGTCACTTTCGAGCCCGGCGTCAAAAAGGTGATCGAATACGCGATCTGGTGGGATTGGGATATCCAGCATCTCTACGAACTCGAGCACATCTGGCTCAAGCTCGATGCCAGTGACGCTGTTGTCGGCGTCGACGCCAGCGCCCATGGCAAGCTCTATCCCATGGTTTCGGCCGATGGGGCACTGCCGCTCGAAGAGGGGCGCGTTACCCTTTATTCCGAACCGGGAAAGCACGCCTTCCACGCCAGCGCCGATCCCATTGTTGAACGCCGCCAGTGGCTCACGGCAAGCTGCACCTCGATGACCAGTGCGGGTCACGTTCTGATCAATGCCATGTTCGAAGACGTGTTCGCCACGATAACCGCCCAGGACCACCGGGCTGTGCGCCGTTATCTCCAGAACCGCGCGTTCATGCCGGCATTCGATTTCAGCACTGCCTTCGACCTTTCCACCCTCGATCACATCTCCTGGCCCGACCTGCACGCCTTTATCTGCCAGCGCGTGCCTGAGGTGCTCGCCCAGGTGCGTGCCGACCAGCCGCTCATCAAGGCTGTCCTGCTCGACAGCGGCGACACTCTCGTCGATGAAGCAAGTGAGATTCGAGATAGCGATGGACACGTCATAGAGGCCGATCTCATTCCCGGCGCCATGGAAATGGTCGAAGCCCTGGCCCGCGAAGGCTATCGCATCGTGCTGGTCGCCGACGGATCGGTGAAGAGCTTTGCCAATATTTTGGGCGGCCACGGGGTTTCGGCGTATTTCGAGGCCGAAATCATCTCCGAAGCGCAAGGGTGCGAAAAGCCTGCCGCGAAGATGTTTCTTGCTGCGCTCGCGGCGCTGGGGATCGACCCGACCGATGCCGCCGAAACGGTCATGGTCGGCAATCACCTAGGCCGCGACGTCAAGGGCGCCAACGAGCTCGGGATCATCTCGATCTGGCAGAACTGGTCGCCCCGGCGCCACAAGACCCCCTTCGACGCCAGTGAGTTTCCCGCCTACACCATTTTCGCGCCGGGCGAACTCCCCACGCTGCTGGCGGAGATCGAGTGCGCCATGGGGCGCCGCTCCCGCAACCCGGCTATGGTCGATTTGCCGATGGGACTCGCAGACCGGGCAGTCCTCGAGGTTTAGCCTCGAGGACTGCCGAAATACCCAGGAGGAGCCTTCGGCTGGCGATCGCCCCCATTGGGCTATCGTCGGACCCAGCGTCCGCCTTCGCCCTCGTGTAAATGACCGGCCCCGGCCTGCTCCCATGCGGCCTGGGCAATGCCGCGGTCGGCCGGCTGCAAGGAGGTCTGGCCGGCGTTTTCGGTCGAGAGCACGGAAGCCTTGAGCAGTTGCGAATAGGGGTGCTCGGGTTGCTCCAGAATCGGTTTTGCCGGCCCCATCTCCACGACATGGCCCTGCTGCATGATCATGATGCGATCCGAAATATAGTAGGCCGTCGCAAGATCGTGCGTGATGTAGATCACCGAGACGCCGAATGTGTCGCGCAAATCGCGCAGCAGATTGACGATCGACATGCGCAGGGAAGCGTCCACCATCGACACGGGCTCGTCGGCGATCAGAAGAGCTGGTTCGGGAATGAGCGCACGCGCAATGGCCACCCGCTGGAGTTGGCCGCCCGACAACTCATGGGCATAGCGGCCGGCGATTTCCCTAAGGCTCAGTCCCACCTTCTGAAGGGCCGAATCCATTGCGGCGTCGATCTGATCGGGTTCGGACACACCCAGCAGCGTCTGCGCTGTGGAGCGCAGATAGCCATCGACCTGCTTGAGGGGGTTGAAGGCCTCGAACGGATTTTGAAAGACCGGTTGCAGGCGTTTCATGAAGGCAAGGCGTTGGCTGCGCGACAAGCTGTCGGAAACCTCCTGTCCGTCGAAGGTGATGGCGCCCGAGTTCGGTGTCTCGAGCCCGAGGATCATCCGTGCCAGCGTCGTCTTTCCCGATCCCGATTCCCCGATGATCGTGAAGATTTCCGCGGTATCGGCCGACAGGGCGAAACTCACATCGCTTACGGCGTGGACCACGTCCCGCGAGAACAATCCGCCCATGGCAAAGTGCTTTGAGACGCCGGCAACGTTGAGAAGCTCCTTCATGCCGCACCTTCCGATTGCCGGATTGCCAGTGAATCGGGCGGGCCCACCTCGTCGCTGCGCCAGCATGCGGAGCGATGATCGGCTCCCACCGTTTCGAGTGGCGGGGTCTGCTTTTTGCATTTTTCGATGGCCATGGGGCAGCGGGGATGGAAGCGGCAGCCCTGAGGCGGGTCGGCCAGATTGGGCGGTCGGCCCTCGAGCGACACCCGGGGTGCGGAATCGCCGATCCTTGGAAGGCTGCCCACAAGATGAGCCGTGTAAGGGTGCCTGGGCGCTTCGAACAGCGTACGGGTGGGGCCTTCTTCGACCAGTCGCCCCGCATAGATGATCCCGATACGGTCGGCGATATTGGCGTGAACGCCCATGTCATGGGTCACGAACACCACCGATGAGCCCATTTCGCGCTGCACGTTGTGGATCATCGCCAGCACGTCTTTCTGGACGACCACGTCCAGCGCCGTCGTCGGTTCATCGGCGATGATGAAGTTGGGGCGGCACACCGTTGCGAGCGCGATGATGATGCGCTGGCGCATGCCGCCCGAAAGCTGGTGCGGATAGGCGTCGAGGACATTGGGCGACAGGCCGAGCCGCTCCAGATGGGCCTCGATGGCTGCCTGGAACTCGGTCTTGGGCAGCCCCATGGGCCGGAAGGCGAAGTCGTGAAACGAATGCCTTATACGCCGAACCGGATTGAGCAGGCTCATCGAGCCCTGCATGATGTAGGAGAGGTTCTTCCAGCGGATGGCATCCACTTCGGCCTTGCTGGCCTTGTAGGGATCGATCACCTTGTCCCCGAAGGTAAAGGTCATCGATCCGTCCACGATCCGCAGGGGCGGCCGGATGGCTGCGGCGAAAGTCTTGATGAGCGAGGTTTTGCCCGACGAGCTTTCGCCGGCGATTCCGTACACCTCGTTTTCGCGAATGGTGAGCGTGATGTCGTCAACGGCCCGCACCTCGCGGTCGATGCCGAAATAGGCCATCTGGTAGTAGGCTTTGAGGCCCTTTACGGTCAGAACGGGTTTTGCCGTTTCCATCATTGACCTCCCATGCGCCGCAGCCGCGACCGCGGATCTATGTACTCGTTCATGGAGACAGCCAGAAGGAACAGTCCCAGGAACGTCAGGACGATCAGGATCACGGGAATGATGATCCACCACCAGGCACCCACGACCATGGCCGAATGATTGTTGGCCCAATAGAGCGTTGTGCCGATGGTGGGGTTGTTGATGTTGGTAAAGCCCAGAACGCCCAGTGTGACCTCGAAACCGATCGACCAGATCATGTTGGCCATGGCCGTTGAGAACACGATGGGCATCACATAGGGCAGATGTTCCTGAAACATGATGCGGGACGGCGCCATGCCGGCAAAGACCGCGTGCCGCGTGAACTCGCGGTGACGCAGCCCGAGTGCGACCGAACGGATGAGACGAGCGTCGAACGGCCAGCCCAGGGCCGCCATCACCAGCGCCAGCGTATAGGTGTTGAGGTCACCGCGGAGCACGAAGTAAAAGAGGATAAGGATGGGGAAGATGGGAATGGCCACGAAGATGTCGGCGAAAAACATCAGCACCCGATCGACCCAACCGCCCATGTAGCCGGCGAGCAGTCCGACTGTGATCGAAATGATGCGGCTCAGGATTGCCACGATGAGACCGAAGGTCAGCGTGCTGCGGAACGCGTAGCTGAGATTCCAGAAAAGATCCTGGCCGCGCGAGTTGGTTCCGAACCAGAATTGGGCGCTGGGCGGCTGATCGGGAAAGACCACGTAGATTTCATTGGGCGGGTAAGGTGAGAAAAAGCTGAGCAGCGCGAATATGGTGATCACGCCCACCAGCACGACGCCTATGGCGAACTCGATGTTGTAGCGGATGAGATCCTTGAAAACGGAGAACATTGCTCAGCTCACCCTTATGCGCGGATCAAGGAAGGGGTGCACGAGATCGATGAGAAAGATTGCCGTCGCCACCGCGATCACCGATATGCACGACACAGCCAGCACCAGGGTCGTATCTCCGCCGTTGACAGCCCGGATCAAAAGGCTTCCAAGCCCGGGATAGGCGAAAACCTGCTCGGTGATGATGGTCCCGGAAAAAATCTGCCCCAGAGCCATGGCGAGCGCCGTCAGTTGCGGCACGAGCGCGTTGCGGATCACATAGGACGATACGATCCTGCCTTCCTTGACGCCGGCAAGCTCGGCGTAGGTCACATAATCTTCGGTGATGATGTTGGACACCAGGGACCGCATGCCCAGGAACCACAACCCCAGACCGGTGATGACGAGCGAGAGTGCGGGAAGGATGGCGTGGTGAAGGACTGAAAGCACAAATTGCAGCGACCAGCCGGGGCGCACATTCATCGCAAAGCCGCCGCTGATGGGAAGGACCGGCCACAAATAGCCGAAGACGATAACCATCAGAAAGGCGACGATGTAGTAGGGAATGGGCTGGATGCCGATAGCGACGATGCCGACACCCTTGAGCACGCGCGAGTTCTGGTAATAGCCGGCCAGCCCGCCCAGAATGTTGCCCAAGATCCATGTGAACACGATTGAAACGAGCAGCAGTCCCGCCGTCCAGGGCAGGGCAAGCATGATCAGTTCCATCGCCGGGGTGGGATATGCGATCAGGGATGGGCCGAAATCGCCGGTGAACAATCGCACCCAGAAATTGAGGTATTGTTCGAATAGCGGCATGTTGACCCCGAACAGTTCTTCGTAAGTCGCGCGCAGCGAGGCGATGGCCGTCGGGCTCATGCTGGATTGATTTGAAACGCGCGCGATGATGGTTTCCACCGCGCTGATCGGGCTGAGCTTGGCAATGAAAAATGCCAGCGAGGTCCCGGCAAACACGACTGCCGCAAGCTGCAGCAACCGCTTGAACACGAAAATCAAATATCCCTTCATCGGCCCGTTCGTTCTGTTGGAAGGGTCGGGAATGGCGCCCGGCCTGAGCCGGGCGCCACGGGAATTACTCGTCGCCCGTCGCGGTCAACTGGGTCAGGATGTACCTGGAGTTGGCCCAGTTGTTGACGATGTTGGCATAGGGACGTTCTTCAGCGGTCGGGAAGCCCGTCCAGTACCGGGTATCGTAGGCGGCAAAGACGTTATAGGCCATTACCGGAATGATCGGCATTTCATCGACCATCAGCTCGACGAAATCACGGCCGAGTTCGAGGTTTTCCTCCGAGGTGAACTCGGTGACGCGGATCTGCTCGATGATGGAATCCAGCTCATCATTGGACCAGCGCTGCCAGTTGCGGGCCGGCTGGCGTTCACCGGGCTCGACCAGATATTCGGAGTGCCAGGAGTCGATGAAAAAGCTCAAATCCGGATCGCCGCCCCAGGTTTCGATCGACCATGCGGTGGCCGCTTCGAAATCGCCCAGCGGCAGGGTCTGGGGAAACATCTGAGGATCGGCTTCTGCCGTCACATTGACGCCCGCCTGGGTCCACTGCTGGGCAATCATGGTGCCCATGCGATTGATCACACCTTCGGGGAAGGTCTTGATCGTGAACGCGAAGGGCTGTCCGTCCGGCATCATCCACTGGTTGCCCTCGCGGGTGAAGCCGGCGCTTTCGAGCAGCGCGGCGGCGGCCTCGAGGTCTTGCTTCCACCAGCCATAGCCAAAGGCTGTGCGGATGGCGTCTGGATCGGTGGGCACGTCCTCGAACTGGCCAGAGACCATCTGGGCGATCTGGCTGCCGATCTCCGGATCGTAGGGCTGGGTGGTCTCGCCATTGCCCAGATCAAGTTCGTAATTGGTCAGCCATTCCTGCATGGGCCCGTGATAGTCGGACGGATGCGTGCCGGTGGGCGGCACGGCGATGGCCGACAGCGTTGCGGCGCCGCGATAGGAGGCGATGGCGATCTGACGCGCGTCGAGCATCAGTGCCAGGGCCCAGCGGACGCGCTTGTCCTGGAACATCTCGTTCTGGTTGTTGAAGATGATCATGGGCAGGGTGGGATCGGGGTGGGCATAGGGAAAGCCCGGGAACCAGCCGCGCGCCGTATCCGATTGCTCGACCAGCGAGAACATGGCCTCCGGGGTGAGGTCATGGATCATGTCGAGATTGCCATTGACCATCTCGATAAGCCGGTTGTCGGTCGAGGGGATGCTGCGATAGATCACATATTGCGGCCCGGGCTCGCCATACTGGGCCATCGTGGTGCGATCCCAATCCTCACGCTTTTCCCAGATATACCAGAACCCGTTCGGGTCGAACGAATGCAGCGTGTAGGGGCCCAGCCCCACCGGGGGGTTGAAGTCATAGGACATCACGTCGTCGATGCCGGCAAATACATGTTCGGGCATGATCCACGCGCCGTTCCAGCGGACCGAGAAGGTCGTGTGAAAGCGTGAATTGGGCTGGTTGAGCTCGAAGCGGACCGTATAGTCATCGACCGCTTCCACGCTCGCCACGTTTTCCGTGAACGTGGCGCTCCAACCCATCCCCGGGGTTTCGATCTGCGTTTCGACGGTAAACACGATGTCTTCGGCGGTGAATTCCTCGCCGTCGCTCCAATATATTCCTTCGCGCAGATTCACGGTCATTTCCGTGAAATCTTCGTTGTACTGCCAAGGCTCACTGGCAAGGCTGTTATAGAGCGAACCGTCCAGCCCCTCGTCGGGATCGATGTACCACAGGGTGTCCATCATGAGTTGCTGGAGGCCTGTCGAAAGGCCGCCGCCGCTGCCGGGAATCCAGATGTTGAACATCGATGGATTGGTTGCGGCTTGTTCGGGGTTCTGAATGATCAGTGTCTGTTCGCGTGGCAGTTCCTGCATTGGTGGCGCGCTTTCCTCCTGCGCCATAATCTGTCCAGGTATCATGCCGGCCATGAGGCCAGCCGATGCCAGCAGCACCTTCCAGCTATCCATAGTCTCCTCCCTTTATGAAAAAGCGCTCCTCCGCGCTCCCGCAGTTATGCTACCTTAGTCGAAGTATCTGTCAACATGTTATATGATATAAATCCAACAAATGGATATACATTCCCCTGGCGGCAGGCGCCCTTTAGCGGCCCAACCGGATCATCTGATAGGAATAGGGGGGTAGCGAAACGGACAGTTTGCCATCGGCCAGTTTGGCGCCTGCGCCCTGTTTCGGTGCGACGTCGTCCTGGTGATCGCGGGTGTTGGTGGCCTGCAAATCGTCATGGACCATCATCTGGTGGTCGATGATGCGCATTCCGGGAAAGCCGATCATGTCGATATCGAGGTCGACGGCTTCGTCGGGGTGGCGGCATACGGCAAAGATCGTGACGCCATCGTCCTCGGTGTGGACGGCCGCAACGTCGGCATAGGCCACGCCTGCATACTGCTCACTGTCATAGGTGGGGCAGCTTATTGCCAGATCCAGGGCCGTTCCACGTCCGAACCGTGAGGCGAAATAATAGGGGTAATAGATCGTCTGGCGCCATGCGGGCCCGCCGCGTTCGGTCATGATGGGGGCGATGACGTTTACGAGCTGGGCGATGCAGGCGATCTTGACCACGTTTGAGCGGCGGATAAACGTGTTGATGATCAACCCGACCTGCAGCACGTCCTCGAAATTGTAGATGTCTTCGAGAAGCGCCGGGGCGTGGGGCCAGCCATCGCCGCCGTTCAGAATTTGGCGGTCCTGCTGGTTTGAATGATACCAGACGTTCCACTCGTCGAACGAAATGTAGATGTCCTTGTCGGATCGACGCTTCGCCTTGACGAACTGTATGACGCCGGCAACCGTATCGATATAGGTTTCGAGTTTGTGGGTGAGGGCGAGATAGTTTCCGGTCTTTTTTTCGTGATTGGCGAAATACATGTGAAGGGAAATGTAGTCGACCACATCATAGGTGTGCTCGAGCACCGTTGCTTCCCAGTCGGGATAGGTCGGCATTCCCGAATGGCTCGATCCGCACACGACGAGTTCGAGGCTTGAGTCAAAGGCGCGGATGGCCTTGGCGGTCTCGGCGGCCAGCCTGCCATACTCGGCCGCGTCCTTGTGGCCGATCTGCCAGGGGCCGTCCATTTCGTTGCCCAGACACCAGAGCTTGACGTTCCAGGGTTCTTCCTGGCCGTTCTGGCGTCGCAGGTCGCTCCAATAGCTGCCGCCGGGGTGGTTGACGTATTCAACGAAATTGCGCGCGGCATCGAGCCCGCGTGAGCCCAAATTGACCGCCAGCATCATCTCGGTGCCCACGCTCTTGCACCAATCGGCAAATTCATGGATTCCCACCTCGTTGCTCTCGGAGGTGTGCCAAGCCAGATCGAGGCGAACGGGCCTGTCCTGCTTGGGGCCGATGCCGTCTTCCCAATTGTAGGCCGAAACGAAGTTGCCGCCGGGGTAGCGCACGACCGGAACGTCAAGCTCCTTGATGAGATCGACCACGTCGCCGCGCATGCCGTCGGTATCGGCCGTCGGGTGATCGGGCTCGTAGATGCCGGAATAAATGGCGCGGCCAAGATGTTCGAGAAACGCTCCGTAGATGCGTTTGTCGATCTTGCTGATCGTAAACTCGCGATGCGCCGTTGCCGTCGCCTTCATGGCCATCCTCCCTCGAATCCCGATATCTGGATTTATATCGGAAAAGATGATGGTAATAGCCGTGCTTGTCAACGCCCTGAATGGGCCTTTGAAACCAAACTTCGGGTAGTCTCATTGCGCCTTGTGAATGCGCATTACGATATCCTGGTCGTAATTGCCGAAGCCCCGGCCGAAGATGTTGATGCCGCCGGGGTGCTTTGCGTCTTCGCGAATGCCGATGCGCAGGCGGATCGAATGGTGTGCGGCCAGATCGAGATCGGACAGCTTGACGTTTGAAATCTTGACCCCGTCCACGAAACTGCCCGTTCCATTGACGCGAAAGGTCTTGAGCTTGCCGTATTGCGAGCCCTTGAGCTTCCACCAGTCGGGCGTATAAACGCCGCGCTTGTCGCCATAGTCGCCCGGCGAGGTCCATGTGCCCACTTCAATGCCGTTCACCCAGGCGGTGATGTCGGAGGGCCAATCGGCACTGGTGCCGGGCACTTCCGAGGAGAGTTCCATGGAAAACTCGATAGCGTCTATTTCACTCTTGGAAAGCTTTGCATTGTTGGGGAACTGATATTCCACATGCCCGCGCGTGAACCACACCAGACCGGCGCGCATGCGCTCGGGGTCGAGGAAGGTATCGGGTACATCGAGCAGGCCTACGACACCATCGGGCGTACACAGCCCGCATGGAGCGACGACTTCACAATTGGTGTACAGCCCAAGCGGCATGGCCACTTCGATCTGTCCGGTGGGGGCGGGGGTCACGTCGTCCTTGAAGGCCACCAGGATTTCATCGAAATTGGAATGGCAGATTTTCTGGTTGCCTTTGCGGGCCTTGAGCACGTCCGAGCGGATAAGGTCCGCGTCTTCCAGGATCGAGACGTTGGCCGATACCGTCGACTGCGGCAATTGAAGAACGCGCGCAATGTCGTTGATGTTCTGGGATCCCTGCTCATGCAAGAGCTTGAGGATTCTGATCCTGACGGGCGAAGCAAGGCCCCTGAGGACGTTCATGCCGTCTTCTGGATCCACCACCAAAAAATTGCGGGCCATTTAAATCCGATTCCCCAAACCTGAGCTTGGGGAGGTGTATCAGAGTTTCGGATAGAGTCTAGCCTTTAGGCCCGAGGCCATGCACGCCTCGAGCCTGCTTGAGCGTTCCGGCTCCCTGTTGAAGCCGATATGGTGCGTACCGATCAGCTTTTGGCCATGGCCTTTATGTCATCGGCGCTCGGCGTATTGCCGCCGATGCCCCATTGCCCGCTGCGCACCTCCTTGACGCGCACCCATGTTACGGCGCGCATCGCCTCGCCCTCCACGGCGACCATGGCATCGGTCACCTTCTGGATCATGCGGGCTTTCTGACCTGCGTCAAAGACGCCGTCGATCACTTCGATATCAACCAGTGGCATGTCATTCTCCTTGTGTCTGACATGTGCCAGAGTGCGGAGATCGGGCCCATCGAGCCAGTTCTGCAAATGAAGCAGATCCACTATAGTTTTTGAACTGGACCGGAATGGGCGCGCTGTGGGAACCTGATTGCGGAGGTTCATCATGAGCCAGACGGTTTACCCCAATTTCTGCCCCATCGCGATGGCGTCCACAATGCTCGAGCCGCGCTGGACACTGCTGGTGCTGAGCGAGATGTGGGCCGGCGCGTCGCGCTTCAACGAAATTCAGCGCGGGGTGCCCGGCATGTCGCCGGCCCTGCTGTCCAAACGGCTCAAGGATATGGAGGCCAAGGGCCTTGTTACGCGCCGCGACGGTGCAACCAGCGGCCACGCCGAGTATTTCACCACACCGATTGCCGATGAGTTGGAGCCCCTGGTTCAAAAGCTGGGAGAATGGGCCCATCGCAACGTCAATTGCGAGGTCTCGATGCAGCATCTCGATGCCCGCACGCTGATGTGGAACATCCGGCGCAAGATCGATCGTCTCGAACTTCCCCAGCACAGATGCGTCATCCAGTTCACGCTGGACGATCCGCACCATGAGACGATGAATTACTGGCTGATTTTCAAGCCCGGCATCGAGCCCGATCTGTGCTACTCCGATCCTGCCTTCAGCGTTGATCTGTTCATCGTCAGCCAACTGCGCGCCCTGACATCGGCCTGGATGGGACACACCAGTTTCGAGGCAGAGATCGAAAGCGGGCGGATCGTCCTTATCGGGCATCCCACCATGGCCCGCACCCTCACCAAATGGCTGATCCGCAGCCGCTACGCCAGCGTGGAAAAGGCTGCACCATAGCCAGGATCGTTCGGCGTTTTTCGGGCCGGATGCGCTTGGGGGCGAACGGTCGACGACCGGTGCAAATTGGCGCCGGTTGAAAGGGTGAGCGACCGACGTCCATAAATATGATTGCAATTGTCATGTTCAGTACGTATGACTGCGCCTGTTGTTTTTTGCCTTTGGGGGCACCGGGCGGCGCAGGCGAAGCACTGACGCGCGCCGGCTGATGGGCCGCCCCTGTTTGAGGCACCAGAAGACGAGAGGGCGCGATGCCCAGCGACGATCATTCCGACGCCAGGACAAATTCCGCGCGTCTTTCCACACAAGCCGTTGCTGCGGGCTATGAGGGGACACAGATCCTTTCGGATGTTTCGCTCGGGGTTGCCAATGGGCAGATGACCGTACTGGTCGGGCCGAACGGGTCAGGAAAGTCGACGCTGCTCAAGACCATGGCGCGAATTCTAACCCCCAATGCGGGGCAGGTCCTGCTCGATGGAAAATCGATCCATGCCGCAAAAAGCCGCGATGTGGCGCGGGCCATGGGCATTCTTCCCCAGGGGCCGATCGCGCCCGAAGGGCTGACGGTTCGGGAGCTGGTTGCCCAGGGGCGTTTTCCCCATCAGGGCCTGATGCGGCAATGGACGCGGCAGGATCAGGACGCTGTCGAAAAGGCGATGGCGACGGCCGCGGTCACCGAATTTGCCGATCGCCCGGTGGATTCGCTTTCGGGCGGGCAGCGTCAGCGCTGCTGGATCGCCATGGTGCTCGCCCAGGAAACCGATCTCTTGCTGCTCGATGAGCCAACCACGTTCCTTGATCTCAAGGTTCAGGTGGATCTGATGGAGTTGCTGGCCGATCTGGCCCATGGCGGCGGCCGCACGCTGGTCGTGGTTCTCCATGAACTGAGCCTTGCTGCAGCCTATGCCGATCATCTGGTGATGATGAAAGAGGGCAAGGTCGCCTGCGAGGGCACGCCAGAGGCCATTTTTACCGCCGAGCGCCTCAAGGATGTTTTCGATCTCGATGCCCATGTGGTGCGCGATGTTACCACAGGCCATCTGGTTTGCGTGCCGCTGGGCACCCATGCCCGCCGCAAGGCGGCGGTTCGCGTCGCATGAGCGCGGTCACACATGAGCCGGGCTCGCGGCGCATGGTCCTCACCGCTTCGGGGCTGCCGCTGCTGATCGGGCTAACGGTTGTGCTTTTTGGCCTGCACATCGCCGTGGGCGCCAAGCACCTGCCGCTCGCGACCGTTCTCGAGGCCATCGTCAACCGCGACGCCACGGTTTTCGATCACATGATCATCTGGGATCTACGCCTGCCGCGCGCCTTGATCGCGCTTACGGTGGGGGCCGCGCTGTCGGTTGCCGGGGCGCTCATGCAAGGGGTTACCCGCAATCCTCTGGCCGACCCGGGCCTGCTGGGATTGATGGCCGGCGCGTCGTTTGCCGTGGTCATAGTGTCGTTCTTTTTCGGTCCCGCAGCGCTTTACTGGCTCCCGTGGATTGCAGCGCTCGGCGCGCTGGTCACGGCGCTGGTCGTCTATTTCATCGCCCATTGGGCGCCCGGTGGGCCGACGCCGCTGACACTGACGCTTTCTGGCGCAGCCATTTCCGCTTTTCTGGGCGCCATCATTTCGATCGCTCATCTGCTCAATGAGGATTCGTTCGACAATCTTCGCATCTGGCTTTCGGGCTCGCTGGCCGGCCGCGATATCTCGATGCTCTATGTTACCGGTCCCTGGATCGCCGTGGCGCTGATTGCAGGGCTGGCTCTGGCCCGACAGGTGACCGCATTGGCCATGGGGGACGACGTGGCCAAGGGGCTCGGCGTGCGCACCGGGCCGCTCAAGCTGCAATTGCTCGGGGTCGTCGTGGTTCTTACCGCGTGTTCGGTGACCCTTGCTGGTCCCATGGGCTTTGTCGGTCTGGTCATTCCCCATATCGCGCGCCTGTTCGTGGGATCGGATTATCGCTGGATCGTGCCCTATTCGGCGGTGATCGGGGCGGCCTATCTTCTGGGTGTCGATATCATTGCGCGCGTTGCCATCCCGCCGCGCGAAATCTCGACCGGCATCATCACCGCGATGGTCGGCGCGCCGGTGTTTATCCAACTCGTCCGCATGAGGGCCAAATGAGCGTCGCGGCCTCGGAGCGCCATGTCGTCCTGCGCGCGGCAAATGAGCGTATCGCGCTGCGGCTGCCGGCGCGGGGTCTTGTCGCCGTCGGGGTTTTGGGCGTTTTGCTTGTCGCGATATGGGCAGTCAGCCTGACGCTTGGCAGCTATGACATCGATCTTGAAACGTTGTGGACGACCTTGTCGGGGACGACGGTTTCGGCCGCGATCGACAATGTGGTGTGGCAGTTCAGGATGCCGCGCGCCCTGGTCGCGGCGCTGGCCGGTGCCATGATGGCGCTCTCGGGCGGCGCCATGCAAAATGTCACCCGAAACGGGCTGGCCGACCCCTCGCTCATCGGCATCAGCCAGGGCGCGGCGCTTGCCGTTGTTTCGGCCATCGTGGTGTTCCCGCAACTGGGCTCCGGCTGGCGGCCGTTCATTGCATTTGGCGGTGCTCTCGGTGTTGCAGTCCTTGTGCAGGCGTTGAGCTTTCAAAGGCGCGGCAACAACACCATCCGGTTCATTTTGCTCGGCATCGGGGTTTCGGCATTCATCTCGTCGATCACCTCGGCCATGCTCACCTATGGCGATCTCGATCGTGCCATGTCGGCCCTGTCGTGGCTGGCCGGCTCGGTCAATGCGGCAACCTGGACCGATGTGCATGTTCTCTTTGCCTGGTGCCTTGTGCTCATGCCGCTGATCCTGGCGCTCAGCCGCATCATGTCGGTGCTGCGCATGGGCGAAGATACGGCGATCGGTCTGGGCGCATCGGTCAGATGGGCGCGCTACGGACTGATCTGCGTGGGCGTGGGTTTTGCCGCGGCCGCCACGGCTATCGTGGGGCCGCTGGGCTTTGTTGGGCTCATCGCCCCGCACGCCGCCCGACGCATCGCCCGCAGCGGCATTGGCATTCATACGCTGCTGACCGGTTTGTGCGGCGCGGTTCTGGTCTCGGTTGCAGATCTGATCGGACGCGCGGCCTTTGCCCCCATTCAACTCCCCGCAGGCCTCATAACGTCAATAATCGGCGTGCCCGTTTTCATCTACCTCCTGCAACGGGCCGCCGCCAAATCGCATCTGTGAGACATGACATGAACCGTTTTGCCCTTGGCGTTCTCATGACCGCCGGCATTTTATCATTCCCGACGTCGTCCGCGCTCGCGCAGGAGTTTCCGCTCACCATCGAGCACAAGTTCGGCACGACAATCATTCCTGAAAAGCCGGTCAGGGTTGCCACCATCGATGCATCAGGAGCCGACGATCTGCTTGCCCTGGGCATCCAGCCGGTGGTCATCAAATACTGGTTCGGCGATTATGAGCGCGTCGTCTGGCCATGGGCCGATTCCCTTCTTGAGGAGGTTCCGGATGCCGTGGTTCGCGGAGACCTCGACTTCGAGATGATCCTGGCTGCGGACCCCGATGTGATCCTTGCACTTTGGTCCAATATCACCCCGGAAGACTATGAGAGGCTCAGCCAGATCGCGCCGGTCGTTGCGGTGCCGCCGGGCGTGGGCAATTACGATATGAGTTGGGATGATCGTGCGCTGCGCACCGGGTTGGCCGTCGGCCTCCAGGATGAGGCGCAGGCTCAGGTCGACGCTATCCGCGCCCAGCTTGCCGAGGTGGCTGCCACCCATCCCCAATGGCAGGGGATGACCGCATCGGTGGCCGCCATCCGGCAACAGGGCGATCCTGGTGCTTACACCTCGGGCGATATCCGTGCGCAGCTTCTCGGCGACATGGGTTTTGAGACACCGCAGGAGATCGAGGAGCTTGCGACTGAAGACAGCCCTTATTGGGCGTCGCTGTCGCTTGAAGATCTTTCCCCGCTCGATGGCGATCTGATTGTCTGGGTGTCCTCGGATGGAAATTTCGACAACGTGCTGGCCCTGCCCGACAGGCCCTATCTCGATGTCGTCCAGCGCGGCGGTGAGGTGCTGGCGGGCAAGGAAATGACCGGCGCCTTCTCGCACGCAACGCTTTTGTCTCTGCCCTACGGCATCGAGCGTCTTGTGCCGATGATCGAGGCCGCGCTGGACGGCGATCCGGAAACCAACGCCGACGACCGCTAATGCTTTTTTTTTTGGAGTTATTTACCCATGAGCTTTTCATTTCAATCGGTTGGCCGGCTGACGCGTGTTGCTGCGCTTGTCATGGTTGCGGGTCTGTCCTCTTTTTCAGCTCTGGCTCAGGAAACACGCCTCTTTGTCGACGACATGGGTCATGAGGTCGAAGTCCCGGTCGATCCCCAGCGCATCGTTTCCCTGCGCGGTGAGCAGATCACGTCGCCCCTGCTAGAACTCGGTGCCGCTCTTGTCGGCTCGAGCGGCCGGGTGGACCCGGGCGTCAATAATGGCGATCCCTATGTCCGGGGCGCCTATGACGCGCTCGGCTTCCGCTTTGAAAATTCCGATATCGCCTGGGTCGGCGATCCCAATGAATACGACCTCGAAGCCATCGCCATAGCCGAGCCGGACCTTATCTTGCTCTCGGAAGGCGGAGTGGACAGCTACGAACAGCTTTCGCTGATTGCCCCAGCGGTCGTTATCGCCGGCTGGGAGGAGGACCTTCTGGCCCGCTACCGCAAGATCGCCGACGTGGCAGGCAAGCTCGATGTCTACGAGCAGCTTTTGGCAGATTGGGAGGTACGCTTTGCAGCAGCCCAGGACGTGATCTCGCAAACCATTGGCGATCCAGCAAGTGTATCGGTCGGGGTGATCGAGCCCCGGTCGGGGGCGGTTCGGGGCTTTCGCACCTATGATGCGCTGACCCAGATCATTCACGCGCTGGGGTTTTCCATGCCCGAGACGATCGCCGAGCTTGAAGAGTCGCGCATCGATCTCAGCCCCGAACTGGTCCACCAGTTCGATGCCGATTTCATGATCAGCACCTATTGGCCGGCCACGGGCACAACGGTTCAGGCGATCTACGAGCTTTGGGATGCGGCCGTCCCCAATTGGCGGCAGGAACTGCATGCGGCGCACAACAATCAATATTTCATGGTGCACCGCGAGGAGATGCGGGCCGTCAGCTTTGCCGCGTTGCGCTCCGTCCTCAACATTTTGGTCTCGCAAATCGCTACCCGCGACTTCGTGCCCTTGACCACAGACGAACAGATTTAGCGGAGAGTCATTTTGATGAAACCGATTAAAACCATATTCGCCGTTTTCGCCCTTATGGCCACGCCGGTGCTGGCGGCGGAAACGCGCATGGTCACCGACGATGCCGGGCGTGTCGTCGAGGTGCCCTTAACGGCCGAGCGCGTCATTTCGCAAAATGACAATCGGCTGACCCTGCCGCTGCTTGAACTCGGCGTCCCGCTGGTGGGCAGTTCGGGGCGGGTCGATGCCGAGGGCAAGCCCTATCTGCGGGTGGTGCCGGACTTGCTGGGTATTGATTTCGATACAGCCGATTTTGAGTTTATCGGCACTTACAACGATCTCGATTACGAAACGATCGCGGCGCTTGATCCTGATCTCATCATCACCATGCTTGAAGAACAGGTCGAAAAGCTCTCGGTGATCGCACCAACGCTTGTCATCGACCCTAACCTTTATCCCGTCCGCGACGGTATGAGGGTACTCGCTGAAGCGACTGGTCACTTGGATGCCTATGAGGCCCTGTCAGGAGCGTACAATCGTAAGCTGGAGACGGTCCGGCCATTCTTTGAAGAAGCAGGCGATGTTTCCGTCAGCGTTACGTTTTCTTTTCCCGCAGGGGATTCTGTCTATGTCTATAACGATCTTGGAGCACTCACGGTCGCGCTGGGCGACCTAGGGTTGAACCTGCCCGAGATCGCCGCGGACATGGACGGCCGCTCCATGGCCATCAGCCCGGAGCGCTGGCAGGATATCGATGCGGACTTTGTCATCAATTTTTATGGCACGACTCCGCAGGACGGTCCCGTTCAGGTGCGTGCCGGACTGGACAAGTTCTTGCCGGGCTGGTGCGACTTTTTACATGCCTGCAGGAACGACCAGTACGTGTTCTTCCCATATGCGAGCTTTGGCTATTCCTTCGGCGCCCTGGGGCTGAACCTTGATCTGCTGACGACACATATCGCTGGCCGCGCTTTCACACCCATAGGGCAGGCCCAATAGGGCTGCACACTGGTGCCGGGTCCGCGGGCGCGGATCCGGTGCAAGGCTTTCCAAGGAATTTGAACAATGAACCATCTCGGCCTTTTTGCCGGTGCGATCACAGTTCTGACGCTCCTCACCGCACCTGCGTTTGAAGAGGCGGCCGAATGAGCAAACACCAATTCTGCCGCGATCTTTGTCTTGAGCGCGACGAGCCCTTGCAGGGCACTGGCAATGCGCCGGGGCGGGTGTTGCTGCTCGCCTGGCCGCGCGGCAAATGGCGAACCCCAAGGTGGGAGTCGGCGGACATGAGCGAACTGCTCGCCGCCTCCATTCACAATGCCGCAAAAAGTGGTCTGCACGTCGCGCTCGTCGATCGGGTCGGCGACAGCGAGGCTTTGCCGCGTCTGATGGCACAGCCGGAGGGAGTCTTTGCTGACTTTGAAAGCGAAGCGGCACTGATCGCCGCGATTGACGGCTACGCCGATGGCAAGATGTTTCCCGGCCAAACCGATCCACGCACAACCATTCTTGTCTGCACGGATTCGCGTCGGGATGCCTGCTGCGCGCGGTATGGCTTTTCGACATACAAGGCACTGGTCGCCATTGCCGATCGGAACAAATTCAACATCGTGCAGGCAACCCATCTGGGCGGGTGCCGGTTTGCGGCTTCGCTTGTCGTTATGCCCGATCGGCAGCGTTACGGCCGGATGACCGCCGGGCAGGCGCCGGCCTTTCTCGAGGCGTTGTCGCGCGGTGAAGTCTTTCTTCCCGCCTATAAGGGGCGCACCGACCTGCCCGAGCCCGTTCAGGTGGCCGAGCTGGCGGCGCTCGAATGGGCGGCGGCACACAGTGCCAGCATGCGTCAGGTGCGCGTGCTGCCATTCGAAATGCCAGATGACCCTGTCGAGGGTCACGAACTCACCGTCCGCGCCGCTGTGCGCGATACCGAACTCGATATCCGCCTCAAGGCGCAAACCTACATGGTCCAGGGCAATTGCGGCGTCGTCGCCGACGGCGGCGGCAGCAATGTGCTGCGCTGGCGCCTCGATCACCTCACCACCGTCAAATCCAGATCCCAAGAGAGTTTTTCATGATCAATCGCCTTCTCGCCACCGGCCTTGCCTCCATGCTGGCCATCTCGCCTGTCTTTGCGCAGGATGCCCAAACGCTCACCGACGGCACGGGCACCGATGTCACCGTGCCCGCCGATCCCCAACGGGTCGTGGCGCTGCACGATACCTCGCTGACTGTAGCGCTGCTCGAACTCGGCATTGTTCCGGTCGGCAGTCACGGTCGCACCGCCGAGAATGCCGCCCCCAATATCCGGTCGGGCAAGCTGATCACGGGCTATGATTTCGACAATTCCACCATCGAATTTGTCGGAAACCTGCCCGCCGATGTCGAAGCCATAGCGGCGCTCGAGCCTGACCTGATCCTTACCACCGACTGGCAGACCGCCGATGTCGGCCAGCTTCGCGCCATTGCGCCCACCTATGTCTTTCCCATCTCGACAATGGATGATTTCGACGTTTACCGGACCATTGCCGAAGTGACCGGCACCACCGATGTGCTCGACAAGCTCGAGACCCGCTATCAGGCACAGCTGGACATGATCGCGGGCCTGACCGACCCCGCCGAAACGCAAGTCAGCGTCATTCAGGCCTATGGCGGCGAATTGCAGGTCTGGAATACGTACGGTTCGCTGGGCAAGGTTCTGCGCGATGCCGGCTTTGTCTTCCCCGCAGCCATCGACGCCATCGAGGGCAATGAGCGCCAGATTTTCTCGGGCGAATCCTACCCTGAGTTCGATGCCGATTTCATCTTCGTCACCTACGCGGCAGAACGGGGCGAAAGCCCGGCCCAGGCCCGCGCGGCGCTCGACGAGGTTCTGCCGGGCTGGTGCGAGGTGATGCACGCCTGCCGCAACGGTCAGATTGTCTATATCCCGCGCGAGATCGCCTCGTCGGCGACCTATGATTCCCTCACCGCGCTCACCCAGATTGTCGCGTCCCATGTGGTGGGCCGCGACTACACGCCGCTCGAACAGTAAAATAGAAACCGGGGGATCAAATCATGAGCCTAGTGAGATCAATCATTGCAATTGGCGCGATCGTTTTCGCCGCGCCGGTGCTGGCGCAGGAAACGCGCAGCTTTACCGACGATGCCGGGAGGATAGTGGAGATCCCGGCCGATCCTCAGCGCATCGCGTCGCTGCAGGATCTTTCGATCACCATTCCGCTGATCGAACTCGGTGTCCATCCGGTCGCCAGTCACGGACGGACCACCGAGACGGGCGAGGGGTTCATCCGCTCGTCCAAGGTCTTGACCGGCGTCGATTTCGACAATTCCGACATTGCCTTTGTGGGCAATCTGCCGGTCGACATCGAAGCCGTCGCCGCAACCGAGCCGGACCTGATCATCACGACCCCGTGGCAGACCGCCCCGGTGGAACAGCTCGAAGCCATCGCGCCGACCATCGTGCTCGATGACACGGTGCGCGGCGATTTCGGCATGTATGAAGCGCTGGCCGAAATTACCGGCACGACCGATACGCTGGCCATTCTTGAGGGCCGGTATGACAGCCAGATCGAGCAGATCCGGCGCCTGATCGACACCGGGTCGATCTCGGTCAATGTCATCCAGGGCGTAAATGGGGAAGTTTTGTCCTGGCACACCTATGGCGGTTTGGGGCGCGTGCTGCGCGATGCGGGATTTGCATTTCCCGAGCGTGTCGATGCCATCCCCGAGGGCGAATTCGCGCGCATGAGTGCGGAGGCGTTGCCCGAACTCGATGCCGATTTCCTGTTCGTCACCTACCGCACCGATGCATTGGAAACCCTGGAAGACGCGTTCGGGCATCTTGAACAGGTTCTGCCCAATTTCTGCGATTTCCTGCATGCTTGCCGGGAAAACCAGATGATCGTCATGCCGCGCGAGGAGGCGTCGGCCTCGTCCTATTATGCGCTGGGCGTCATGGCCTATACGGTCATTTCCCATATCAGCGGACGCCGGTTCGAGCCGCTGGCCGAATAGATGATCGGGTCCGCCGGGAAAGCGGCGGACCTTCATGCCCTCAGATCGAGCGCTGATTGACGCGCTCGGCCACCGCCTCAGCGCTTTCGACCCGTTCGGAATAGCGATCCACCAGATAGTCGGCCCGATCGCGCACCAGGAGGGTGAATTTGACCAGTTCCTCCATCACATCGACGATGCGGTTGTAAAACGGCGAGGGGCGCATGCGCCCGGCCTCGTCGAATTCGTTGAAGGCCTTGGGCACCGAGGACTGGTTGGGGATGGTGACCATGCGCATCCAGCGGCCCAGAATGCGCAACTGGTTGACGGCATTGAAGGACTGGCTGCCGCCATTGACCTGCATCACGGCCAGCGTCCGCCCTTGCGTGGGCCGTACACCGCCCATCGAGAGCGGGAGCCAGTCGATCTGGGATTTCATGACGCCCGACATTGCCCCGTGCCGCTCGGGCGAGCACCAGACCATGCCTTCGGACCACAGCGCCAGTTCGCGCAGTTCGACGACCTTGGGATGGTCCTTGGGCGCGCCGTCGGGCAGGGGCAGACCCTCGGGGTTGAAAATGCGCGTCTCGGCCCCGAACCGGCGCAGGATGCGGGCGGCCTCCTCTGTCGCGAAACGCGAATAGGAGCGCTCGCGCAAAGACCCGTAAAGCAGCAGGATTCGCGGAGCGTGCTCCTTGTGTTGCGGAGAGAGCAGCGCCGTTTCGTCGATGGGGTGAAATTGCTCCTCGGCGAGCGCGGGGAAATTATCGATTTCAGACAATGCGCTTTCCGTTTCCGTCGATGACGATCTCTCCGTCTTCCTTGGTGAAGGGCCCGATATCGGGGTTGGGGAGGATATCGAGCACCAGTTCGGAGGGGCGGCATTGGCGCACACCCTTTTCTGTCACAACGAACGGACGATTGATAAGGATCGGGTGGGCCAGCATGGCGTCGATCAATGCTTCGTCGGCGACCGAAGGATCATCGAGACCGAGTTGGGTATAGGGCGCTTCTTTTTTCCGCATGGCCTCGCGGACCGAAAGGCCCGACCGCGTGATGAGATCGACAAGCGTTTCGCGGCTCGGCGGGGTCTTGAGATATTGGATGATCTCCGGCTCTTCGCCCGACTGACGGATCATGGCGAGCGTATTGCGCGAGGTGCCGCAATCGGGGTTGTGGTAGATGGTGATGGCCAATTCAGACCTCCGTAAAGTGATGCCGGGTGCGGTTGGCGAGGGCAACAAGCGAGAGCATGACCGGGACTTCAACCAGCACACCGACCACGGTGGCCAGCGCGGCGCCGGAATTGAGACCGAAGAGCGAAATGGCCACGGCCACCGCCAATTCGAAAAAGTTCGATGTTCCGATCAGGGCGCAGGGCGCGGCGATATTGAAAGGCACCTTCCACTTCCAGGCGGCCCAATAGGTGATGCCGAAAATGCCGTAGGACTGGATGAGAAGGGGTATGGCGATCAAAACGATGACCAGCGGATTGGCAAGGATCGTCTGCCCCTGAAAGCCGAACAACAGGACCACGGTCGCCAAAAGTCCGATAATTGAGGCGGGCTTTATGCGCGCATTAAAGGCGTCGATGCGGCGGGTGTCGGTCGGGTCGCCGCGCAGAAGGATCTGGCGGGTGATGGCGCCGGCGATCAGCGGCAGGATGACGTACAGCCCGACCGAGAGCAGCAAGGTCTCCCACGGCACGGTGATCTCGGTAAGGCCGAGCAGCACCGCGACAATGGGCGCGAAGGCGACCACCATGATGGCGTCGTTCACCGAAACCTGGACGAGGGTGTAGTTGGGATCGCCCTTGGTCAGTTGCGACCAGACGAACACCATGGCGGTGCAGGGGGCGGCGCCCAGAAGGATCAGGCCGGCGATATATTGCTGCGCATCGGCCGGATCGATCAGCGGCGCAAAGATCACATTGAAGAACAGGACCGCGAGCAGGGCCATGGAAAACGGCTTGATGAGCCAATTGACCACGAGGGTCAGCACAAGCCCCTTGGGTTGCCTGCCGACCTGACCGATGGCGGTGAAATCGACGGCGACCATCATGGGATAGACCATGGCCCAGATGAGCACGGCGACGACGAAATTGACCGAGGCATATTCGAGGCCCGCAAGCGCTACAAACAGGCCGGGAATGAGATTGCCGAGCACGATCCCGGCAACGATGCAGGCTGCAACCCAGACCGAGAGCCATTTTTCGAAAAAGCCGATGCCGCCCGCCGGGGCGGGAGCGCTTGTATCCAATGTCATAAGGTTCAGTCCCGCGTTTTGCCGATAGAGTCGAGCTTGGACTTGAGGGCCAGGCGATCAAGACTGGCGATGGGCAGGTTGAGCAGCAAGGAGATGCGGGTGCCCAGATGGCGTGCCGCTTCGGCAAAGGCATAGTGCTTTTCAGCGTCGGTGCCCTCGGCAGCGGCAGGGTCGGCAATCCCCCAATGGGCGGTCATGGGATGACCGGGCCAGACCGGGCAGGGCTCGTTGGCCGCGTCATCGCAGACGGTAAAGATAAAGTCGAATTCGGGTGCACCCGGCTCGGCAAACTCGTCCCAGCTCTTGGAGCGGGCAAATTGGGTATCGATCCCCAAATTATTGAGTAGATCGAGCGTAAAGGGATGGACCTCTCCCTTGGGTTTGCTTCCGGCCGACCAGGCCTTGAACCGGCCCTTTCCGTCACGATTGAGCAGGGCTTCGGCGATGATCGAGCGCGCGGAATTGCCCGTGCACAGGAAAAGGACGGAGTAGGGGGTGTCAGTCACAGCAGGGTTCCGTGGCGGTTTGTTGCAGACAGGAGAGATTGGTGACCAGCGGGGCGCACACTTCGGGACGACCGCCGCAGCAATCTTCGAGCAGGAACGCAACGAGATCGCCGGCGGTCTTGAAATTGGCGCTGTAGCGGATGGTCCTGCCCTCGCGCTCGGAGACGATCAGTCCTGAGCGCGTGAGAGCGGCAAGGTGGCTCGAAATGGTGTTCTGTCGGCCATTGACGGCTTCGGCGATTTCCCCGGCTGGCAAGCCTTCCGGTCCGATTTTCACAAGGCGCCGGAATATGGCCAGACGGGTGGGCTGGGAAAGTGCATCGAAAGCGTCGAGGGCGTGATCTGTATCCATATATCGAGAAATATCGATATATGGATACAGCGTCAAGTGGCGAATTGCGATCCGGGCCAAGCGTATCGGTTAGGCGGTGAGGCCGCCAGCCAAATGAAGTGCAACCCCGGCCGCTGCACAACCGGCCAATACGGTGACCGGCCCCAGTCCGAACCGGAAGATCGCGATCATCGCCGCAAGGACGAGAAGTGCCGAGAACCAGTTGATGGATTCGAGAACGGGTATGTCGAGAGCCAGTCCAAAGCTGGAAAATTCCACAACTTCGGAAAACACGACGTGCAATCCGAACCAGACGGCAAGATTGAGGATCACGCCGACGACGGCTGCGGTGATGGCGCCCAGGGCGGCGGTCAGGACCGTGTTGTCCCGCAGGCGCTCGATGAACGGCGCGCCGAGGAATATCCATAAAAAGCACGGCGCGAACGTAACCCAGGTGGTCAGCAATCCGCCCAACGTTCCCGCCAGCAAAGGCGGCAGCGTTCCGGGTGCACGAAAGGCGCCCATGAAGCCCACGAACTGGGTGACCATGATCAGCGGTCCCGGCGTTGTTTCGGCCATGCCCAGCCCGTCAAGCATTTCGCCCGGCGTCAGCCATCCGAAATTCTGGACGGCCTCCTGGGCGACATAGGCGAGAACCGCATAGGCGCCACCGAAGGTGACGACAGCCATGACACTGAAAAAGCCCGCGATCTGCGAGAACACGTCATCGGGTCCCAAAAGCGCGAAAAGCAATGCGACCGGGATGAGCCAAAGTGAGAGAATGACAAGGGAGATCCGAAGCGCCCATCGCGCGTCGACACGGGTATGTGCTGGAGATTCTTCACCGAGCAGCGTGTCGGCATCGGCGATCTGTTTCGCTCCAACCTTGCCCTGATTGATCCTGGGCTTAAAGGCTGGCACCCCGGCTCGCGCGCCCAAAAACCCGATGATACCCGCTGCCAGAATGATGATGGGAAAGGGAACGGCAAAGCCGAAAATGGCGATAAAAGCCCCGGCTGCTATGGCCAGCATCGCGCCGTTCCTGAGCGCCCGGCCGCCGATGCGGATGACGGCCTGAACGACTATGGCGAGGACCGCAGCCTTCAGCCCGAAAAACAGCCCCTCGACAATCCCGACATTGCCCCAGATGGCATAGATCCAGCTCAGCCCCATGATGGCGACGATGCCCGGTATCACGAACAGCACACCGGCAATGATGCCGCCTGCCGTGCGATGCATCAGCCAGCCGATATAGACAGCGAGCTGCTGGGCCTCAGGCCCCGGCAGCAACATGCAGTAGTTGAGGGCGTGCAGAAATCGCTGCTCGCCGAGCCATTTGTGCTCTTCGACAAGAATGCGATGCATCATGGCGATTTGGCCGGCCGGCCCGCCGAAGCTCAAGAGGCCGATCCGAGCCCATATTCTCGTGGCCTCGGCGAGTGTGGGGTAGGAACGGTTCTGCATGCACGCCCAAAACAGATCAGCTGGTGTCACGCAGTTTAACTACGCATCAATCGGGCCTGTCTATTGCCCGTTGGTGACAGTGGGATGAAGATCGGCAAGGGCTTGGGTTATCGCGGCCTCCACACCCGGCTCACCCTGCCCATGACCCGCCGTGTCGACGATCCGCACATTGGCATCGGGCCACGCCTTGGCCAGGGCAAAAGACGTGGCCGGCGGGCACAAGAGATCATACCGGCTCTGAACAATGCGACCGGGAATGCCGTCCAGTCTTGCAGCGTTGACCAGCAACTGGTCGGGCTCGAGAAAGCAGTCGTTGGAAAAATAGTGCGCTTCCATGAAGGGCGAGGTGGGAAATCGTGCGCCCGGAGCCGGAAGCTTCGACAAATCCAATCGGTCCGCTGGCGGCGCAATCTGGGACAGGATGCGTTCGGCCTGATACCAGGCAAAGGCTGCCGGCCGATGGATTTCGGGGTCGGAATCGAGGATGCGGCGCCAGTAGGCTTCGAGCGGGGCTGCGCGCTCTGACGGTGTCAGCAGGTCCAGGAAATCGGCATGAAGGCGCGGGTAGAAATGCGGCATGGCGGTTGAAAACGCCCAGTCGAGTTCGCGGCGCGTGCCCAAAAAGGTAGCGCGCAGTAAAATGGCCGTAACACGGTCCGGATGGTTTTGCGCATAGGCAATCGCCAGTGTCGCACCCCACGACCCACCGACCACGAGCCAGCGGTCTATTCCCAATGCCATGCGGATCGTTTCGATATCGGCGACCAGCCGGTCGGTGGAATTGGCCGATCGCTGTGCGTGCGGGGTGCTGCGCCCGGCCCCGCGCTGATCGAACAGGACGGCATGATACCGGCCCGGATCGAACAGGCGGCGATGGCTCGGTTGGCAGCCGCTGCCCGGTCCGCCATGCAAAAAGAGCACCGGGACGCCGTCGGGATTGCCCACAGTTTCGACGTAAAGCGTATGCCCTTCGCCGACCGGCAGCATTTGTGTTGTGAGCGGCGTGTGCGGGTCGGCCTTGATCGCCGCCTCATTTTCCATCCACAGGCTCCGCTTCGAGCGTGCCGCCGGCAAAATTGCGGTAGATAAACCGCGTGGCGCCGGTTTCGGCTTCCGTTTCGGCCGTCTTGAAAATCTCGCTGTGGTGCGGAGAAAGGGCACAGGCCGGATCGGTATTCTCTGCCTTGCCGGTCAGCGCGAAGGCCTGGCAGCGGCATCCGCCGAAATCGACTTCCTTGAAGGCGCAACTCTGGCATGGTTCGGGCATCCAGCCGGTGCCGCGATAACGGTTGAAGGCGTCCGAGTTCTGCCAGATCCAGGCGATGGAATGGTTGGATCGCACCGAAAGGAACTCGAGCTCGGTAATCGTTTCGGCAGCATGGCAGGGCAACACCTTGCCTGAGGGCGTGATGTTGAAGAACTGGCGGCCCCATCCGCCCATGCACTTCTTGGGCCGTTCGGCATAATAATCGGGGATCACGAAATCGATGTCGAGAATGCCCTTGAGTCGCTCGCGGGCGTCCTCCACCACCTCGGTGGCGCGATCGATCTGCGCGATGGTGGGCATCAGCGCGGCGCGGTTCTTGAGCGCCCAGCCGTAGTACTGGACGTTGGCAACCTCGATGCGGTCGGCATCCATATCCACCGCCATGGCGATGATATCTTCGAGCTGGTCGAGATTCTGCCGGTGCATGACGGCATTGACGGTCAGCGGCAGATCGAGTTCGCGCGCCCAGCGCGCGACTTCATGCTTTTTGGCGTGGGCATTGCGAAAACCTGCAACCCGGTCGGCCTTGACCGCATCGCTGCCCTGAAAGCTGATCTGGATATGAGACAGGCCCGCATCGGCCAACTCGGCCAGTTTTTCGCGGCCGATGAGCACGGCCGAGGTGATCAGATTGGTATAGAGATCGCGGTCGGTCGCATGCTGGACCAGTTCGACAATGTCCTTGCGGGCCGTCGGTTCGCCGCCGGAAAAATGGACCTGCAGCACGCCGATTTCGGCAAGTTCGTCGAGGACCCGCTTCCACTCCTCGGTGGTCAATTCGTTGCGGGCCCGCTCCATTTCGACCGGATTGGAGCAATAGGGACATTGCAGCGGGCATTTGTGGGTCAACTCGATCAGCACGGCGAGCGGAATGCCGTATTGGGCGGCAATCGGCTGCCCCCTGCCTTCGAGCAGGGCCAATCCGTCATTGGGATCGGTTTCGATCGGGGGATGGTGCCGGTCGAGGGTCGGGCTCATGGTTTTCCTCCTCCATCGATCAGGAACCCGGAATTGGCCAGATCCTGAATCATTTCGATCACGTCGGACGCGATCTGGTCAGCGGGTGCAGCGTATTTTTCCGCCAGCGTGTCGGCCATTTGTGCGATGGTACGCTGGCCATCGCACAAATGCAGGATTTCAACGGCGATATCGTTGGGTGCCAGCACCCGTTCGGGCACCAAAAGCACCCAGCGGTCGCGCGTTTCGTCGTGCCGCAGCTTGACCCCGCGGGCGAGGCGTGGCGCGCTTTGGGGCGTTGCCACCATGCGGCGGCGCGATGCGGGTGCTGCCTGGGTCATGTCGCATCCGGAACGAAAGCGCCGGGCGGGATGTGCCCGCCGACATAGGCGTGATGCAGCGCATCAAGCTGCACCCAGAGCACGTTGGTCTTGAAGATCAGTGCGTTGCACACCAGCCGCCGCTCCTCGGGCGTGCGGGCATGGGTCTTGACGTAGTCGAGCGCGAAATCGGCATCGCGGGTGGCCTGATCGAGCCGGCGCGAGAAATAGGTCATCACATCGGGGGAGATGAAATCGTAGTGCTCGAGCATTCCGGCGATGCGCTCCTGATGCAGATTGGGCGCAAACAGTTCGGTGAGCGAGGAGGCTATGGCTTCGAGCGGGGTGCGGTCGCGCACGAAATGGACGTAGGCCTCAACCGCAAACCGCGTGGCCGGCAGGATACCTTCGGTCGATTCCACGTAATCGGGATCGAGACCCAATCCGGTCGTGAGCTTTAGCCAGCGTTCGATGCCGCCTTCGCTGCCGATGTCGCCGTCATGATCTGATATCCGGTGCCGCCATTCGATGCGGGTGGCCCGGTCGCGGAAACGGGAAATGACCACCGCGTCCTTGAGTGGAATGGTCGACTGGTAGAAATAGCGGTTGAGCGCCCAGGCCTGCACCTGCCCCTTGTTGAGCTTGCCGCCATGCAGCAGGCCGTGAAAGGGGTGCAGGTTGTGATAGCGGGTGGCGCCGATATGGCGAAGCTGGGTTTCGAGCGCCTCGGGGGAATCGAGCTCGAGATCGGGGGCGACCGAAAGCGCGGTTATCTGGTTCATAGTGTAATCTCCGTCCCTTCGGCGGGTATGGACCACCCGGCCGCCTCGAGCGCTTTTCGCTCATCTGACTCCGGACGCAGCGCCGGATTGGAATTGTTTATGTGCAGAAAGAACTTGTTGCCTATCGGTGTAGCGGCCAGGGCCGGGATGACGTCGCTCATCGCAATGTGACCCATGCGCTGGCCGGTCTTTGAACTGAGGCCCTGGGCAATCATCTCGTCGTCGCGCCACAGCGTGCCATCGAAAAACACGGCGTCGGCCCCCTCGATCAGGCCCAACAGCTCATCGGTGATCGCGGCGCAGGCCGCCACAAACACCATGCGCGCGCCACTCGAACGGTCGGTGATGACGAGGCCGAGCGTGTCGCCTTCGGCATTTTCATCATGGCCTTCGAGAAACAGCGCGGTTTTGCCCGGCGCCGCAAAGGCAAAAATCTCCAGCCCCGAGGGCGATCCGTCGGGCAGCGCCGGCACGAAACTTTGGCCGGACGCAATGGGCTGGCGGGTCACGTTTTCGGGCTTGAGCGCATTGAAGATCGAATTGGCCCTGAGGATCGAAAGCACGCGATCATGGGCGTAGAGCGTAAAGGGCGAGCCTTCGCGCAGCGTCAAGAGCCCGGTGATTGCGTCGATTTCGCCATTGGTGAGGATCACGCCCGTTATGGGCGAATGGCGCTTCAGGCCCGGCTTGGGCCACAGCGCAGGAGTATTGGCAATCTGCTGGCGCAAATCGGGCGAGGCGTTGATCAAAAACCAGTGCTCGCCGTCGGAACTGATGGCGATCGAAGCCTGGTTGCCGCCGATATCGAGCGTGCCCGAGCGCGCATCACGGCAGTTGTCGCAGCCGCAATTCCATTGCGGCACGCCGCCGCCTGCCGCGGCACCGAGTATGAGGATTTTAGTCATAGCGGGAAACCGCGGCAGGCAAAATCGACTACTTGCGCTTTGCGCAGGCGTACATGTTGATTTCCATGCTGACAGGAATTTCAGTGAGCTTGGGCTTGTTCCAGGCCATAGTGTTTCTCCTCATTTGAACACGGCATGATTGCCGTATCGTTCATGCTGCGAAGAGAGTGGGCTGCGCGCAATCTATGGAGCCCATAGCCATGCGCCTATGGCTAGAATTGCGCCTGCGGGCCGTTATCGAGGAAGGGCGGAATGGGCGAGATCTGCGGCAGGACGATGGTGTGCGCGGCATCTTTAAGCGTATCGAGGAAGGTTCGATAGGGCTCGATATGCTGATATTGCGTGGGGATAAGCGCCATGATGCGCCGTGTCGCGGCGTTGACGGCATAGAGCCGAATGCCTTTGAGCGTTTCGGCGCCATGCAGCAATGAGAGTGCGGGAACAAGGCACACACCGGCGCCGGCCCTGACCAGTTCGGCCGCCACCTCGAAGCTGCGGCACTGGGCGACGATGGTGTGGCCGGGGAACAACCGCTCATACCAGTTCTGGACACGTTTGGTGTGCTGGGAACCGAACGCGAACTGGATCGACTGGTTGAGAATGGCCAGCTGGTCAGCAGGCAGATCGCGCTCGGGCCGTTCCACCCTGGAGAGATCGAGATGGCCGGGAACGGCAAGCACATGAGAATCGGTGAGCAGGGGGATCTGGGCAAAACCGCCGCCCGAAGCCGACAGTGAATTGTCCGCCAGAAGCCCCACCGCAATGCGGCGATCATAGAGCAATTCGAGAATGTCGGACGGCGCCATGTCCTGGATATCGAAATCGATATCGGGAAAAATCTCCTGCAGCCGCCGCAGCGCGGGCGGCAGGAGAACGCGCAACACCGAGGTGATCCCGGCCAGCCTTATCGTCATGCGGCGCCCGGACGTATATTCCATCAGTCCGTCTTCGAGATCGCGCATGCCGCGCAGGACGTGTTCGGCCTTGGGCAGGAGGTAGTGGCCCGCCTCGGTCAGTTCCATTTCTCCAGGTCGGCGATTGAACAGGCGCGCGCCGACAAGCGTTTCGAGCCGGGAGAGCTGCTGGGACAGGGAGGGCTGGGCAATTCCCAATTGCTTGGCGGCTTCGGTCAGCGTTGTCGCTTGCGCAACGGCGGTGAATATCCTGAGCTGGTGCAGCGATATGTCGGGATGAGGACGGATGGATTGGGTGTTCATGGGTAAACTGTTCAAGGCCCCACATGAAAAATCGGCTTCAGCCGTCCGGTATCAGGGGCAACTCCTCGACCCTCCCATAGCCGCTCGGCCACAATCGCGCAATTGCCGGCTTGACGACGCCTAGTTATGTTTCATAACATAATTCAACTGGGAGGTTGGCTATGTCAGATCTATCGACGCCCATTCGCGAGGTCAGAATGGGCCACATGGCGGCGCATGCCGAGACGGCGTCGGATGGCGTTGTTCATGTGCGTTCAAGCGAGCAATTGGCGGCCTATCCGCGCTCCATCGTCGATGCTATCGCCCAATGGGCGGAGAAAACGCCCGATGCGCTCATGGTCGCGGATCGCAACAGCGAGACCGGCGATTGGCGCAAGCTGACCTATGGACAGGTCGTGGCGGCCATCGCGCCGCTCGGCCAGGCGCTTCTCGATGCCGGGCTGTCGCAGGACCGGCCACTGATCATACTTTCGGGCAATGAAATCGAACACCTGCTGCTCGGGCTGGCGGCGATCTGGGTTGGCATTCCCTACGCGCCGATTTCTCCGGCCTATTCGCTGATCTCCACCGATTTCGGCAAGCTCAAGCATATCGCCGCGCTGCTCACGCCCGGACTTGTCTATGCCTCGGATGGCGAAAAATTCGGACCGGCCATCGATGCGGTGTTTGGCGATGCCGTTCCGCTGGTGGTCAAATCCAACCCGCCATCGGGCCACCCCGCACGCCTGTTCGATGAGCTTGCGGCAACGCCCGTCACCGCAGACGTGGCGCAGGCACACGACGCCATTACGCCCGATACCATCGCCAAGCTGCTCTTTACGTCGGGCTCGACGGGCATGCCCAAGGGCGTGATCACCACCAACCGCATGATGGCCTGCAATCAGGAAATGATCCGCACCGCCCTGGCGTTTCTCAAGGACGAGCCGCCGGTGCTTCTGGACTGGATGCCCTGGAACCACGTCGCGGGCTCGAGCCACAATACCGGCATCGCGTTCTATAATGGCGGCAGCCTCTATATCGACGACGGCCAGCCCACCCCGGCCAAAATCGGCAATACCCTGCGCAACCTCCACGAGGTGCAACCGACCGTTTATCTCACGGTGCCCAAAGGCTACGAGTTTCTGGTCGCAGCGTTCGAGGACGACCATGAGGTTCGGCGCAAATTCTTTTCGCGCATGAAATTGATGCAATATGCCGGCGCCAGCCTGTCCCAGCATGTCTTTGACGGCATGGATCGGGCGGCACGGGCCGAGTTGGGCCAGCGGGTGATGATCATCACCGGCTACGGCTCGACCGAAACCGCGCCCTTTGCCTTCACCACCACCTGGCCGGTGCAGGAGGCGGGGCATATCGGGCTTCCGGCGGCGGGCATGGAAATCAAGCTGGTGCCCAATGGCGACAAGATGGAATTGCGCCTCAAGGGGCCCAATGTCACGCCTGGCTATTGGCGCGACGCTGAAAAGACCCGCGAGGCGTTCGACGAGGACGGATTTTACAAGATCGGCGATGCTGTAAAGCCGGCCGACGAAAACGATATTTCAAAGGGCTTTGTCTTTGACGGTCGCGTCAGCGAGGACTTCAAGCTTTCGACCGGCACCTGGGTCAATTTTGCCAGCGTGCGCAAGGCCGTGATCGGTGCCTGCGCACCCCTGATCCGCGATGTGGTTTTGACCGGCGCCGACCGCAACCATCTGGGCGCGTTGATTTTCCCCGATTTCGAGGCCTGCGCCCGCCATGCCGGTTTGCCGGCAGGAACCGACCCCGCCCAGATTGCACAACACAGCGCCATCAGGGACAAGTTCGCCGTCGAGCTTGCGGCGCTGGCGCGGCGCGCCACGGGCAGTTCCACTCATGTTGCCCGGGCGCATGTGATGGTTGGGCTGCCCGATATCGACAAGGGTGAGGTGACCGACAAGGGCTCGATCAACCAGCGCGCCGTTCTGGCGGCACGCAGGGACCTTGTCGAAGCCCTTTATTGCGAACCGGTGCCCGCGGACGTTCTTGATCTGCCGAGAAAGGGATAATCAATGACCAAGGGATTGCGTCTTACCTTCGAGGATGCCTGGTTGCTTGGGGGCGCGCGCACGCCATTCATCGATTATCGCGGCGCGCTGTCAGAGATTTCGCCCATCGATTTAGGCATCAAGGCCGCCCGCGCGGCGATTGCGAAAACCGGCGTTGATGCTGCCGATATCGAAACCACGATTGCCGGCTCGATGGCCCAGGCCTCGTTCGATGCGTTCATGACGCCGCGTCATATCGGGCTTTACGCCGGCGCGCCGACCGAGGCGCCGGCCCATCTGGTACAACGCATCTGTGGCACCGGGCTCGAAGTGATCGCCCAGGCCGCCGATTCTGTGTCTCTGGGTCGCGTGAGCCTCGCGCTGGCGGCGGGCACGGAATCGATGAGCCGCAATCCCATCGCCGCCTATACGCACCGCAACGGCTTTGCCATGGGCAAGGTCGAGTTCAAGGATTTCCTCTGGGAGGCGCTCTACGATCCCGCCGGGTGCGTCACGATGGGCGACACCGCCGAAAACCTCGCCAAGCAGTATGGTATCGAGCGGGAACGCGTCGACCGCTTCGCCGTCCGCAGTTTCGAGCGGGCCACTGCGGCGCGTGATGGCGGTTTGCTGGCCGAAGAAATCGTGCCCGTCGTCAGCGAGAGCTTCGAAATCGAAGGTATCGACAAACGCTCCATCCGGATGCCGCGTGGTGTCGAGCAGGTCGATACCGACAGCCACATCCGCTCCTCGCCCTATGAGGTTCTTTCCAAACTGCGACCGGCCTTCGGTGGTGTTCAGACCGGCGGCAACTCCTCGGCCATCGTCGATGGCGCCGGGGCCGTGCTCGTTGCGTCGTCGGACTATGCCAAATCCCACGGGCTGACGCCCAAGGCCCGCATCATTGCCTCTGCTGCGGTGGGGGTTCCGCCGCAGATCATGGGGATCGGCCCTGCGCCTGCCATTCGCGCCGTGCTGGAAGCGAGCGGGCTGACGCTCGACCAAATCGGGCGCATCGAGATCAACGAGGCGTTCGGCGCCCAGATCCTGGCCTGTGTCGATGAGTTGGGCCTCGATGAGGACAGGCTGAACGTCAATGGCGGCGCAATCGCCATCGGCCATCCGCTCGGCGCGACCGGCATCCGCCTTGCCCTGACACTGGCCCACGAACTCGAACGCTCGGGGGAGCGCTACGGGATCGCATCGGCCTGTATCGGCGGCGGGCAGGGGATTGCGCTTCTGATTGAAAATCCGAGGGCTGTCTGATGGACATTGCCGGAAAAACAGCAATCGTGACCGGGGCTGCGTCGGGGCTTGGGGCAGCCACGGCGAAAGCGCTCGCGGCCGCCGGCGCCAAGGTGGCCGTATTCGACCGCGATGCGGAAAAAGGCGCCACCGTCGCCACCCATATCGATGGGCGGTTCTTCCCTTGCGACGTTTCGGATGCGGCAAGCGCTGGAGCTGCGATTGCCGATGCGATCGCCGCGCTCGGCACGCCGTCGATCCTCGTCAATTGCGCCGGCATTGGCACTGCAGCCCGTATCGTCGGGCGCGACGGGCCCATGCCGCTCGATGCGTTCGAGCGGGTCATCAAGGTCAATCTTGTCGGCAGTTTCAACATGATGCGGCTGGCCGCCGATGCCATGCAGCAGCTCGAGCCTGACGCCAATGGCCAGCGCGGCGTCGTGATCTCGACCGCCTCGGTCGCGGCCTTTGAAGGGCAGATCGGGCAGGCGGCCTATGCGGCGTCGAAAGGCGGAATCGTGTCCCTGACCCTGCCGGCAGCGCGCGAGTTTGCACGGTTCGGCGTGCGGGTTCTGGCCATCGCGCCGGGGTTGTTTTTAACGCCCCTGCTCGAAGAATTGCCCGCCGAGGCGCTTGATGCTTTGGGGCACTCCATCCCCAATCCGGCGCGGTTGGGCAAGCCCGAGGAATTTGCCGATCTGGTTCTGTCCATGATCGGCAACGACTATCTCAACGGCGAAGTCGTGCGGCTCGACGGCGCGCTGCGCATGGCGCCGAAATAGGAGGGGGCGATGTTTTCCAACACGAGTGAGGTTGAAATCCAGTTCGGCGATTGCGACCCGGCGGGCATCGTCTATTACCCCAATTATTTTCGCTTCTTCGACAATGCCACGGCGGCGCTTTTGTCCGCCGCCTTCAAGATGCACAAGCGCCACTGGATCGCCCATCACGGCATTGTCGGCATCCCGATGGTCGATACGGGCGCCAAGTTCTCGCGGCCTTCACGGTTCGGAGATGTCGTCGAAATCCGCTCGGAAATAACCGATCTCGGACGCTCCAGCTTCGGTGTCCGCCACACGCTTTTCAATGAAGGCGAAATCGCCATCGAAGCGCATGAAAAGCGTGTCTGGGTGGGGCGCGATCCGCAAGACAGCGAAAAAATCATTTCTTTGCCGATCCCCGACGACGTGCGCGCGGCACTCGGCTAGCCAATTGACCAGAAGGGAAAGATTATGGCCCAGGACACGGATGTGCTCTCGATTGACCGCAAGGGCACGATTGTCCACCTGACGCTCAATCGCCCTGAAAAGCGCAATGCGCTCAATGACGCGACGATCGCCGCGCTCGATGGGTTCTTTGCCGATGTTCCCGACACTGCGCGCGCCATCGTGATCAGCGGTGCAGGCGGTCATTTTTCCTCAGGTCTGGACCTTTCCGAACAGGTGCGCCGCGAACCGCTCGAGGTCATGGCCCATTCGCGCAACTGGCACCGGGTCATGGAAGCCATCCAGTACGCCCGCGTTCCGGTGGTTGCTGCCCTCAATGGTGCAGTGATGGGCGGCGGGCTGGAGATGGCTGCGGCTTGTCACGTCCGGGTTGCCGAAGAGAGTGTGCAGTTCCGCATGCCCGAAGGGATGCGCGGCATTTTCGTGGGCGGGGGCGGGTCGGTGCGGATCGCAAAGCTTATCGGGGAAGATCGCCTGATGGAAATGATGCTGACCGGGCGCATCTATTCGGGCGCCGAGGGTGAGCGGATCGGGCTTGCCCATTACGCCCTTTCCGAAGGCAGCGCGCTCGACAAGGCGTTCGAGTTGGCCGAGCGGATTGCGGGAAATTCCCCCACCATCAACCAGTTCATCATCCACGCCATCTCCCGCATTTCCTCCATGCCGCCCGAAGCCGGGCTCTATGCGGAAAGCCTTGCCGCGGCGCTGAGCCAGACCGGGCCGGATGCGGAAGAGGGCCTCAATGCGTTTCTCCAGAAACGCAAGCCGGTGTTCCGATAGGCACGGTGCGCCGCAATAAAATAACGGCCCGCCCTTGCATTTATGATGCAGTCAAAATATATCTTACTCCCAATTGAACAGGAGTTTGAGAATGCGTGAGCATGATTTTGGCAGGCGCGGATTTGGTCCGGGCGGTCCCTTTCCCCACCATCGGGGTGGCGGGCGCCGCGGTCGGGTCTTTGATTCCGCCGAGTTGCAATTGGTGGTGCTCGACCTGATAACCGAACAGTCGCGGCATGGCTATGAGTTGATCCGCGAGATCGAAGCATTGTCGGGCGGGCTCTATGCCCCGAGCCCCGGCATGATCTATCCGACGCTGTCTTTGCTGCTCGAAATGGGTCTGGTTGAAGAAACCAGCACCGATGGTGCTCGCAAGAGCTTTGCGATCACCGATGCGGGCCGGGCTCATCTTGCCGAAAACGAAAAGCCGCTTGCCGCCGCACGATCGCGACTCGAAGCGCTGGCCGAAGCCAAGGACCGCGCCGATCCCGCGCCACTGCGGCGGGCCATGGGCAATCTGCGCGAAGTCCTGATCATCGCGTCGCGCAAGCCGGGGTTCGATGAGAAAAAGATTCTCGAGAGCGCGCGCCTGATCGATGAATTGGCGGGAACGATCGAGCGGCTGTAGGCCGTAACCGCAGACCGCGCTGCTGTCCAGGTTACCCCGCCCGCGCCCAGGGTTCGAGCACCTCGCGGGCGGCGGTACGGCCCTTGTCGGTGAGGAGCAGGGTATCGCCGGCTCTGGTGACGAGGCCGTCGGCGAGGGATTTGGCGAGGATGGCGTCCGATTTCGCCCGGCTCCAGTGAAGGTGCTCGCGCAGGGCGGCGGTGACGTTTTCCTCTTTGGCCTGAGGGTCGTCCTCGTGGTTGAACAGATGGACGGCCAGGGTGCGAGCCGCGTTTTCGGCAACCCGTGCCCGGCGGCGTGCGTCCTGGGCAATCAGGCCGTAACGGGGGCCGAAGGCGAGGGCCGCGACAAAGCACGCGCCGGTCATCATCGCCATCATGCCGCCGATCGAAACGTTGAACCACACGGCCAGCCAGTAGCCGGCAATCGAAGAGACAATGGCGACGGCGGCGCCATAAACCAGCATCAGCGAAAGACGGTCAGTCAAAAGATAGGCGGCCGAAGGCGGGACGATGACGAAGGCGATGAACAGGATTGCGCCCACGGAATCGAACGCGGCAACCGCGGTTCCCGAAAGCAGCGCCAAAAGCGCGTAGGACAGCAGCACCGGAGCGAACCCCAGCGCCCTGGCCAGCGCCGCATCGAAGGTTGCCAGCTTTAATTCCTTGAACAGCCCCACAACGAAGGCAAGGTTGAGACAGGCCATGACGCCCATCCAGACGACGGCCTGCGGCACCAGATAGCCGCCGATCTCATAGGTATCGAGCCAGACGAAACCGATTTCACCGAGCAGCACCGTGTGCTGGTCGATATGGACGTCGCGGGCGTAGATGTTAATCAGCAGCACGCCGATGGAGAACAGGGCCGGGAAGACCAATCCGATGGCCGCATCGGCCTTGACGCGGCGGGTGGCGGTCAAGAGCTCGGTCAGCGCCACGGTGAGCAGTCCGGTCAGCGCTGCGCCGATGATCTGAACGGGGCCACTGGCCTGTCCGGTGAGCATCCAGACAATGATGATCCCGAAAACGATGGAATGGGAAATGGCGTCCGAGAGCATCGAGGCGCCGCGCAGGATGAGGAACGTGCCCAGAACCGATGCGGCGATGCCGACCAGCGCGCCGGTGAGCATGATCATGGCGTCGGGCGAGTTGAAAAAGGCGGACAGCATGGCGTTCATTGGCTGGCCCCTCCCAGATCGGACCGGGCCTCGGCGATGCCGGCTTCGGTCAATGTCCAGTGGGGCGTGGGCTCGGGGTGGTGGCGGGTTGCGGCGACCAGACCGCGCGACTGGAGCCGTTTGAGCGCGGCAGCGGTGCCGGTGCCGTGATAAGCGTCCAGCATTGTCTGCTCGGCCGGATAGGTTGGGTCGTTGTGTTCGGCGGCGAGACGATAAAGCGTTGCCAGCACACGGCGACCGCGCAGGCTCTTGCTGTTTTCGCGCTGGCGGAACAGGGCCGAGAGCAACCCGCGCTCGGGGGCGAAAAACAGCGAGATGACCACGATTGCCGACACCGCGAGAACGATCAGCGGGCCGGTGGCCAGCCCTCTTGCGGTGGCGCTTACCAGAGCGCCGAATACGCCCGAGATCATGCCGAACAGGGCGGCGAGGCCGACCATGATGCCCAGCCGGTTGGTCCATTGCCGCGCCGCGACGGCGGGCGCGATGATCATCGCGGCCATCAGCACGACGCCGACCATCTGCAACCCGATGACCACCGCCAGCGCGATCATGGTGGTCAGCCCCGCCTCGAGCGCAATAACCGGCAGGCCCAGGGTTCTGCCATAGCTCGGATCGAAGGTGATGAGCTTGAATTCCTTCCAGAACACGGCGACCAGCGCCAGCGCGACGATAGCGATGGCGCCCATGACGTAGAGATCGGAGCGCAGGATCGCGGCGGCCTGACCGAAAAGGAAGGATTCAAGGCCGCCCTGTGCCGCGTTGCCGGCGTTCTGGATGAAGGTCAAAAGCACGATGCCCAGCGCAAAGAATATCGAGAGCACGATGCCCAGGCTCGCGTCGGTCTTGAGCCGTGTGGTGCGGCTCAGCGCAAGAACGATCAGCGCAGCCAGCGCGCCGGTGACCAGCGCGCCGATCAGGATGGCCGGCAGGCTGCGCGTTCCGGCGATCAGGAATCCAAGGCAAATGCCGGGCAGGGCGGCGTGCGAGAGCGTGTCGCCGAGCAGCGACTGCCGCCGCAGCACGGCGAAACTGCCCAATACGCCCGAAACGATGCCGAGCAGGGCGGCGCCGATCAGAACGTTCTGGATCGTGTAATCGGAGAGGAGGGCGACCATGGTCAGGGGGTGGTCTCTAAGGTGGCGTCGCGGTCGATCAGCGCGATCTGGCCGCCATAGGCCTTGCGCAGATTGTCCGAGGTATAGACTTCGGACACCGGCCCCTGGGCGATGACGCGCACGTTCAGGATCACCATCCAGTCGAAATAATCGCGCACGGTCTGGAGATCGTGATGAACGACGATCACCGTCTTTCCCGCGTCGCGCAGGGCGTGGAGGATTTTGACGATTGCCCGTTCGGTGGTGGCGTCCACCCCGGCCATGGGTTCATCGAGGAAATAGACGTCGGCGTCCTGAACCAGGGCGCGGGCGATGAACACCCGCTGCTGCTGGCCGCCCGAGAGCTGGCTGATCTGGCGGTGGGCGAAATTGTCCATGCCGACGCGGGTAAGCGCGGCCATCGCCCTGTCGCGTTCGGCGCGGCCGGGGCGGCGCAGCCAGCCGAGCTGGCCGTAAAGCCCCATGGTCACCACATCGAGCGCGGTGGTGGGAAAATCCCAGTCGACGCTGGAGCGCTGAGGAACATAGCCGACCTTGCGGCGCTGGTCGGAATAGGGGCGGCCATGGATGGTGACATGCCCGGCGGTGGGTTTGACCAGATCGAGGATCGATTTGATCAGGGTGGATTTGCCCGCGCCATTGGGGCCGACGATTGCCGCCATGACGCCGGGCGGGATATCGAAATCGATATCCCAGAGCACCGGCTTTGACTGGTAGGAGACCGTAAGGTCCTCCACATGCACGGCAAGGCCGGGCTCGTGGAGGTCGGGGTTTATTCGATCGACCATTGGGCAGCCCAATCTGCAAGCGCTTGAGGGAGGGGTGCGGGCGTGCCGCCCAGCGCCTCGGCGATGGCGGCGGTGTTGGAATGGATCATGCCGATATAGTTTCCACCGGCCGTGTCGGGATCGCCCATGGCGTCGGAAAACAACTGCCCGCCGATTTCCACCGGCTGGCCGGCCTGGTTGGCCGCCTCGACGACGGCCTGAATGGTGCGCGGGTTGATTGTGGATTCAACGAAAATGGCAGGTACTTCCCGCGCAACGATCAGATCGGCGGTTTGCCGTATATCGGCGATGGCGGCTTCGGACTGGGTCGAAATCCCCTGAATGCCGGCCACATCGATATCGTAGGCGCGGCCATAATAGGCAAAGGCGTCATGGGCGGTGACGAGGATGCGCTGGGTCTGCGGGATCGAGGCAATGGTCTGACGCGTCCATTCATCAAGCGCCGCGAGTTCGGCCCCATAGCCCTCGGCATTGGCACTGATGGTGGCGGCGCAATCGGGGGCGCGTTCGGAAAGCTGGGCGGCCATGACCGGCACGATATTGGCCCAGAGCGAGACATCCATCCACAAATGCGGATCGACGCCATAGGCATTGTCGGTGGAGATCAGCGTCTCACGCGCGATCCCCGCTTCGGACACCGCCAGCGTGGGTACGCGTTCGGCGTAGCGGGCAAAGACATCGCCGAGCTGACCTTCCAGCCCATAGCCGGAATAAAGGATCAGATCGGCCCGGTTGAGCGTCTGCACGTCGCGGGCAGTGGCCTGATAAAGGTGCGGATCGATGCCTGGCCCCATCATCGTTTGAACGGCAATGCAGTCGCCGCCCAGCGTCTGGGCGATGTCGCCGATCATGCCGACTGTGGCCACAACGGAAACCGGCTCCTGCGCCGAGACGCCGAAGGGGAGCAAGGAAAGGGCGGCGAGGAGAATGGATCGGGAAAGCATGGGGCCAGTATTGCACGTTACGGGGAATATGCAATTGAATATGACAATCATTCTCAAAGTGTCAATCGCAAATGAGAATGATTTGCAATAGTGGACGCATGGACGATCGAACAGGAACCCGGGGGGAGAGCAGGCGGAGCATCAAGAAGCGCGCCAGGTGGCGCAAAGGGCATGAAGCGGGCCAAACATGAGGACGACGAGGGGGCTGAGCGCCGTGGCGCAGACCGGGTGCGCTGCCGGGCGCCGGATTCTGGCTTGTCGTGGACGCCGCGCGTGCGGTACGCCTCCGGCAACGGAAACAGGAGTTCGCAATTGGCCGAAATTTCACTCGCTGATGCTTTGAAACAGCGCCGAACGGTTCGCCAGTTCTCGAAAAAGGCGGTTGCCTTGGAGGCACTTGAACGGTTGATTTGGGCCGCACAAGGCATCACCGGCGACCAGAGCAAACGAACCGCCCCCTCGGCCCATTCATTGCACCCGCTCCGAATGCGTATCGTGGCCGATAATGTGAGTGGACTGGCTCAAGGACTTTATGACGTATCTTCGGATGACCTGTCGCTGACACCACTGGACCTGCCGGGTACCCGTTCCGCTCTGCGCGAAGCCAGCATCGGGAGCCCTGCATGGATTACGGACGCCGCCTGTATCATTGTAGTTTGTGCAGACATGCTCGGCCCGATCCAGGCTTTTTCCGAACAAAGACCATATGGCGCTCGGGGCGCGCGCTATGTTTACCTTGAAGCCGGCGCCGCTCTTCAGAACATTCAACTGCAGGCCGTTGCCGAGGGTTTGGGAAGCGTGTGGGTGGGCGGATTTGACGATGGAGCAGTCGCAAGCGCACTTGGCCTTAAAGCGCCATTGTCTCCGATAATTCTATTGTGCGTGGGCTGGCCCGACTAGATCAAGGTTGCCGATCAAAGTTAGGCGTTTCCAAGCATAAAGGAGCGAGCGCAAGGGGGGCGCTTGGGCGCCGCTGTTGCGCAGGATTTGTCTGTTGGTGTCATGGCAGTCTGGCTATGGTTTTGACACTGCGGAGGAAGCAATGGCCAAGGATCAGACACAGGCGCGTTATTTCGATCGGTTGAACCGGGTCGACGATTACATCTTTGCTCATCTCGAAGACGAGATTTCATTTGATCGGCTGGCCGAGATTGCGTGTCTGTCGCCCTATCACTGGAGCCGGATCTATTCGGCGATGCGCGGGGAGACGATTGTCGCGACCGTGCGCCGTCTCAGGCTCCAGCGCGCCGCCGACCGGCTGGCCAATTCTGCGGCAGATATCGGCGAGATCGCTGGCCGGGCGGGGTATGGTTCGACCGAAACGTTCGGACGAGCCTTCAGGGCCGTCTTCGATATGAGCCCGGCGGCTTATCGCGAGGCGGGGTCGCACGCAGCGTTCACGCGGGCCAATGGAGCGGCCGATGCCGACGGATTTGCCGTCGAGTTGGTCACGCTTGGCGAACGGCGTTGTGCAGGGATCGATCACATCGGCAGCTACATGGAAATAGACCACGCCATGGGGCGGCTGTTTTCCGAGCTTGCCGTGCGTCAGGCGTTGCCCGCGGCGCCGGAAATGATCGGTGTGTTTTTCGACGATCCCGATCTTGGCCCTGAAAAAGAGCTTCGCTCGCGCGCCTGCCTGCCGATTGGTGAGGGCGTGGCCATCGATCCGCCAATGGTCCCAACCACCTTGCGCGGCGGGCTTTATGTGCGGCTGCACTATACCGGCCCTTATGCCGATATGCGTGGGGCCTATCGCTGGCTGTTGGGCACCTGGCTGCCCGGTTCGGGGCACGAACCCGATGACGCGCCGATCTTTGAAGTCTATCTCGACGATCCGCGCGTCGTGCCGCAAAGCCAGTTGCGTACCGACATCCATCTGCCCCTCAAGGCTGTGCCGTGAGCGCGCCGCCGGTGCCGCTTGAGATAGCGCAGGCGCTATCGTGTCATCCCGAGCGGATCGGGGAACAATTGCTCGACATCCGCCAGATGATCTTTGCGGTCGCATCGGCAACGGACGGCGTTGGCCCTCTCACTGAAACCCTCAAATGGGGCGAGCCGGCTTATCTGACCGAAAACACCCGTTCGGGCACGACGATCCGGCTGGGCGTATCGAAACTGGCGCCCGACAGAGCCGCGATCTTTGTCAATTGTCGCACTGCCCTGATTGAAAATTTCAGAACCCATTTCCCCGAGAGCTTTACCTTCGAGGGCAATCGGGCTCTTATCGTTCCTGCGTCGACCCGTCTGGTGGAGACGCCGCTTTGGTTGTGTCTATGCATGGCGCTGACCTATCATCGTCGGGACAAGGCGTAAGAACCGGCAAGGAGAGACCGTGGAGATCAGCAGGGCAGGTTCGAGCGTATCGGGAAAAGGTCCGGCGGACTGGTTTACGGGAACAGTGCGGATCGATCCGCTGTTCAACCGATTCGACCCCGAGCGCGTTCAGGGTGCGGCGGTGACGTTCGAGCCGGGCGCGCGGACGGCGTGGCATACCCATCCGCTGGGGCAGACGCTTGTCGTTACCTCCGGCGCCGGACGGGTTCAGCGTTGGGATGGGCCGATCGAAGACGTCCGGCCCGGTGACGTTGTCTGGTTTGCGCCGGGGGAAAAGCATTGGCACGGCGCAGCGCCCGATATTGCCATGACCCACATCGCGATCCACGAGGTGCAGGACGGCAAGACGGTCGACTGGATGGAGCCGGTTTCGGACACGCAGTACGGAGCCTGAGGCGCTCTGGGGTGCGGACCCCAGAGCGTGTCCAGCAAAAACGGAAACGGTTTTGCGGTTCGGACACGCGACAAAACAAGGACTTGGAGCCATGGGTTTGATTCAATCAAATCCCTGGCTCTAAGAGGGAACGCCGAGCCTTTCCTTGAGCCAGCCAGCCCCATCGTCGAGCGCCCCTGCGGCGAGGGACGAGACCGAGGATGCTTCGAGAAACGCGTGGATCGAGCCGGGGTAGAGACCGCCGGACACCGGCACGTTGGCCGCTTCCAACGCCGATTTGATCGCGAGATTTTCGTCGCGGAGGATATCGAGGTCGGTGATGGTCATGAAAATGGGCGGCAGGCCCGCAAGGTTTGCGAGGATGGGGCTGACGAACGGGTCGGCGCGCTGGGCGGGCTCGCGGACATAATTGGACCACAGCGCTTCCATTTCCGAGGCGGCGAGGAGATAGCGGCCATCGGCGAAAAGCCGATAGCTCGTGCTGTCCATGCGGGCATCGAAGGCACCGTAATTGAGGAGCAGACCGGCGAGCGCGTCGCCATAGTCGCTTTCGCGCAGGGTGAGCGCTGTCGCGAGGGCAAGATTGGCGCCGGCCGAGTCCCCGCCAATGGCCAGCCGTGTGGCGTCGATCCCCCATTCGTCGCCACGATTGGCCAGCAGACGCACCAGATCGGCCAGAAGGGTGAGCTGGTTGGGAAATTTGGTTTCCGGGGCCAGCGGGTATTCCACACCGATCACCGCGATGCCGGCGCGCGATGCATATTCGCGCATCAGCCGGTCATGGGTATCGAGGCTGAAAAATGTCCAGCCGCCGCCATGCAGATAGATCAGGGCCGGCAGCGGGCCGGGTCGAGGTGTGTGGATGCGGGCGCGCAACTGGCCGATGACCCGGTTGGCCGATCGGTAAAGCGTCGGGCCGCCTTTGGCCCAGGGCGCGCGCACCGCTTCTGCCACCTTGCGCTGGGCGGCGATATCGAGGGTTTGAAAGGGTGGAAATCTGCCATAGGCGGCGAGGATGTCGTCGACAAAGGCGATGAGTTCAGGGTCGAGCCCTTCGGCGAGCCGGGGGTCGGAATTGGAACCGTTTTGCATAAAATCATACTATAATAAAGCTAAGAAAAAATCCTTCTATAGTGGGGAGAGCTTAAATCGCGATTGTGGCAATCGTTTCAATTGTATGGGCGTGGCGGCGATCTGGTTTCCCGGTCCCGCGCGTCACCGGTCTATCGCGCCACCGGAGCCGGCGTCATCTGTGCCTTTGATCCCAGAATGTGCTGGCGCATCAAGGTTTCAGCCCTTGCGCCATCGGCCTGCAGCAGGGCGGTGACGATCATTTCGTGCTCCTCATAGGAACGGGCCAGCCGGGCCGGATAGGCGAAGAGATCGGTGCGGAACGGGGTGAGGCGCGAGCGCGAGAGGGCGGCCATTTCGCTCAATTGCGGGTTGCGGGCGGCCGATTGCACGCGGGCGTGGAACAAGGTGTCGTACGCGGCATAAGTGTCGGTACGGCCAAGGCGCACCATTTCGGCGGCGGCGAGGTGATCGGCTTCGAGGCTGCGCCGTTCGGGGCCGGACATGCGCTCGGCGGCCAGGCGCGCGCAGACCGCCTCAAGCTCGGCCATCACCTCGATGAGATTGGCCAGATGTTCCTCGCTCAATTCGGCCACAACCGCCCCCCGATTGGGCCGGCGGGAGACCAGCCCCATGGCGGCGAGCTGGCTCAGCGCCTCGCGGATCGGTGTGCGCGAAACAAAAAAGCGGTTGGCCAGGGTCAATTCGTCAAGCTTTTCGCCCGGACGGAACTGGCCGGCCACAATGGCATCGGCCAGTTGCCCGACAATGTCATCGACTGTGTCGCCCTTGCGCGGCAGGCCCTGTTGCACCGGTCCGGTCCCAACGGTTGAAAGCTGTGGGACTATGGATAGAAATTTCTGCCAAGTGAAGAGGCAAGTTTTCAATTTGCATAATCGTTAGGCAAATTTCTTGCGCGCGAGGTGTGTCGATGGCGGCGGCGGAACCTCGCCGGGGGTTTTACCGTCGCCGACCGGGGCACCCAGGGCGGTGATGATGGGGATCACGCCGGCCCAGATCGGCAGGTCATGATCCTCGGGATCGTCGGCAGGCGGGGCCTGGCGGATTTTGGCCGAAGCGGCTTCGATCTCGAGCGCTATGACGCCGGTCGCCTTGCGCTCCTTGTCGTGCATGGGGCGCACCTCGTTCCAGCGCAAGGGCAGAAGGTGCTCGGTGATCAGCTTGAGCGCCTCTTCGGCTTCACCGCGGTCGGTGACCAGCCGTGTGGTGCCGTGGACGGTCGCGGCGCGATAATTCATCGAATGGTGAAAGCCCGAGCGCGCCGCGACGATACCCTCGAGCAGGGTAACGGTCATCGAGATCGGATCGCCATCCTTGTGCAGGGCGACGATGCGGGCCTTGGAGGCGCCGTGCAGATAGATCGTCTGGCCCCAGCGGGCATAGGCCATGGGCACCACCATGGGACGGCCATCGGCGATGAAGCCCACATGGCCGACGAGTCCACCATCGAGAATGTCGTTGATGGTCTCCTCGTCATAGCGGGCACGGCGCGGCTGGCGGGCGCGGGCATAAGGCGGCAGTGAGTGCTCGTTCATATTGGTGCCTTGTGTATTTAAAGTTTTGGCTTTGCCGTGAGACCAGTTATCTGCGATAAACTGGTTCCGTGTAAGGTCCACTTTGCTCTGATTTGAAGGTTCCAGATGCTTGAAGGTCTGATCGTTCTGGAGCGCTCGGGCGCGCCGTTGCCCGAGCAGATCTATCGCGCCGTTGGCGAGGCGGCGCGCTCGGGGCGGCTTAGGGCCGGGTTCGTGCTGCCCAGCTCTCGGCAATTGGCGGCGGGGCTGGGAATTTCGCGCAATTCGGTCAATGCGGCCTATGATTTGTTGCGGGCCGACGGGGTGATCGCGGTGCGGGCCGGTGCCGCCCCGCAGGTGGTGGCGCGGGCCGAACTGGAGGGCGCAGAGCTCGTTGGGGATGGGCCAGATATCGGCCTGTCGCAACGGGGTCAGGCGCTGGCGCGCGATCTGCGCAACTGGCAGGGCGGGCGCCATGCAGGCCAACTCGAACCCGGGGCGCCCGACGAAGCGCTGTTTCCCGCCGATCTGTGGGCACGAACCCTGCGGCGGGTGGCGCGGCAATCCTTTGGGCAAGCGGCGATCTATGGCGATGTCGATGGGCTGCCTCGGCTCAAATCGGCGCTGACCGATCATCTGGCCCGCCATCGCGGGGTCAACGCCTCGCCCGCCCAGATCATCGTTGTGCCCTCGATCCAGGCGGGGTTGTCGCTCGTGGCCCAGTGCCTGGCCGATCCGGGGGAGGTCGGCTTTGTGGAATCGCCGGGCTATTTCGGCGCGCGGACGGCATTTGCCGGGGCGGGGCTGGTGACGCGCACACTGGAAGTGGATGAACAGGGCGCCGATCCGGCGGCGCTGGCCGGCAGCGGGGCACGGCTGGTCTATGTCACGCCCTCGCACCATTACCCCACCGGCGCGCGGATGAATCTGCAGCGGCGCATGGGCCTGCTCGAAGCGGCCCGTCGCGAGGGGGCCGTGGTGCTCGAGGACGATTACGACAGCGAGTTTTTGTGGCAGGGGCGGGCCATCGCCGCCCTGCAGGGGATCAGCAGGGGTGGGGAGGTGATCTATTTGGGCACGACCGCCAAGAGCCTGCTGCCGGGGTTGCGGTTGGCCTATATGGTGGTGCCCGACACATTGGCCGGGCCACTGAGACAAGCGCAGCGCAATATGGGCCTGCGCGTCAATATCCACGCGCAGGCCGCTTACGCGGACCTGATTGAAACCGGGGCGCTGGTCACCCATTTGAAACGGATTGCCCGTCTATATGAGGACCGTGGACGGTTGCTGGTCGAGACCTTGCGTGCAAGGCTGGGCGGCGCCATCGCGATTGGCATGCCCATGGGTGGGCTGCAGACGGTGATGGGGTTTGCGGACCACATCGACGACACTGGAGTTGCGGCCCTTCTGGCCGATCAAGGCTTTGAAACGCCAGCGCTTTCGAGTTATTGCGCCGGGCAGAAACGCAAGGGCCTCGTTGTCGGTTTTGCCGATGCCACGGACAAAGGGGTGGCCCGGTTTGCGGGGCTTCTCGAAGGGCTCCTTAATTGACATAAAGATATCTTTATGTCTTTGTATCACTTCGCGGGATCAGCCCGCAGGAACGGAATTTCATTATGTGCAACGCTCCCGGATGTACCCATGGCCACACCCACGCTCCCGCTGACGGGCGCATGGGCGGCATGGGCGAGGGTGGAGCGATTGCCGTTGAGGCGCTGCAGCCGGGATCGGCCCCGGTCCGTACGGCCAAAGAGGGCGAGGAGATCCTTGCGGCGCTGACGGCGGCGGCGCGTGAGCGTATTCTCATTCTCGACGGTGCCATGGGCACCATGATTCAGCTCGAAAAGCTCTCGGAAGAAAATTTCCGGGGCGAGCGGTTCGCCGACTGGCCCAAACCCCTGCAGGGCAATAACGATCTTCTGGTCATCACCGAACCGAAAATCATCGAGGATATCCACTTCGCCTATGCCATGGCGGGGGCGGATCTTCTGGAAACGAACACGTTTTCGGGCACGACCATCGCCCAGGCCGATTACGGCATGGAGGCGCTGGCCTATGAGCTCAACGTCGCCGGGGCGCAAGCAGCAAAGCGTGCCGCGATCCGGGCCGAGGCCGAGGACGGCAAGCGCCGGTTCGTCGCCGGTGCCGTCGGCCCGACCAACCGTACAGCCTCGATTTCCCCCGATGTCAACAATCCGGGCTATCGTGCCACCAGTTTCGATCAGTTGCGCATCGCCTATGGCGAACAGATCGAGGGGCTGATCGATGGCGGCTCGGATCTGATCCTGATCGAGACGATCTTTGATACGCTCAACGCCAAGGCAGCGGTGTTTGCCGCCGAAGAAACCTTTGCCAAAAAGGGCATCCGTCTGCCGGTGATGATTTCGGGCACGATCACCGATCTCTCGGGCCGCACGCTCTCGGGGCAGACCCCGACCGCGTTCTGGTATTCGCTGCGCCACGCCAAGCCGTTCACCATGGGGCTCAACTGCGCGCTGGGCGCCAACGCCATGCGCGCCCATCTGGGCGAGATTTCCGATATCGCGGACACGCTGGTCTGCGCCTATCCCAATGCTGGCCTGCCCAACGAATTCGGCGAATATGACGAAAGTCCCGAGTTCATGGCCAGCCAGATCGAAGGATTTGCCCGCGACGGGTTCTTGAACATCGTGGGGGGATGTTGCGGGTCGACGCCCGAACATATCGCGGCGATTGCCCAGGCGGTTTCCAAATATCCACCCCGCCAAGTCCCCGAGATCGAGCCGCGTTTGCGCCTGTCAGGGCTCGAACCCTTCACGCTCACCGACGATATTCCGTTCGTCAATGTGGGCGAGCGCACCAATGTCACCGGCTCGGCACGGTTCAAAAAACTCATCACCGCGGGCGATTACGCCACCGCGCTCGATGTGGCGCGCGACCAGGTGGAAAACGGCGCGCAGATCATCGACATCAACATGGACGAAGGCTTGATCGACAGCCAGCAGGTGATGGTCGAATACCTCAACCTTGTCGCCTCCGAGCCCGATATCGCACGCGTGCCGGTGATGATCGATTCCTCGAAATGGGAGGTGATCGAGGCAGGCCTGAAATGCGTTCAGGGCAAGGCGATCGTCAATTCCATTTCCATGAAGGAAGGCGAGGACAAGTTCCGCGAACAGGCCCGGCTGTGCCGGCTTTACGGCGCCGCCGTCGTCGTCATGGCGTTCGACGAGGACGGGCAGGCCGATACCAAAGAGCGCAAGGTGGAAATCTGTACGCGCGCCTATCGCATCCTTGTCGACGAGGTCGGGTTCCCGCCCGAGGACATCATCTTCGATCCCAATATCTTCGCTGTCGCCACCGGCATCGAGGAGCATGACAATTACGGCGTCGATTTTATCGAAGCGACAAAGGAAATCACCGAAACCCTGCCCCATGTGCATATTTCGGGCGGCGTTTCGAACCTTTCGTTCTCGTTCCGTGGCAACGAGCCGGTGCGCGAGGCCATGCACGCGGTGTTCCTTTACCACGCCATCAAGGTCGGCATGGATATGGGCATCGTCAACGCCGGCCAGCTCGCGGTCTATGAATCGATCGATCCCGAATTGCGCGAAGCGTGCGAGGACGTGGTGCTCAACCGGCGGTCCGATTCCACCGAGCGCATGCTCGATCTTGCCGAACGCTACAAGGGGCAGGGTGGCAAGGAAGCCAGGGCCAAGGATCTAAGCTGGCGCGAAAAGCCGGTCGGGGAGCGGATTTCGCACGCGCTGGTCAACGGCATCACCGAATATATCGAGGCCGATACCGAAGAAGCGCGCCAGGGTGCCGTGCGTCCGCTGCATGTGATCGAAGGCCCGCTGATGGACGGCATGAACATCGTTGGCGAGCTGTTCGGCGCGGGCAAGATGTTCCTGCCGCAGGTGGTCAAATCGGCGCGCGTCATGAAGCAGGCGGTGGCGTATCTGTTGCCGTTCATGGAGGCGGAGGCCGATGGCCAGCGCCAGAGCGCGGGCAAGATCCTGATGGCGACGGTCAAGGGCGATGTCCACGATATCGGCAAGAACATCGTGGGCGTGGTTCTGGCCTGCAACAATTACGAGATCATCGACCTGGGCGTCATGGTACCGACCCAGAAGATTCTCGATACGGCCCGCGAGCAGAACGTGGACGTGATCGGGCTTTCGGGGCTGATCACCCCCTCGCTCGACGAGATGGTGCATGTGGCGGCCGAGATGGAGCGCGAGGGCTTTGACATCCCGCTGATGATCGGCGGAGCGACGACGTCGCGCGTGCATACGGCGGTCAAGATCAACCCGCGCTACAATCGCGGCTCGACCATCTATGTGAAGGACGCTTCGCTGGCGGTGAACGTGGTCTCCAAGCTGCTCTCGAAAGAGGCGGCCAACGATTACGTCAAGACGATCCGCCAGGAATACGAAACCGTCGCTGAAAAGCACCGCAAGGGCGAGGCGGACAAAAAGCGCATCTCGCTTGCCGCGGCGCGCGACAACGGGTTCAAGCCCGACTGGTCGAACTACACGCCAAAGGCGCCCTCGTTTCTGGGCACAAAAACCTTCCAGGATTGGGATCTGGCCGATCTGGCCAAATATATAGACTGGACGCCGTTCTTTCAGGCCTGGGAGTTCAAGGGCGTTTACCCCAAAATCCTCGACGACCCGCGCCAGGGCGAAGCGGCCCAACAGCTTTTCGCCGACGCGAAAATCATGCTCAAGCGCATCATCGATGAAAACTGGTTCACGCCCAAGGCCGTTGTCGGGTTCTGGCCGGCCAACCGGTCGGGTGACGATGTGCAGCTCTTCACCGACGAAAGTCGGTCCGACGAATTGGCGAAATTTTTCACCCTGCGCCAGCAGCTTGGCAAATCGGGCGACAAGGCCAATCTGGCGCTGGCCGATTTCATGGCCGAGGCGGGCACCCCCGACTATATAGGCGGGTTCTGCGTTACCGCCGGGTTCGAGGAAATCGCCATCGCCGACAAGTTCGACGAGGAGAACGACAATTACTCCTCGATTCTCGTCAAGGCGCTGGCCGACCGGTTCGCCGAAGCCTTTGCCGAGCGGTTGCACGAAATGGTGCGGACCGAGCTGTGGGGTTATGCCGAGGAAAGCTATGCGCCAGAAGAATTGATCGGCGAGCCCTATCAGGGTATCCGCCCGGCGCCGGGCTATCCGGCCCAGCCCGACCACACCGAAAAGACAACGCTGTTCGAGTTGCTCGACGTGGAAGCGGAAATCGGGGTCAAGCTTACTGAAAGCTATGCCATGTGGCCGGGCTCGTCGGTTTCGGGGCTCTATTTTGCCCACCCGCAAAGCTATTATTTCGGCGTTGCCAAGGTCGAACGCGATCAGGTCGAGGACTATGCCCGCCGCAAGGGCATGGCCATCGAGGAAATCGAGCGCTGGCTGGGGCCGGTGCTCAATTACATTCCGTCAAGCGAGAAGGCGGCAGGGTAACCTGCCGTCTCGACATCAGGCCTCCAACCCCTTATGAACCCCGCTAAATCCTAGCCTTCGGGGGCCGATCCGCGCATGCACGATTTCATCCTCACTTTGTCCTGTGCCGACAAGCCCGGGATCGTTGCCGGTGTGACGAGCGAATTGTTCGGATTGGCTGCCAATATCGCCGAATCCAATCAGTTCTGGGACAAGGACACCGACAAGTTCTTCATGCGCATCGGGTTCACGGCGCCCGATGGCGTGGACAAGGACGCAGTCGAGCGCGCGCTCAAGCCGGTGATCGAGCGGTTCGAGATGAAGGCCGCTGTCGTCGATGCGGCGCGGGTGCCGCGCATCGTCATTCTGGTCTCCAAATTCGACCACGCGCTGCTCCATCTGCTCTACCAGATCAAGGTCGGTGCGCTGCGGGCCGAGGTTGCCGCGATCGTGTCCAATCATGAGGCGGCGCGCCCGATCGCCGAGGCGGAAGGTGTTCCGTTCTATCATCTGCCTGTGGTCAGGGGAGAAAAGGCCGAACAGGAAGCCGAGGTGCTCAAGATCATCAAGGCGGCCGATGCCGATCTCGTTGTTCTGGCGCGCTACATGCAGATCCTCTCCGACCAGCTTTCAACGCGCCTGTTCGGCAAGATCATCAATATCCATCATTCGTTTCTGCCCTCGTTCAAGGGCGCAAAGCCCTATCATCAGGCCCATGAGCGCGGCGTCAAAATCATCGGCGCGACGGCCCATTACGTCACCCCAGATCTCGATGAAGGCCCCATCATCGAGCAGGAAACCGCGCGGGTGACCCATGCCATGAGCCCGGACGATCTGATCGCGGTGGGCCGCGATATCGAGAGCCGGGTTCTGGGTCGGGCGGTCAAGAGCCATCTGGAAAACCGCGTCATGCTCAACGGGCACAAGACAGTCGTTTTCGCTTAAAGGAGGTCGCCATGACCGCAACGATCATCGATGGCAAGGCCGTTGCCGCTTCGGCAATCGAAAAGGTCAAGGCGGGCGCTGCCGCGTTTAGCGCCGCCAACGGGATGCCGCCCGGTCTGGCGGTCGTTCTGGTCGGCGAGGATGCAGCGAGCCAGGTCTATGTCGCCTCAAAAGGCCGGATGGCCAGGGAATGCGGGTTCCATTCGGTCCAGCACACCCTTGCCGCCGACACCACCCAGGACGAGCTTTTGGCCGTGATCGGCACGCTCAATGCCGATCCGGCCATCCACGGCATTCTCGTGCAATTGCCGCTGCCGGGTCATCTTGACGAACGCACCACCATAGGCGCGCTCGATCCGGCCAAGGATGTGGATGGATTGCATGACATCTCCATCGGCCGGCTGGCCTCGGGCCAGGTCGACAAGACTTTGGTGCCTTGCACGCCCAAGGGCTGCATGGAACTGCTCGAAACCGTCCATACGGAAGGGATTTCGGGGCTGACGGCCGTCGTTGTCGGTCGATCCAACCTTGTCGGGCGCCCGGTCGCCGCGCTGCTTCAGCACGCCAACGCCACGGTCACCATCGCCCATTCGCGCACGCGCGATCTGCCCGCCCTTTGCGCCAGCGCCGATATCGTGGTTGCCGCCATCGGGCGCCCGGAGTTCATCAAGGGTGACTGGATCAAGCCCGGCGCCACGGTGATCGATGTGGGCATCAACCGCATCGCCGCGCCCGAAAAGGGCGAGGGCAAGACCCGGCTGGTCGGCGATGTCGATTTCACTGCCGCGTCCGAACGCGCCGGGGCGATCACCCCGGTGCCGGGCGGGGTGGGGCCGATGACGATTGCCATGCTGATGGCCAATACGCTCAAGGCCGCCCAGCACAGCGTCGCCTGAACTTTTCCGGGCTGATCTCGATCCATTAGACCGCGCAATAACACCCTTATCGCGCAAATGATCGCGGCTGCGGCACAAGCAGGGCCGCAGCCGGGATGTCGTCAGCCCAGCCGTGCCCTGGGCATCAGGGTCTGGATGGCCATGAAGCGGGTGAAATCCTTGGTCTCGCGCGGGCTCCAGGCGGTTTCGGCGACGGCCGAAAGGCGCGGATAGGTCAGATGATCGAACAGGGCCCGATGGGCGAGGTTTTCACTCCACAGGCATGATTGGACGCCGATCAGCTTGTCCTGAACTTGGGCTGGCCAATCATGGGCGGGATCGAAACCATAGCAGGTTTCGACAGAGACCGTGCCCGCCCAGCTTGCCCCCGGCTCCCACCATTCGGTCGATTGCGCCATGTCGAAATAGGCGTGTTCGGCCGGGGCCAGCACCACGTCATAGCCGGCCAGCGCCAGATCGCGTCCGCTTTCCGATTTCTTCCAGGCAACGAGGTAGGAGCGGTCCTGGTCGACCCCGCCGCCCAGCGCCGCCTCTTCCCAGGCGCCGGTGTCCTTGCCGTATTTTTTCAGCAGCGACTGGATCTGTTTGAGGAAATGGCTCTGAAGCGCGAACGTGCCCTGCCAGCCGTTCGGTCCCTGCAGGGATTTCGCCTGGGGCGAACCGGCCCATGCCTCGTCGGCCACCTCGTCGCCACCGATGTGGATCCATTTGGCCGGAAACAATTCGACCAGCGTCCTGATGACCGCTTCGAGAAATTTATAGGTTTCGTCCAACGCGGGATTGAGCGCGTTGTTGGGGAAATACTGCACCGAGCGGTAGATGCCGGTTTCCTCGGGATCGGCGAGTTGGGGCAGGGCCTTGAGCACGCAATAGCAATGGCCGGGAATGTCGATTTCGGGGATGGTCTGGATCCCCAGGCTCAGCCCGTGTTCGACCATCGCCGTCACGTCGGCGGCGCGATAGACCAGCCCGTGCCGTTCGAACGGTGAACCGAGCAGGGGCGGGAGGATTTCGCCGGGGCCGCGCCATGCGGCCTTGTCGGCAAGTTCGGGATAGTCGGGCACATCGAGCCGCCAGCCCTCGTCATCGTTGAGGTGGATGTGGAAACGGTTGAGCTTGTTCCAGGCCATGGTGTCGAGAAAAGCGATGATCTCGTCGGTTGTATACACCTGACGCGCCACGTCGAGATGGCTGCCGCGCCAGCCAAATCGCGGGGCGTCCGATATCGTGCCCGACGTCGGGAAGATGAAATCTTCTGGATGTTTTTTCGCGCCGCGCAGCAACTGGCCCAGGGTGATGAAACCGTGCTGGAAACCATCGGCATCGCTCGCCCTGAGGGTCACGGTTTCCCCGAAGGCGATTTCATATGCACCTTCGGCCAGCCGCGCTTCGGTAAGGCATTGGATGGGCAATCCGTCGCCGAACAGGGTTTCGCCGGGAAACAGGCGGCGGGCCAGATCGGCTGTGACCTCGTATGAATTATAGGCGAGTTCCGGCCCTTCACCAAAGCCGATCATGGCCGGCACCAAATTCCCGGTGACCTCCACGGCGGCGGGGAAGGGGATGACGCTGATCGTCGTTTCGTCTTCAGGCAAGGGCTGGCGGGCCGGGTGAGCTATGGTGGGGGTGCCCGCCTCGCCCTTCAGCGTCATTGGCGCGATTTCGGGCAACACCATCGTGCCGTCGGCCAGGGTCACGGCAGCCGATTTCGGCCCATAGGTATAATGCCGCAGGGTGTGGGAGATCTGTTTTGCCGCAATCTCCCAGCGTCCGCCAGGTTCGAGAACAAAGCCCTCTGCGGGAGCGAGCAGATGGTAATTGGACAATTGCTCGAGCAGCCTTGCGCCGTCGATAGGGCTGTCGGGCTTGATGCGGAACAGCGAGGTGACGCCGAGGGCGAAGCCTTCCACCGGCTCCTGCCCGGTGTTGATCAGCGTCATCTTGAGCCGGCCTGGCGTCGCGATTTCGGGGTTCCAGTCCGCTTCGAGGCGGAACGAGGGCGTGGGCATGGTGACAGCCTTTACAAAAATTCGGAGGTTTTGGGGCGGTTCGGTCAGGCGTCCTGGGCGCCTGCCGGTTCGGTTTCTCCCCGGGGCTTGGGGAGAATATGTTCGCGCACCAGGTCGCGCAGAGTCTGGGCCAGGGTGCGCAGATTTTCGTATTGGGCGGCGAATTCAGCGTTCTGGTCGATCTGGGCTTCTATGTCGGCCAGCACGAACTCGGCGGTCTGGATCACGTCGCGCCAGCGGGGGTTGGCGGGAAGGGTTTCGATCAGCAGATATTTGTCGAGCGTTCTCGCCTGCAGCGAGGAGCGGTCGAGATTGACCCGCCAGATGCCGCTTTTTTCGGCGAAGTCGATCTTGGAGCCGCCCTTGGCGCGGCGCCACAGGGCAATCGATTGGGTCATCACAGCCACAATGGTTTCGCGATAGACTTCCTTGCCGGGGAGCGGCGTTGCATCGAGTGCGGTGGAGTTGGCGGGCATGGCCTGCTGTTCGATCAGCACCGGCCCGACGGTATCGAGAACGCCCTGCACCGAACGCACCAGATGGTCGGTCTGCCGGCGCGTCTGCGCGGTGTCGGGGGTGATGACCAGCGCAAAGCCGCCGCCCGCGTCGGCCTCGATCTCGAAGGCGTTGAGCAGGACGGGATTGCCCGAGCTGCCCATGGGCACATCGTCGAGCGCCACGCGGCCTTCATCGGCAATCGTGCGGGTCATGGCGTCGACCATTGTGGGGGTCAAAAGATCGCTCAGCAGCGTCTTGCCCGGATCGATGACGCGGCCGGCGAGCACGGCTGCGGCCTGATTGGCGTAGGTGATGCGGCCGGTCTCACTGACCCCGAGCAGTCCCGCTTCGAGCGTATCGAGCAGCCGTGCCATGCGTTGCTGGGAAAGCCGCAGGGCGTCTTCGACCTGCACGCGGCGCTCGATTTCCGATTTGAGTTCGATATTTTCGCGTGCCGTGCCGCGGGCGCGTCCGGCTTCGAGGAGCGTCGCGATGCGGGCCAGAAGCTCGTCCTTGACGAAGGGCTTGACCACATAGTCGTTGGCGCCGTGCTCGAACCCGGCGATCACGTCGCGGGTGCGCGAGCGGGCGGTGACCATGATGATGGGCAGGTCGAGCAGGCCATAGCGGTCGCGCAGGCGCTTGGCGACTTCGAGCCCGCCCATTTGCGGCATCATCACGTCGAGCACCACGAGGTCGGGCTTGTGATTTTCAATCGCGGTCAGCGCGTCCATGCCATTTTCGGCGGCGCGCACGATATAGCCCTGGGGCGCGAGCACGTTGCGCAAGACCTGAATGTTGATCGGCTCGTCATCGACAACGAGGATCACCGGGGCCGCGTCGGAATTGGCGGAGTTCATTTCGGCGGTGTCGGCCAAAAGCATGCCCATGGTTTCGCGCAGGCCCTCGCTGCGCTCGCCATAGGTCAGGATTTCCGCTTCGGTCGCCTCGGTTTCGGCGACCGGGACTTCGAGCACGAAGCGCGATCCCTTGCCCAAATCCGATTGCGCGGCGAGCCTGCCGTGCATGGCGCTGGCCAGTTGCCGGGCGATGGTCAGGCCCAGTCCGGCGCCGCCGGGCTTGGCGATCATTTCGGGGCTTTCGCCGCGTTCGAGCGGCTGGAAGATGCGCTCGAGACTGTCGGGCGCAATGCCGACGCCCGTATCGGTGACGGCCACGGCGACGGTGTCTCCGGCCCGCCATGCCGTGATCGAGATCGAGCCCTGGTCGGTGTATTTGATGGCATTGCCCAGGAGGTTGTAGAGCACCTGCTCGAAGCGCACCGGGTCGGCCATCACATAGGGAATGGTTTCGGGGATATCGACGTCGAGCGTCACCGGCTCGCCGCGCAGCAGCGGTTCGGCCAGTTGCATGACGTTGCGGATCGAGGTTGCCACGTGGACCGGGTGGATATCGAGGCGCATGCGGCCCTGACGGATGCGGTAGATATCGATCAGGTCATCGACCAGCCGCGACAGGCGGCGTGCCGAAAAGGATATGAGGTCGAGCTGGCTGCGCTGGGGCGGGGTCAATTCGCCAACGGCACCGGCCGAGAGTGTTTCGGAAATGCCGATGATGCCGTTCAATGGGGTGCGCAATTCGTGGCTGGTGTTGGCGACGAACGTGTCTTTGAGCCGGTCGGCCTCTTCGAGCGCAGCGTTCTTTTCCTCGATCAGCCTGACGTGCCGCTCCAGTTCGACATTCTTCTGCCCGATCAGGGATAGCTGTGCGCGGATGGCGTCGCGCATGCGCTTGAAGCTTTCGGCCAGCCGGCCCAATTCGGTCGGTCTTTCCACGCTGGGCATGGTCCGTTCCAGATCGCCAGCGGCAATCGATTCGGCCACTTCGGTCAGCTTTTGCAGCGGCGCGGTCATGGTGCGCGAGAGCAGATATGCCACCCAGAACAGGATGGGCAGCGCGATGGCGGCGATCATCAGGACAAACCGTGTCAGCGCCTCGGAATTGGCAAAGGCGCTGCGGGTGGGCACTTCGGCAAGCAGCGCCCATTGGGTGTCTCCGAATTGGACAGGACCCCAGGCCGACAGTGCTGCGCCGCCCGACAGGCCGTCGCCGATAAGGGCGGTGGATGTGGCGGGTTGGCCCTGGTGCGGCGTTGGAACGGTCGCACCGATGGGAAGGGCATAGTCCTCCGGCGCGGAAACCAGCAATCCGTTGCCGGCGATCATGAAAAAATTGCCGGTCTCTTCTTGCTGGGACTGGACGATGGCACCGACGCCGCTGGCTGGCAGGCGGAAGATCGCCACGCCGCGCGGGCGCTGGTAAAATTCCACCCGAACGGCGACATAGGCGCCAAATGTCCCGGTCTGCGGATCGGGCGCAAAATCGGTTACCCGGATGGTTTCAGAGCCCTCAAGGGTCGCTGCGGCCAGTTGCCCGAGCGCTGTTTCGGCCATCCCCCCATCGAGATCGCCACCGAGATAGGCGTCCTTTTCGACCGAATAGACGACCCGTCCGTCGGTGTTGACCAGATAGAGATTGTCGAATTCGGCCGAGCGGATAAAGCTCGAATATTCCTCGTGGAAGCGCTGGTGAGCATTGGCGTATTCGAGCGCGTTGGAGACCATCGCATCGGTGTCGGGTGAAAACACCCCATCGCTGGCCGGGGCCCGGCCATTGATGCCGAAGATGGCCTGGAGCACATTGCGGGCTTGCTCGGGATCGGGGTCGATCTGGCGGAAGGCATAGGAAAAGCCATAGAAATCGCCGATGGAATAGCGCACGGCATTCGATTTGGTCAGCGAATCGGCCTGCCGGAAGGCAAAGGTCAGGTATTGGTCGAGTTCGGAGCGTTTGGCGTCGCGCACGAAGGCGAGGCGGGCAAAGGTTTCCTCTTCGACATTGGCGTTGAGGATGGAAAAGAAGACGGTTGCGGTCAAAACCAGTGGAATGGTGGTGATGGCGATCAGAATCGCAAACAGGCGGCCGCGGAAACCCTTCGGTGCCAGCCCAAACGCGCCCATCGTCGTTTCTCCCTTTCCCTGGCCCAGGCAGGGCCCCTCGCCCGAACCTGTGACATCGTCTATTCATATGGGGATGGTACAATACATAAAGCCGGTCACACCCCTTAACGTCGATTTTGACGGTTTTGCCGGTTTTGGGTGCGCAATTGACGGAAAAGCACCCGTGACAGAACCCTCCCTTACCAGCCCCAATGGTCCCCACGCTTTTCGGCGTATCCCGGCGCATGTGCTGTCGGGGAGGGAATATCTGTCAGCCGCGGCGAAGGGGCCGTGGTGCAACTGGAGGGAGCTCAACACTCATGACGACCACTTTCTTGAAAGGGGCGCTGCTTGCCAGCGTTCTGATCCTGCCGGTCGGCCTGGCCCAGGCCCAGGACGACGACCGCGCCATCCTCACCATGGTGCCCCAGCAATTGACGGCCTGGGTCGAAAATTACAACCCGTTCAACACCACGACCGTGCTGCCGACGGTCATCGATTTCATGTACGAGCCGCTGGTGATCTTCAACGCCCTGCAGGGCGGCACGCCGGAATACCGGCTGGCGGAATCGTATGAGTATTCCGACGATCTCTTGACCCTCACCTTCACCCTGCGCGAGGGCCTGAGCTGGTCGGATGGCGAGCCACTCACGGCAAACGACGTGGCGTTCACCTTCAACCTCATCAAGGACTTTCCCGCGCTCGATACCCGCGCGGTCTGGCCCAAGCTCGAAAGCGTCACGGCCACCGACGATCGCACCATCGAGTTCAAGCTCACCGAAGTCGATGCCGGGCTGATCTACCAGCTCGTCCAGGTCTATGCGGTCCCCGAACATGTGTGGGCCGAGGTCGAAGACCCGGTGACTTACACCAATCCCGACCATGTCGCCTCGGGCGCCATGTCCGAGATCGAGCGGTTCACCCCGCAGGAATACATCCAGTGCCGCAACCCCGAATACTGGGATGCCGAAAGCCTGCACGTCGATTGCCTGCGTCTGCCTCAGCTTGCCAACAACGATCAGGTTCTGGCCGCGGCCGCCAATGGCGAGCTTGACTGGTTCGGCTCGTTCCTGCCCGATATCGAGCGCACCTATGTCGGGCTGGACCCCGACCATCACGGCTACTGGTTCCCCTCGGGTTCGCCGGTCTATTTCTCGCTCAACATGACCACCGAAGACCCCGGCCTCAATGAAGCGTTCAACGATGTTGCGTTCCGCCGCGCCTTTTCCATGGCCATGGACCGCGAAGCGATGGTCGATATCGCCGGCTACGGCTATCCCACCGTCAACGACTATCCCTCGGGCCTTGGACGCGCCTATCACACCTGGAACAACCCCGAGGTCGAAGTCGAATACGGCCAGTACACCGAGTTCGATATCGAGGGCGCACAGGCGATCCTCGAGGAAGCCGGTTATGCCGATGCCGATGGCGACGGGTTCATCGACAGCCCGAGCGGCGAGCCGATCGCATTCGACATCATCGTTCCCAATGGCTGGACCGACTGGGTCAACACGGTCCAACTCGCTGTCGAGGGCCTGAACGCGCTCGGCATCAACGCCACCATGCAGACCCCGGAAAGCCCGGCCTGGACCGATCAGCTCATCGCCGGCGATTACCAAGCGGCGATCAACTCGGTCACCACGGGCGTTACCCCGCACTACTTCCTCGACCAGGCGCTCCATTCGCGCCATATCGGGCAGAGCCGCTTCCAGTCGGCCCGCTACTCCAACCCCGAACTCGACGAAGCCCTCGATGCGTTCAACACAACCATCGATCCCGACGAGCAGCAGGAGTTCATGAACGAAATCCAGATGCTGGTCGCCGAGGACATGCCGGTGGTCTGGGTGTTCGATAATCCGCTCTGGTACGAGTACAACACCACGCGGTTCACCGGGTTCTTCAACGCCGATAACCCCGTGGCGCGCCCGGTCGATTATTCGGGCGTTCCCGAGCGGCTGCTGCACCTGCTCGCCCTGCGCCCGGTCGAAGACTGATCCTAGCTCCGACATCTCTGTGACGCGGCCTTCGGGCCGCGTCATCTCATCCTCGTAGCGGAGAGAAAGAATGGCTTTCGTCCTGCGCCGACTGGGCTTTTACATCGCCGCATTCTTCGTTGCGGCCACCATCAATTTCATTCTGCCGCGGCTGATGCCCGGCAATCCCATCGACATCATGTTTGCCCAGTCGCAAACGACGATCCCGCCCGAAGCGCGGGCCGCACTGATCGAAACCTTCGGGTTTGCCACAGGTCCGCTGCACGAGCAGTATTTCTCCTATCTCAAATCGGTGTTTACCGGTGATTTCGGCTATTCGATCCGGTTTTATCCCCAGACGGTCAACGAGCGGCTCGGCTATGCGCTGCCCTGGACGCTGCTTCTGGCCGGGTGCGCGACGGTGCTGGCCTTTGCCATCGGCACGTTGATGGGCATTTTTGCCGCCTGGAAGCGCGGCGGGGCGTTCGATGCCATCATCACCCCCGCGTCGCTGGCCCTGCAGGCCATTCCGCCGGTTGTGATCGCCATTGTCGCATTGTTCGTTTTCGGCGTTGCCCTACGCTGGCTGCCGACCGGATATGCCTTCAATCCCAGCCTGGACCCAGGCTTTACCTGGACCTACATCAGTTCGGTCTTCGTCCACGGCCTGATGCCGGTCATCTCGCTGATGATCGTTTTCGTGGGCGGCTATCTGGTCACCATGCGCAACAACATGATCGGCCAGCTCGGCGAGGACCATGTGATCATGGGCCTGGCCAAGGGGCTGTCGGAACGCCGGGTCAAGTTCAACTACGCGGCCCGCAACGCGCTCCTGCCTTCGGTCACGTCGCTGGGGCTGACGCTGGGCGCAATCCTTGGCGGCTCGCTGGTCACCGAGGTGGTGTTCAACTATCCCGGCCTCGGCCAGACGCTCTATATCGGCATCGTCACCCGCGATTACCCGCTCATCCAGGGCCAGCTGCTCATCATGACGCTGGCGATCCTGACGGCAAACCTCATCGTCGATCTGGCCTATGTGCTGCTCGACCCGCGTCTGCGGAGGGCCTGAGATCATGGTTGAAACCCTCAAAGTCTTCCTGCGCAACCGCAAGGCGGCCTTCGGCCTGCTGATCGTGCTCGCCTATGTCCTGGTCGCCGTTTTCGGGCCGATGATCCTGGGCGCCGATCCCATGGCGCGGGTGGGCCGCCCCCATACGCCGCCCGATGGCGAGGCGCTGATGGGCACGACCCGGATGGGACGCGACGTCTTTTCGCAACTGGTCTACGGCACGCGCACCTCGCTGGCCGTAGGGTTTTTCGCCGGGCTGCTGGTGGTGATGATCGGCACCGTTTTGGGCATTGCCGCGGGCTATTTCGGGGGCGTTATCGACGAGATCATCAATTTCTGCACCAATGTCGTGCTCGTCATTCCCCAGCTACCGCTGCTCTTGGTGATCGCCGCCTTCGTTGGCCAAACCTCACCCGTCGTCATCGCCATCATCATCGGGGTGACCTCGTGGGCATGGGGGGCGCGGGTGACGCGCGCCCAGACAATGACCTTGCGCCAGCGCGAATATATCCAGGCGTCCGAGTTGATCGGCGAGCCGGCCCACCGGATGATCTTTGTGGAATTGCTGCCCAACCTGCTCTCGATCATCGGGTTCAATTTCATCGGTTCGGTGACCTACACCATCATCACCCAGGCGACGCTGGAATTTCTGGGCCTGGGCAATCCCATGTCGGTGTCGTGGGGCACCATGCTCTACCATGCCCAGAATTCATCGGCGATCACCGTGGGGGCGTGGTGGGAAGTGCTGGCCCCGGCCGTTGCGGTGGCGGGCATCGGCATCGGGCTCTCGCTTCTCAATTTCGGGGTCGATGAAATCTCCAACCCGCGCCTGCGCACGCTCGGCACCATAGCGGCGGCCGCCAAAGCGCAGGAAAAGCTCGACCGCCAGCGCGCGGCCGGCAAGCTGGAGGCAGCACAATGAGCGCATTGGTTTCGGTTCGCGGCCTGCAGGTCGATTATCTCACCGGCAAGGGGTTGTTCACCGCCGTCAGGAACGTCGATTTCGATATCGGGCAGGGCGAGGTGATGGGGCTGGCCGGAGAATCGGGTTCGGGGAAATCGACGATCGCCTTTTCCCTGATGCGCCTGCACCGCCCGCCCGCCATCATCTCCAGGGGCTCCATTACGATCGACGGCACCGATGTGCTGGCCATGCCGGCCGCCAAACTGGAAAAGTGGCGCTGGTCGTCGGTGTCCATGGTGTTTCAAAGCGCGATGAACTCGCTCAATCCGGTGCTGACCCTATTCGAGCAGTTCCGTGACATGCTGGCGCGGCACACGGGCCTTTCACGGCCGGAAATCCGGGCGCGGGCCGAAGAGCTGTTGGCGCTGGTCGGCATCCCCGCCGCACGGCTCGACGATTACCCGCACCAGCTTTCGGGCGGCATGCGCCAGCGGGTGGTGCTGACCATGGCGCTGGCGCTCAACCCCAAGCTGATCATCATGGACGAGCCCACCACGGCGCTCGACGTGGTGGTGCAGCGCGAAATCCTGCAGGAAATCATGGCGCTCAAGGCGCAGTTCGGGTTCTCGATCCTGTTCATAACCCATGATCTGGCGCTGATGAGCCAGTTTGCCGATCGGATCGCCGTGATGCTCGAGGGCGAGATCGTCGAACACGCGCCGACCGCCGCCATCGTTTCCGATCCGCAGCACGACTACACGCGCAAGCTCTGGGATGCGATGCCCAGGATCGCAGTGAGGGAGGCAAGTTGATGTCTGACGCACCGCTTCTCGAAATCGACAACGCCTCGAAAGTCTTTCATCTCAAGCCCATGTTCGGCGCCGCCAAGGAGGTCGTTGCCATGCGCAATGTCTCGCTGAGCGTTGAAAAGGGCAGGGCCCTTGCCATCGTTGGTGAATCGGGCTCGGGCAAATCGACAATCGGGCGGGCCGTCACCCGGTTGTTTCAGCTTTCCGAAGGCCAGGTGAGGTTCAAGGGCCGCAACATTGCCGATATCAAGGGGCGCGCCGAGGAACTTGCCTATTCGCAGGCCGTGCAGATGGTATTTCAGGACCCGTTTGCTGCGCTCAATCCGGCCCATACCATCCGTCACCACCTCGAACGCCCGCTCAAACTGCACAAAAAGCTCGGCGGTAGCGGGCTGGCCGATGCGGTGCGGGGCGTTCTGGCCGATGTGGAACTGGACCCCGCCGTGACGCTGGAAAAATATCCGCACGAACTGTCGGGCGGCCAGCGCCAGCGGGTCAATCTGGCCCGGGCGCTTGCGGTGGGGGCCGAACTGATCGTTGCGGACGAGCCTACCTCGATGCTCGACGTGTCGATCCGCAAATCGGTGCTGGGCCTGATGCAACGCATGAAGGCTGAGCGCGGCATCACATTCCTCTACATCACCCACGATATCGCCACCGCCCATTATCTGGCCGAGGACACCGCGGTAATGTTCGGTGGGCAGGTGGTCGAGTGGGGGCCCTCGGACAGCGTTATTTCCAATCCGCAACATGCCTATACCAAGGTGCTGCTCTCGGCCGTGCCAGACCCCAATGTCCGCTTTGTTGCCGATGCGGATGGGGGCAGGGCGTTTGCCCAGAACATCGAAAAAGTGCGGGCGCTGGCTCGCAAGCCGGCGGGCTTGCCCGTCGAGGTCGAGCCGGGGCATTTTGTGCGTCACAGATTCCAGGACATGGACGCCGCCTGATGGACCTTCTCGTTCGCCTTTACGATCTTCCCCGTTACGATTATTCGCGCGTTGCGGGACAAGGTGCCACCCTGCGCCGGGCGCTCCCTCCCGAGCGCGGGCTGGTTGCCGATTGGGTCGAGGCCCATTTCTCGCGCCACTGGCGCAGCGAGGTCGAAGTGGGGTTTTCGCACCAGCCCATCGATGTTTGGCTGGCGACGGATGCGTCGGGCCTTTTGGGTTTTGCCTGCGGTGATGTCACGGCGCGGGGGTTCTTCGGGCCGACCGGCGTGCTCGAAAAGGCGCGCGGGCGGGGGATCGGGGAGGCGCTGTTGTTCAGGACGCTCGAGGATCTGCGCGACAAGGGTTTCGCCTATGGTGTGATCGGAGATCCGGGGCCTGTGGACTTTTACAAAAAGAAGCTCGACGCCATGGAAATCCCCAATTCCTGGCCGGGCATCTACAGGGACATGCTCAAATAAATGGACCTTTACGCGCTCAATCCCTTCGCCGATGACCCCGATCGCCATGCCATCTGGGAAATGCTGGTGGCGCGCGATATCGAGGCGTTTCTGGCCTGCGAGTGGTCGATGGTCGAACCCGATTTCGCCGCCGAGCGCTTCATGGGCATCGATGGCAGGGCCTCGGGCAATCCCGATGACTGGCGGGTCAGTTTCCCGACGCTGGAGAGCTATCGCGATTCCTGGCTGGCCGGCGCCCGCGATTTTGCACCCCGCGCAGAGATCGAAACCGCCCGGGCCGGCGTGTTCGGCGCGACCGAACTCACCGACATCGAAATCACCGCAGACCGCGCGCTGGCGCACAAGAAGTTCAACGGCAAGGTCGCCATGAAAGACGGCACCTTCGACATCCTCGACTGGCAGTCGGTCTATACGCTGGCGCGGATCGAGGGATCGTGGAAGCTCACGGGGTTTATCGGGTATCTGCCTTATTCGATGGGGTAGCGCTTTTCCCGTGAAGGCTACACAAACTCAGCGGTCATCCCGGGCGAAGACCCGGGATCCAGTAAACGGCAGCGCCTGCGCTTAAGCCAAAAAATCCGAGTGTACTGGACCCCGGCTCCGGGCCGGGGTGACACGAGGTTATTTTGCGTGGCGGCCAGTTCATCGCGGACCACAAAGGGAACAAAATCCGTTCACGATAATTTCTAAACTCAGGGCTGGTCATCCCGGCTTCAGGCTGTAGGCTACGAGGCTGAGTCCATGACCAGAGTCAGACCGGGAGAAAATCCGTGAAACTGCTTTCCATCATTGCTGGCGCGGCTGTTGCTGCCGCGCTGACCACGACTGCCTACGGGCAGGTGGTCGTCTCGTCCAAGATCGATACCGAGGGCGGTGTTTTGGGCAACATCATTGCCCAGATGCTGCAGGCCAACGATATCGAGACCGAGAACCGCATCCAGCTTGGCGCGACGCCCATCGTGCGCGAGGCGATTGCAGCCGGCCAGATCGACATCTACCCGGAATATACGGGCAATGGCGCGTTCTTTTTCGGTCTTGAGGACGAGGACGTCTGGAATGACGCGCAGGCCGGGTTCGACCGGGTTGCCGAAATGGACCTTTCCGAAAACGGTGTCGTCTGGCTCACGCCTTCGCCGGCCAACAACACATGGGCCATTGCCGTGCGCTCGGATGTCGCCGAGGAAAACGGGCTGGCGACCATGTCCGATTTCGGCGCCTATATCGCTGATGGCGGTGAAATCGTGCTTGCCGCATCGAGCGAGTTCGTGACCTCGCCTGCTGCCTTGCCCGCCTTTCAGGAGGCCTACGGGTTCGAGCTTTCTTCAGACCAGTTGATCCAGCTTTCGGGTGGCGACACCGCAGCGACCATTTCGGCTGCGGCCAACCAGACCTCGGGCGCCAACGCGGCCATGGTCTATGGCACCGATGGCGGCATCGCGCCGTCCGGGCTCGTGGTCATGGATGACGATATGGGCGTGCAGCCGGTCTATGCGCCTGCGCCGATCATCCGCCAGGACGTGCTGGACGAATATCCGCAGATCGCGGAAATCCTTGCCCCGGTGTTTGAAGGCCTGACGCTCGAAGTGCTGCAGGATCTCAACGGCCGCGTGCAGGTGGGAGGCGAACCGGCCGAAGCGGTCGCCGAATCCTACCTGACCGAAAACGGCTTTCTCTAAAAGGGAAAGGGCCGCGCCTAACCTCGCGCGGCCCCAACCATCTTGACGGCGCTCGCCCGGGCCGGGACACATTCATTGCGTATCGACAAGCTCGGAGTGGTGGTTGCCGCTCTGGGGCTTTTCGCGCTCGTTTTTCAATCCTTTCTCGTCTTTCGCGCCAACCGGATCGTCCCCGGCGAGGCGGTTCCCGCCTGGGACGCGCTGGGCGTCGGCGGCATCGCGCTTTATGGCGCGCTGGCCGTTGCGCTCCTGGTCCTGCTGCTCAAGACCCCGCTCGCCATCCGGCTCGCGGTCGCCAGCCTCGCGCTGATCGCGCTGGCGGTCGCCGTGGGCATGGGGGCATCCGCTTTGATCCCCGAAGGCGATACCTATGCCCGTGTTTCGCCCGGCTCGGGTGTGTGGATCATGGTCTTTGCTTTTGCGCTGGCCGCGACCGACGCCCTGGCCCGGCTCAAGCTCGGGCCGTTCGCCCGGGTCGGCATTCTGATCGGTGTGGCCGCGGTTCTGTGGGGCATCCTTGCTTCGGGCCTGTGGGACGATCTGGCGGTGATGCGCGAATATCAGGGTCGGCAGTCGGCGTTTTTTGCCCAATTGCAGGTCCATCTGTTTCTTGCCTTCGGATCGGTGGCCGCGGCGGTGCTGATCGGGGTTCCGGTGGGAATCGTGTGCTACCGCATACCCCGCGTCCGGGCCGGTATTCTGGGCAGCCTCAATGTGGTCCAGACCGTCCCCTCGATTGCGCTGTTCGGGCTGTTGATCGCGCCCATGGCCTGGATCGGCGCCAACGTGCCCGGCGCGCGCGAGCTCGGCATCGGCGGTATCGGCTACGCCCCGGCCTTTCTGGCGCTGTTTGCCTATTCGCTGCTGCCCATTGTGTCCAACACCGTCGTCGGCCTCGACGGGGTGCCGCGCGATGCCAATGAAGCAGCGCGCGGCATGGGCATGACCAATGGACAGCGCATGACAGGTGTTTTGCTGCCTCTGGCTTTCCCGGTGATCCTCACCGGTATCCGCATCATTTTGGTCCAGAATATCGGTCTGGCGGTTATCGCCGGGCTGATCGGGGGCGGGGGGCTTGGCACCTTCGTGTTCCAGGGCATTTCGCAAACCGCCATGCCGCTCGTTCTGCTCGGGGCGATCCCCGCCGTCGCCATGGCGTTCGCGGCGGCCATCGTGCTCGACGCTGGGGTGGAATTGAGCCAGGGCCGCCAGAGGGCAAGACCATGATCGAAATCGACCATCTCACCAAGACTTATGACGGCCGCGCCGTCGTCGACGATGTAACGCTCTCCATCCCGAGCCGGGAAATCGTTGCCATCGTGGGCACCTCGGGCTCGGGCAAGACCACGCTGTTGCGCATGATCAACCGGCTGGTCGAGCCCAGTGCCGGCGCCATTCGCATCGACGGCCAGGATACCCACGATCTGCCCCCCTACGAATTGCGGCGCCAGATCGGCTACGCCATTCAGGGGCACGGGCTGTTTCCCCATCGCGACGTCGCCCACAATATCGGCACCGTCCCGCGCCTTTTGGGCTGGGACAAGCACAAGATCTCCGCGCGGGTGGACGAACTTTTGGAGATGTTCCAGCTCGAGCCCGACCAATACCGCTCGCGCATGCCGCACGAGCTTTCGGGTGGCCAGAAACAGCGTGTCGGGGTCGCCCGCGCCCTCGCCGCCGGACCGCTGGTCCTGCTCATGGACGAGCCGTTCGGCGCGCTCGACCCGATCATCCGCGCCAAGGCGCAGGCCGATCTGGTGGAAATCCAGCAGCGGCTGGGCACCACCGTCGTCCTTGTCACCCACGACATGGACGAGGCCATCCGGCTCGGCGACCGCATCGCCGTGATGAGCGAGGGCAAGGTTTTGCAATACGCCTCGCCCCAGGAAATCATCGCCAATCCGGTGGACGATTTCGTCGAGGCGATGCTGGGATCTGGCGACAAGGCGTTTAGGCTTTTGACCCTCGATCATGTCTCCTCGGTGGTCGAGCCGGGCGAGGCCGAGGGCCAGCCCGTCGACACCCACCTGTCGCTGCGCGACGCCTATTCGGAAATGCTGTGGTCGCAGCGCCCGGCCCTGCCGGTGACCAAAGACGGCGTACCCATCGGCATCGTCACCCGCGCGGCGCTGGAAAAACGGGCAGCGCGGCCGCAATGAAGATCGGGGTCGTCATAAGGCTGGTGGTTCTGGCGTTGCTCATCGCGTTCATCGTGACGCCGCAAAGCTTTGCGCCGCTGTTTGCGCCGCTGGTGCGTGAGGGCACGCCACCGATCTACACCCAGACGACCATCCTCTCGCTCACCCTGAGCCATCTGGCCATCGTGGGGTTTGCAACCGTGCTCGCAACGCTGTTCGCGGTCGGGCTGGCCATTCTGGTCACGCGCCCGTTCGGCGAGGAATTCCTGCCCCTTTCGCGCGCCATCGCCAATATCGGGCAGACCTTCCCGCCGGTCGCGGTTTTGGCGCTGGCTGTGCCCATGCTCGGGTTCGGCACAGGGCCAACTCTGGTTGCGCTGTTTTTGTATGGGTTGCTGCCGATTTTCGAGAACGCCCTGACCGGGCTGACGTCGCTGGCTCCCTCGGTGCGCGAGGCATCGCGCGGCACCGGCATGACCGGCTGGCAGCGTCTCTCGGGGGTCGAATTGCCGCTGGCGCTTCCGGTGATCCTTGCGGGCATCAGGCTTTCGGCAGTCATCTCGCTCTCGACCGCCACCATCGGCTCGACCGTTGCGGCCCGCACCCTGGGCGAAGTCATCATTGCCGGGCTGGTTTCGGGCAACACGGCTTTCGTCTTGCAGGGCGGGCTGATCGTGGGGGCTTTGGCGGTCTTGATCTATGACGGGTTCGTGGGGCTGGAAAAATTCATGGCCCGCCGCATGGGAGGCATCTAGCCGACTTCCAGAACGTCCACGGCCTGTGTCGTTTCCTGCCCGCCCGCCGAGCGCAGCATGCCCACGATTGGAGTGACGTCGGAATAATCGCGCCCATAGCCGATGACGATATGATCCTGGCCGGCGAAAATCGCGTTTGTGGGATCGAACTCGACCCACCCGGTTTCGCGCCCGCACCACACTTTCACCCAGGCGTGCATGGCGTCCGCGCCTTCGAGCCGCTCTTCGCCTTCGGGCGGTATGGTGCGCAGGAACCCCGAGACATAGCCCGCCGGAACGCCCAGCCCGCGCAGGCCGGCAATCATGATGTGCGCGAAATCCTGACACACGCCGCGCCTGAGCGCGAAGGCCTCGGTCACCGGGGTATCGACCAGCGTCGCCTCGCCGTCATAGGCAAAATCGGCATGGATGCGCAGACCCAGATGGTGGGCCAGCTCGCGCACCGAAATCGCTTGCTTGACGCTCGATCTGGCATAGGCGGTGATCGCTGGCTCTATGGCGATGCGGGGGCTGGGGCTGAGGAAATGATGGGGCGAGAGCGATCCCATGTCCCAGTTGCCGGCGATTTCGGCATGGAGCGTCTCGAGCGTTGGCGTGAAATCGATGCCCGGATCGCCGCGCAGCACTTCGACCCGGGCTGCAATGGCGATATCGAGAGCCTCATGGGCGCTGCGATAGGCGAGCGCCGCCACGCGGGTGCCGAAGAAGTCGACAAACTCGGAGCGTTCGGCCGGTTGGGGATCGACGGTCAGGCTCGCCGCCACGACCCGCTGGATGCCCGCCAGATTGGCCGGAAACACCCGCACCAGATGCCGCCCGCCCGAAACCGGGGCATCATAGGCATAATCGAGCTTGAGCCGGATGTCGTAGAGCATGGTCAGGACGCCCGGCGGTGAGCAAAATCGCAGCGCATCGCCCGCACCCCCCACTTGGTCACCCCGGCCTCGAGCCGGGGTCCAGTACGCTCAGCGCGAGCGAACGATCCACGGGCGCTGCCGGTTACTGGATCCCGGCTCAAGGCCGGGATGACGGCGGAGAATTGGAAAGCCCCGTCCTTGGCCATCAGAAATACATCTCCGAGATCAAATTGGAGATGTTGGCCAGCCCGTTGCCGACCCCAACCAGCATGTCGGGGTTCACGTCGGCGGCGTCGATCACCGCCAGTTCGGTCTGGAGTTTGAGCGCGGCCTTGGCGGCGGCCGAGAGCTGGCCATCGACATAGCCGCCGGGCAGTTCCTTGAGCTGTTCGAGCAGTTCGGTCAGCTGAAACATCACCGAGCGCGGGTTGAGCGGATCGGAAATCAGCAATTCCACAGCGCCCAGATTGCCATAGCCATATCCATAGCGCCGGCGGTGGGTCATCACGCTGTCGCCGATTTCGAGCAGCATTTCGGTGGCCCCTTCCGGCGCGTCGGGCGCGCACAGCCATGTGGCGATTTCGGCAATCTGGATGCCGCGTTCGAGCCGGCGCCCGATTTCGAGAAAGCGCCAGCCGGCAAAGCGGTACATGTTTTCATGCACGAGGCCGGAAAAGCCGGCCAGCTTGCGCAGCAGCACCGTCATGGCGCGGGTGGCGTCGTCGCCGGGCTTTATGGTGCGCGCAAACCGCCTGGCGGTCTTTTGCAAATCGGTCAGCGCCAGCCAGCCATCGGGTGAAAAGCGGTCGCGGATCTGGCTGGCCGAGCGCACCGCGCCATCGATGATGGCCAGAAGCCCGGCCGGGACCGCTTCGGTGGCGTCGATGCCAAGCGGTTCGAGATAGGCGCTTGTGGCCACCAGTAGCGGGTTGTCCTCGCGGCCCAGTTCGGCAAGTCGCAGATGATAGGCGCGCAGGATGCGAACGCTGGCCTCGCAGCGCTCGGCATAGCGCCCCAGCCAGATCAGATTGTCCCCGGCGCGAGAGGGCAGATTGCCCGACGGGTTGCGTTCGATCGTTGAATTGGATTTGGCGAGCAGGGTGACCTGTTCGACCTCGCTTTCGCTGACCACCCACACATCGGCGGCCTGTCCCCCGCGCTGCATGGCAATGGCGGCGGTATCGAGCGCATAGCCGACGCGGGCAAAGCCGCCCGGCATGATCGACCAGCCCTCTGCCGTGCGGGCGGCATAGACCCGCAGCGTTATGGGGCGCGGTTCGAGCGCGCCGCCGACATAGACCGGGGCCGTTGAGAGCTTGACCGCTTCCTGTGCCGCGAAGGCTTTGGGGTCGGCCTCGATTTTTGCCAGCAGGTCGGCGCGCGCCGCCGGGTCGAGATCGGCAATGGCGGCAGTGCCGCCGTCATCGTCGATGGACAAAAGGGTGGAGAGCGCCGGGCCGACCAGCAGGTCATTGAAATTGTCGCGCACATAGGCGCGGGCCTCTTCGCCGCCGCACCACCATGTGGCGATGTTGGGCAGCGCCAGATCGGAGCCCAGCCGTGATCTGGCGATGGCCGGCAGGAAGGCGCCGAGCGCACGGGTTTCCAAAATCCCCGCTCCCAGCGAATTGACGAACGCCACCGATCCGCGCCGCACCGCTTCGGTCAGGCCGGGGGTGCCGATGTGGCTGTCCTGGCGCAACTCCAGCGGGTCGGTAAAATCCCCGTCCAACCGCCGCCAGAGCACCGAAATCGGCTTGAGCCCGGAGACGGTGCGCACCATGACCTCGCCATCGACGACAACGAGGTCCTCGCCCTGCACCAGCAGGAAGCCAAGGTAGCGCGCGATATAGGCGTGCTCGAAATAGGTTTCGTTGAGCGGGCCGGGGGTGAGGATCGCCACGCGGCCCGATCCATTGCCGCCCATGTCGGTCAGCGCGTTGCGGAAATCGCGGAAAAAGCCGGCCAGGCGGTGGACGTTGAGATCGGCATAGATATCGGCCAAAGCGCGGGTGGTCGCCACCCGGTTTTCCAGAGCAAACCCCGCCCCCGAGGGTGCCTGTGTCCGGTCGCCCAGCACCCACCAGCGCCCATCGGGGCCGCGGCCAAGCTCGAAGGCGCAGAAATGGAGATGATGGCCGCTCATGGGTTCGATGCCGACCATGGGGCGCAGGAATTCGGGATTGCCGGCAATCAGCTCGGGCGGCAGCAGGCCATCGCGGACCAGAGCGTTGTTGCCATAGATATCGGCAATCACCGTTTCGAGCAGGTCGGCGCGCTGGGCGAGGCCGGCTTCGATGCCGCGCCATTCGTCCTCGGCGATCAACAGCGGGATATGGGCCAGCGGCCAGTCGCGCTCGCCCTGTTCGAGCCCGTCATACATGCGGTAGAAAACGCCCGCGTCGCGCAGATACTGGTCGGCGTGCTGGAAGCGGTTGGTCAGCTCCTCGGCCCCCAGCGCGTCCAGCGCCGACATGAATTTGAGCCAGCCGGGTTTGACCGTGCCGTCGGGCGCGACCATTTCATCGGGCACGCCCGAGATCGGGCGATACGCGCCGATCAGGTCAGGCATCTTTTGTGCCTTGGCGGCGGAGGGAGAAGCGGTCATCTAAAGCCACTGGTGGGGTCGCCTCAGGTCCAGCGTCAGAGGAAACTCGGGCGTGGGCGCTTCGGCCGGCAAATCATACGATCCGGCACTATGTCCATTGGCTATGAATCGCGCAAGCCGTCTTGCTTCGGCCTCGTTGGCATTCACAGGAAAGGTTTCATAGTTCCGGCCGGCCGGGTGGGCGACGTGATAAATGCACCCGCCCACGGCACGTCCCGTCCAATTGTCATAGACGTCGAACACCAGCGGGGTGTTGACCGGCAGTTCGGGATGGAGACCCGAGGCGGGTTGCCAGGCCTTGTAGCGCACCCCCGCCACCGAAACGCCTGACAGATCGGTCTTTGTCAACGGAACCGGGCGGCGGTTGCAGGCCACTGTGTAGCGTTCGGGCTCGGCTCCGGTCAGCTTGACCTGTAGCCGCTCGAGCGAGGAATCGACATAGCGCACGGTCCCGCCGATGGCGCCGGTTTCGCCCATGACGTGCCAGGGTTCGAGCGCCTGACGGATTTCGAGTGTGTGGCCCGCGACCGTCACCTCGCCGCAGAAGGGAAAGCGGAATTCGAGCTGGGCTTGGAACCATTCGGGTTTGAAGTCATAGCCGTGCTGGCGGAGGTCATCGAGCACGTCGAGAAAATCGGCCCAGACGTAGTGGGGCAGCATGAACCGGTCGTGCAGCCTTGTACCCCAGCGGACCAGCTTGCCCTTGATCGGGTCTTTCCAGAACCTCACGATCAGCGCGCGGACCAGCAATTGCTGGGCGAGGCTCATCTTGGCGTTGGGCGGCATCTCGAAGCCGCGGAACTCGACGAGCCCCAGCCGTCCGGTCGTACCGTCGGGGGAATAGAGCTTGTCGATGCAGATTTCCGAGCGGTGGGTGTTGCCGGTCACATCGACCAGCAGATTGCGGAACAGCCGGTCGACCAGCCACGGCCGGGGCGCGTCGCCCTCGCCGGGAGCTGGCACCTGCGCCATGGCGATTTCAAGCTCGTAAAGGCTGTCGTGGCGCGCTTCGTCAAAGCGCGGAGCCTGGCTGGTCGGGCCGATGAACAGGCCCGAAAACAGGTAGGACAGCGAGGGGTGGCGCTGCCAGTGCAGGATCAGCGATTTGAGCAGGTCGGGGCGGCGCAGGAACGGGCTGTCATTGGGCGTCGCGCCACCGACCACCACGTGATTGCCGCCGCCGGTGCCGGTGTGCTTGCCATCGATCATGAACTTGTCGGCGCCCAGCCGGGAGAGCCGCGCCTCCTCATAAACCGCTTCGGTAATCGAGACGCACTCGTCCCAATTGGTCGCCGGGTGGACATTGACCTCGATGACGCCGGGATCGGGCGCCACCCGGATCACATTGAGGCGCGGGTCCGATGGGGGCGAATAGCCTTCGATATGGACCGGCAGGCCCAGCTTTTCGGCAGCCGTTTCGGCGGCGGCGATCAGTTCGAGATAGTCTTCGAGTTTTTCGGTCGGCGGCATGAACACCGTCAGCCGGCCGTCGCGCGGCTCGACCGAAAGCGCAGTGCGCACCTTGCCCTCGATGTCGGTGATTTCCTGTTCGATCTGCGTCTGGGCGATGACCTCGTCGGCGACAAGGCTGGCCACCGGCAATTCGTCGCGCGGCGGCAGGGGTGCGCGCGGGATGGTGGGGTCCTCGGCCACGATATGGGGATAATCGCTTTCGGGGATATGGGGCAGGGTGCCCAGCGGCAGGCGATAGCCCACGGGCGAATCCCCGGCCACCAGAAACAGCTTGCCGCGCCGTGTCTGCCAAACCTCGGTCAGCCAGCGCGAGGCTTGCGCGGGGGCGTTCCATTTCTGGACCGGCAGCACATAGCCGGTCGGATCGGTCAGCCCGCGCTCAAAGACCCGCGTCATGCGCATGCGCTCTTCGGGGTCCTTGAGCTTGGGATTTGTCGGATCGACGTTCTCGGGAAGATTGCCTTCTTTCAAGATCCAGTCGGCGGGATCTTCAAAGGCCGGCTGGACGGTCGAGCCGTCCAGACCCAGTGCCATGGCAAATTCGGTGAGATAGGCCTTGGCCTGGTCGGGGCTCGGGGTCTTGTCCGAAGTCTCGTGGGCGATCAGGTCAGGATTTTTCCAGACCGGCTCGCCGTCCTTGCGCCAATAGAGCGAGAACGTCCAGCGGGGCAAAGTTTCGCCCGGATACCATTTGCCCTGCCCGTAATGAAGGAACCCGCCGGGCGCGAAACGCTGCTGGAGACGGCGGATCAAAATGTCGGCTTTTTCGCGCTTGGTGGGGCCGACCGCATCGGCATTCCACTCGCCGGATTCGAAGTCGTCGATGGAAACGAAGGTCGGCTCGCCCCCCATCGTCAACCGAACGTCATTGTTGGCCAAATCTTGGTCAATCTGGCGGCCCCGAGAGCACAACTCCACCCAATCGGAGTCGGAAAATGGCTTGGTGATGCGCGGATGTTCGGCCACGCGGGTGACCGTCATGTCGAAATCGAACTCGACATTGGCAAAGCTCGCGAGCCCTGAAATCGGGGCGGCATTGGCGAAATGGGGGGTCGCCGCGAGCGGGATATGGCTCTCCCCGGTCAGCAATCCCGAGGTGGGATCGAGCCCAACCCAGCCGGCCCCAGGCAGGTACACCTCACACCAGGCATGGAGGTCGGTGAAGTCGTTTTCGGTGCCCGATGGGCCGTCGAGCGCTTTCAGGTCGGGCTTGAGCTGAATGAGGTACCCCGAAACGAACCGCGCCGCAAAGCCCAGATGTCTCAAGGTATTAACCAGCAGCCACCCGGTGTCTCGGCAACTCCCCTTGGCCTTTTCCAGCGTTTCCTCTGGCGTTTGCACGCCCGGTTCGAGCCGGACGATATAGCCGATCTCGCGCTGCAGCCGCGCATTGAGTTCGACCACGAAATCGACAGTGTTCTTGGGCGTCCGGTCGATGGAAGCCAGCAGATCCTTGAACAGGGGCCCAAAGCTCGAATCGGGCTTTCTGTAAATCTCCAGATCGGGCGCAATGGCCTCGGGATAGGTAAACGGCCAGGTCCCCGCCTCGGGCTCCACGAAAAAGTCGAACGGGTTGTAAACCGTCATGTCGGCAACGAGATCGACCTCGATCTTGAGCTCAGTCACCGGCTCGGGAAAGACGTATCGCGCCTGAAAGTTACCGTAGGGGTCCTGCTGAATATTGACGAAGTGATTGGAAGGACTGACTTTTAGCGAATGGCTGAGCACCTTGGTGCGCGAATGGGGGGCGGGCTGGAGCCGGATGATCTGCGGGCCGAGAGTGACCGGTCGGTCGTACTTGTAGTGCGTGAGATGATAGATCGCGGCCTTGATCGCCATAGGCAGACTCCTGATTGTTCCCACGCTCGCTTTGCAACGATAGCGGTAAAGCAAAGGCTTCCGCAATCGCGCTTTACCGGCAATGCGTTAGTCGGCATGGTCAGGGCCATCCACAAGGAGGGCTCTTATGTTGCTGCACACGCTTTTCGTCATCGCTCTGGCCGCCGAATCGATGTCCGCGGCGCTGGCGGCGGGACGGCGCAACATGGACTGGTTCGGGGTCTGCGTTCTGGGATGCGTAACGGCGCTGGGCGGGGGTACGGCGCGGGATCTGCTGCTTGGTCACTACCCGCTGTTGTGGGTCGATCAGCCCGCCTATCTGCTGGTTACAACGGCCGCGGCGCTGTTCACAATTGCGGTGGCCCGGATCATGGAACGGCTCAAGCTGATCTTCCTGTTGCTCGATGCCGTGGGGCTCGTGGTGTTCACCATTTCGGGCTGCATGGTGGCCATGGAAATGGGCCAGCCGGTGTTGATCGTCATCGTGGCCGGAATCATTACAGGGTGCGTGGGGGGCGTCTTGCGTGACGTCTTGTGCAACGATGTGCCGTTGCTGTTTTCCGGTGAACTTTATGCCACGGTCTCGGCCATCACCGCCTGCGTGTTCTTTTTCGGAATACAGGCTGGATTTCCGGTCGAGCTAATGACGATAGCAGCCATGGTCTTAGGCTTTACGCTGCGGACACTGGCCATCGTCTTCAAGATCGAAATGCCACGCTTTGTCTATGTCCCGGTGCGCGATCAGTCCTCCAAGAGGTAACCCTGTCGGCTGGCCAGAGGCTCGGTGCCGACGATCTTGGCGATGGAATTGCCCGGCACGACGAATTTGGCGACGTTGCGCGATATGACCCGGCCCGACGTGCCCGCAAGGATCGGTGTGCGCTCGGTAAAGGCACCGGGGCCGGCAAGGGCGATGAGATCGGCGATGGGCTGGCCTTTCTCGACTTGATCGCCAAGCTCGACGCGGTAGGCGAGCAGCCCGGCCTGGTCGACGCGCAGCATTTCGGTGGCGCTCAGGGGGGATGGCGCGGGGGCTGGCCCAACCTTGGGCGGTGGGCCGGCAACAAACCCTTTGGCCCGAAAGAAGCCAAGGAGTCGGGCTGCGTCGTCCTTGCCGATATCGTCGAAAACATCGGGTTGGCCGCGATATTCGAGCGTTGCGGCGCGGGCTGAAAAGGGGATGGGCTTATCAGGATGGGCCTGGCGCAGGCGCGTCCAGAGCGAGGGCCAGACTTCGTCGAACGAGCCGCCGCCCGAGTCCTCTGCGGTCAGCTGGGCAACCGAGCCCATGTGGTCGGCAAGCTCTGAGAGTTCGGCCATGGAATCGGGGGTGACGAACAGATGGACCAACGCTTCGTTGTCGCAATGGAGGTCAAGGACGTAGTCGGCGTCATAGGCTTCGGTCATCACCAGATGCCGCAATTTCTGCATGGCCGTGGTTGGCCTCTGGGTGTCGAGCCAGTCGCGCACCGCCTGGCGGATCATTGCGACATTGGCAGCTGCATCGTCGGTGAGGTTCTGGGCGACCTTTGTGGCCACGGCGGCAAAGAGATCGGGCCAGCGGCGGTTGAAATTGGTGCCCGAGCGGAAGTCGTATCGTCCCAAATGGTCTTCGAACACCCGCTGGCCCATGCCAAGCGGGTTGACCATTGGAAAAATGGAGAAGCGGGCGCTGAGTTCGCCTTTTTCGTCGGCGGACTTGAGCAGCGGCAGAAGATGGTGCAGCGCCATGATGCCCGGCTGCTCGTCGGCATGGAGCGCGGCCTGCATATAGATTTTGGTCGCCGCGTCGGCGGGGCCGATCTTGAAAACCGTCAACTCGGACGTCGTGCCGGGAGCATCGGCGTCGATGGTGTGGGTGATGCGGTCAAAGGCCATGAGAAATTACCGGATATATTTGGGACCGAAGCGCAGGCGCGGACGGGAGGTGGCGCGCTCTTTGGGCATGTGGCGCATCATGCGTTCATAAACGCGCCCGAAGACAAAGAAAATGACCATGGTAACGGCGAGAAACCATAGAGCAGCGACCGAAAAATGGAGGAAGGCGTTGTAGTCGCGCTCAAACAGGTTTTGCGCTGTGTTGAGGATATCACGCTGGGCATTGATGACCGGCAGGGTGAAATAGACAAGCGCGGTCGAGTGGAAAAGAAACACGACTTCGTTTGTGTAGGCAGGCCAGGCAATGCGGATCGTGTTGGGCCATGTGACGGTCCTGAACACCTGAAAGGGGGTCATGCCGTAAGCGCGGGCGGCTTCGATTTCGCCGCGGGGAACCGTGCGCAGGGCGCCGTAGATGATTTCGGCGCTGTAGGCGGCGGTGTTCATCACCAGGGCGAGCGGGCCGATGAAAAGCGGGTTCATCATCAGCCACGCAATGCCCAACGGGCGCCACCAGACAGCGTTGAGCGCCAGCATGATGGAATAGAACATGAAGAACTGGATAAACAGCGGCGAGCCGCGAAAAGCATAGATATAGGCCGAGCACAGGCGCCGGACGATGGGGTTTTTCGAGTTCTTGCCGAGCGCGAGCAGCACCGCAAAGACAAAGCCGATGGGCAGGGAAGCGGCCGCAAAATAGATGTTGAACAGTGCCGGTCCGGCGTAGAGCGGGATTTCGGCGAGCAGTGTTTCGATCAGGTCCATTGCCTAGCCCTCCACCGGCATGCCGCGCCGGGCCCAGGTCGTGAGCCGCGAAAAGCCCTTTTCCGAAAGCAGGGTGATGAGGATGTAAAAGACAAACAGCGCAATGAAATAGGCCCAGCGCCAATCGCCGTGCACAAGGCCTGCCTGAGGCAGGAAGTTGGGGGAACCCAGTTGCCCCGCCCACCAGACGATATCGGCGATCTGGAGCAGGGAAAGCAGCGATGTGGCCTTGATGAGCAGCAGCCAGACATTGGAAAGGCCGGGCAGGGCATAGACCCACATCTGGCGGATATGGATGCGCGTCAAGACCTGAAAATCGCTCATGCCGTAGGCGCGCGCGGCTTCGAGTTGGCCCTGGGGCACCGCGCGCATGGCGCCGTGGATGACGTTGGCTGTAAAGGCGCCAAAGATGATGCCCAGCGATACGCAGGCCAGGACAAGGTATTCATTGGTCGAGAGCAGCCAGTTCGCTTCGCCGCAGGGCGGCCAGTTGGCCTGCGTGGCGGCAATCGTGTCCGGGGTGCAGACCTGCATGGCCCAGACCCATTCCACACCCTGTTCGAACGCCAGCGGGAAAAACAGGAAGAACAGCACGTCGGGAACGCCGCGCACCATGCTGACATAGATCGTGCCGATGGCCCGCAGGGGCGTGAAGCGCGAGGCCTTTGCCATGGCGCCCAAAAGCCCGAAGACAAGCGCAAGGCAGCCGCCGAAGACGGCAGCCATGATGGTGAAGCGGAAACTGGCGTACCAGTTGAGGTGCTTGCCGTTTGTCAGATAGCCAAGCCAGAAGGCGATATCGTCGCCCACCAGATCGAAAAGCCAGAAGCCGTCAGCGTCCACGCGCGTGCCCCTTGCGTGCGACGTCCGGCGGGCAGCTCGGTTGGCTGCCCGCCGGACACCGGTTTGCGATTATTCGGTGTAGAAGGGACCCGCGCCGTCGAACCATTCGGCGATCAGCGCGTCTACGGTGCCGTCCGCCTTGAGCGCCGTGAGCGCTTCGTCGAGCGTTGCAAGCAGTTCGGTGTCTTCCTTGCGGACGCCGCCACCGACACCGCCGCCGATCATGACGTCGGGGCCGAACATTTCGAGCGCACCGCCCGAGTTTTCGACGACAGGATCGAGCGAGGAGCCGTCAGCGAGCACCACGTCGACATTGCCTGCGGCCAGATCGGCGATCGACTGATCGAAGGTGGCAAACGAGACGATGGTGTTATCGGCGGCAAAGTTTTCCTCGGCATAGGCTGCCTGGATGGTGTTGCCCTGAACGCCGATGCGCACGCCGGAGGGGTTCTCGATATCGATGCCGGCGCCGGTCGCCGCGATGTAGTTGGAGGGATCGGGCGGGAAATAATCCTGGGTGAAGTTGATGGTCTCGAGCCGTTCGTCGGTGATCGACATGCCGGCCATGATGACATCATAGTTGCCCGCGACCAGGTTGGGGATGATGGGGTCCCATTCGCTCTGCACGAATTCGCAGGTCATGCCAGTCTGTTCGCAGATGGCGTTGCCCAGATCGATTTCAAATCCGTCCAGGTCGCCCGCGTCGTTGACGAAGTTCCACGGCGCATAGGCGCCTTCGGTGCCGATGCGCAGGGTTTCCTGGGCATTGGCCGCTGTCGAAAGTGCTGCCAGAGCGAGCGTGGCGAGTATCACCTTTTTCATTGCTGAAGTTCCCTTTGTTGGTTGGTGAAGCGACCGGGTCCCTTGTTGCATGATGGTTGCCGCCCCGGTCAGGCGTGACCGGCGGCGCCTAAGAACTGGCGCAGCCTGTCGGATTTGGTGGCGCCGAAGACTTCATCGACAGTGCCCTGTTCCTCGATCTTGCCCAGATGGAGGAAAACGACCCGGTCGGAGACTTCGCGCGCAAATTTCATGTCATGGGTAACAAGGATCATGGTGCGACCCTCGTCGGCCAGCATCTTGATGACGCCCAGCACCTCGACCTCGAGCTCGGGATCGAGCGCCGATGTGGGCTCGTCGAAAAGCATGATCCTGGGATTGATGCAGAGGGCGCGTGCAATGGCCGCGCGCTGCTGCTGGCCGCCGGAAAGCTGGGCTGGAAAGGCATCGACCTTGGCCGAAATCCCAACCTTTTCGAGCAGGGCAAGCGCCTGTTCGCGCACTTCGGCCTTGTCGCGTCTTTGCACAAGGAGCGGTGCTTCCATGACGTTTTCCAGGATCGTCATGTGCGACCACAGATTGAACGACTGGAACACCATGCCAAGCTTGGAGCGGATACGGCGCAACTGCAGGGGATCGGTAGGGTGACGGTCGGGCCCTTCGGCCGAAAGCGAAACGTGCTCGCCGTCGATTGTGACGTCGCCCTGATTGGGGATTTCGAGCATGTTGATACAGCGCAAGAGGGTTGATTTGCCCGATCCCGACGACCCGATCAGCGAGACGACATCCCCGGCCCTGGCATCGAGTGAAACGCCCTTGAGGACTTCGAGACTGCCAAAGGACTTGTGGAGGTCCGTGATCTCCAGAATTTGCGCCATTCGGTACGGGTTTGCCCCTGTTGGTTTTGCCGAGTCCGTGCAGACGCCCTTTGCCCAAAAGAAAGCGTTCACGGCGACAGGAAAACAGAAAGCGCCACGATTCAAAAGCGAAAACGACAGTTTCGTGTAGCTTTTTCTACCAAACGGTAAAAAACGGGCGCGCCATGATAACCGTTTGGATACCAGTCCGCCAAGTTGACTTCGGCCCTCAACATGGCCGGTGATAGGGTTCGGTTCGACGCAAACCAGATTCGCTGGCACATGGGTTTCGATTACAATTCGCTTCTGATGGCATCGGGTGCAGCGGGGGTTGCGCTCTGTTTCACGCTGATGAGTTCGTGGCTGCGTGAACGGGGATCGACATTTCTCCTCACCTGGGCGGCGTGCATTGCCATCATCATTGCGGCGATCGTCGTCTTCTCTGTTTTCCACAGCACGGTAAACGTGTGGCATTCGATGCTTGCCGGGGTGCTTCTGACCTCGGCCTTCGCGATCAGTTATGGCGGGTTCACTCAATTCAGCACCGGCCGGTTTGAAACGGGAAGGGTGGCGGTTCTCGCGCTCATCAGTGCGGCACCGATCGCTGTAAGCGCCGCCCTTGGCCTTGACGGATTGAGCTTTCTTTTCATCAACCTGATGAGCGCGTTGCTTTTGGGTTTTTGCGGCCATCAGTATTGGACGGCGCGGGCCGAATCGCCTGGGCCGATCACCGCCATTGCCGCACTGCACGCGATGCTGGCCGTATCCTATGTGTTCTGCGTCTTCGCAATTGCGGTCGAAACGCCGCTCTACCTGCATGGGCAGGTGCCCGACAATTGGGCCGAAGCGCTCAATCTGATGGTTTCGGTTATCGCTCTGACCGGGATTGGCGGGCTTTTCGTAACCGTGCATCAGGAACGGATCAGCCGCAGGCACCGGCACGCCTCGCTGATCGATCCGCTGACGGGGTTGAGCAACCGGCGCGCACTCTTTGAAAGATTTCCCGAAGGGCAGGTACCGCAGGGCGCCGGATTGATCGTTTTCGACCTCGATGATTTCAAGGGGCTCAACGACCGCTACGGGCATGGGTTCGGCGATATGGTGTTGCGCGGCTTTGCCCGCATGCTCGAGGACAATTGCCGCGGCGAGGACATGGCCGTGCGACTGGGCGGAGAGGAATTCGTTCTGGTGCTGCCCGAGAGTTCGGCCAGCCACGCGCTCGCCCTGGCCGAGCGCATCCGCAGCGCGATGGGACGGTCGACCCATGCCATCGACGGTGAGCCTGTGATCTGTACGGTCAGTGCCGGCGTTGCCGTCGCCGAAAAGCCGGGGCTGAGTCTGGATACGTTGATCCGCAAGGCGGACAATGCGCTCTATCTCTCCAAGCGGTCGGGACGCAATCGGGTATCCCAGACCACCTCGTCAGCGGCCTGAAGACCTCATCGCGCCGGGCCGGTTTGCACCGGCGCATCGTCGCGTCCACCCCATTCGGTCCAGGACCCGTCATAGAGCGCCACCTTTTCGGCGCCAATGGTGTCGAGCGCCAGCGCCAAGACAGCCGCGGTGACACCCGAACCGCAGGAGGTGATGACCGGCTTTTGCGGATCGATACCGGCAGCCCGAATAGCCGCTTCCAGTTCGTCGCGGGGCTTGAGGGTGCCATCGGCAATGAGGGTATCGAAGGGGAGGTTGCGGCTGTGTGGAATATGGCCCGATTTGAGCCCGGCACGCGGCTCGGGCGTGTCGCCGGCAAAGCGGGCAGCGCCACGGGCGTCGAGTATCTGCTGGCCCGATTGGCTGGCGGCGAGAACCTCATGGAAGCTCGCGACGGCGTCGTCATCGCATTTTGCGTCAAATGTTGCCGGCGGGGCGACCGAATTGCCAGTGTCGAGTGGACGATTTTCGGCTCGCCATCTCGGCCCGCCGCCCTCGAGAATTTTGACATCCCGGGCACCCATGACCGTGAAGGTCCACCAGGCGCGTGGGGCTGAAAACAGGCCCGCCTCGTCATAAACGACAAGGGTTTTATCCGAGGCGATGCCCAGCGCACCGGCCATCGCGGAGAACGTTTCCGCGTCTGGCAGCATGTGGGGCAGGCCCGAGGCGATGTCGGCGTTCTTGTCGAGATCGAAAAAGATCGCGCCGGGGACATGTCCGGCCACATATTCCGCATGGGCGTTGCGCCCGGAATTGGGCATGTGCCAGGACGCATCGATCACCTGAATATCGGGGTCGTCGAGGTGATCTGCGAGCCATTGGGTCGTGACGAAACGGGACATCAATTTCTCCTTAGGGCAGGCGCGCAATGCGGTCGGTCAGAAGCGCATAGAACGCGTCGGAATCGCCGGACCGGATGAAGGTGGCGTTGCGCGGGCGATCGGTGACGTGCCAGTAGTCGGCGACGGTCATGCCGCGCGTCAAGGGACTGCCGCATTCGATCTCGACGTTGCACAGCCGGCCCGAAAACATGTCCGGGGCAATCATATAGGCCGTGACGCAGGGGTCGTGGAGCGGCGCGCCGGGCCAGCCGTATTTCTCCAGATCGAAGCGCTCGGAAAAACCAAGCATTGCGGCCACCGCGTCGCCGGACCGGTTGCCGATGGCCCTGAAGGCTTCGATCCGTTCGGGGGTGCCGATCATCTGGTGGGTGACATCGAGCGGCATCATGGTGATCGGGGCGCCGCATTTGAGCACTGTCTGGGCAGCTTCGGGATCGACATAGATATTGAATTCGGCGGCCGGGGTTATGTTGCCGACCTCGAAATAGGCGCCGCCCATCAAAACGATTTCCTCGATGCGGGCTGCGATATCGGGGGCCTTGACCAGCGCCATTGCAATATTGGTCAGCGGGCCGAGCGCGCACAGAGTGATGGTTTTTTCCGGTTCGCGGCGGATCGTATCGATGATGAAATCGACCCCGTGCCTGGCCTCGAGCCGAAGCTTGGGTTCGGGCAGGTCGGGGCCATCGAGACCGGTCTGGCCGTGGACATGTTCGGCCGTGATCAACTCGCGCATGAAGGGGCGTGCGCAGCCGGCATAAACGGGAACGTCACGCCGCCCGGAGAGTTCGACCACCTTGAGGGCGTTCTTGGCATTCTGGGCGAGGCCCACATTGCCCGCCACGGCCACGATTCCGAGCGTTTCGATCTCCTCAGGACTGGCCAGCGCCAGAAGGATTGCGACGGCGTCGTCCTGGCCGGGGTCGGTATCGATGATGATCTTGCGTGCCAATGGAAGGCCTCCGTATCGTTTGCGGCGCGATCCTAGTGATGGTGGGGGAAAAGGGAAGGGGGACCATGTGGCCCTTAAACATGAAATGCGCAGTCAGCTTTTCTTGACATAGTTTAGAATTGTTATAATCTTTGACCTCGACGCACGAAGCGATAATGTGCGTCCTGTTCAAGATTCCCCGGCGCTTTGGCGCTTCAATGACAGGGCATGACCGATGAGACTGACCCGACAGACAAGCTATGCCGTTCGGACGCTGATGTATTGCGCCATCAACGCGCCCGATCTTTCGCGCGTGGCCGATATCGCCAAGGCCTATGGCATTTCGGAATTGTTTCTGTTCAAGCTCATCAAGCCCCTTGTCGAAAACGACATCCTCGAGACCGTGCGGGGCCGGCATGGTGGTGTACGCCTTGCGCGTCCTGCTGCCGACATCACGTTGCTTGACGTCATTTCCCTGACCGAAGAAAATTTTGCCCTGGCTGAATGTTTCGAAGGCGGGGAAACCAGTTGTCCGCTGGTCGGTGGATGCGAACTCAATGGCGCCCTGCACGAGGCGCTCGAAGCGTTCTTTGCCGTTCTGCGCTCCTACACGATCGCCGATCTCACCGACAAGCGCCGCGCCATGCGCTCGCGTCTGGGCATCGAGATGTTGGGCCTGGAACTGAATTAACCTTTTTTCTCGCAGGCCGCCTTTGCCGGCAGAAAATTTCCAAGCTATAAAAATATGATCTTTACAGTCATGTTTTTATGCGCTAGATACGGTCCTGCAGGAGTGAGGCCTGCCCCTTGACCCTGTATGCGGAGCGCCAAAGCCGCATACAGGGTCTTTTTCATGTCATCTCGGAGTGTGGTTGCCGGAGACCAGCTCAGCGTTTGTTGTGCGGCGTGAGCCCGTGCAGGAACAACTGGTCGAGAAAGCGCGCGGCATCCTCGAATCGTCCCTCGCCGCCGCGTTCGCGGCCGAGGACGGCTTTCACCTGGATATCGAAATCGGCGTAGTGCTGGGTGGTGGCCCAGATGGAAAAGATCAGGTGATAGGGGTCGGCCTTGGCGATCTTGCCTTCGGCCATCCAACCCCTGATGATCTTGACCTTCTCATCGACGAGGTCTTTGAGGTCGGTGTGCAGGATGTCGTAAAATCCCGGCGCGCCGCGCAGCATTTCATTGGCGAACAGGCGGCTCTCGCGGGGAAAATCGCGGCTCATCTCCAGCTTGCGGCGAATATAGGACTGGATCTCGGGCAGGGGGTCGCCCTTGGGGTCCATTTCCCGCAACGGTTCGAGCCAGGTGTCGAGAATGCGCGCCAGCAGCGGGGCGTGAATGTCTTCCTTGGATTTGAAATAATAGAGCAGATTGGGCTTGCTCATGCCCGCCGCCTCGGCAATCTGGTCGATGGTCGAGCCGCGGAAACCGAACTGGGAAAAGACGTCGAGCGCGGCCTCGAGGATGACTTCCTGCTTTTCGCGCTGGATCCGGGTTATGGGCCGCGGCGTCTCTGCATCGGTGGTCATTTTCGGCTGCTGCCTCCCATAAAGAATCCCGGAGCCGGAATCCCGAACCGGTCCGGGGCCATTTCCATAACCCAAGCGGGTCTGGAAATTATACCCCTTGAACCTTGCATTGAGAGTGCTAGAATTTTTCCAATCGGTCAAAAAAATTCTGACCGAAATCAACAGCCGGCCGCCGGAAATATCCCGGAAGCGTCGGAGAGGGAACATTCATGTCGCAGGGCGCTCCGTCCATCCCCAATGATCTCAATGCCTTCTGGATGCCGTTCACGGCCAACCGGCAGTTCAAGAAAAACCCGCGCATGTTCGTGGGCGCCAGGGACATGCGCTATAGAACCGCCGATGGGCGGGACGTGCTCGACGGCACCGCTGGCCTTTGGTGCGTCAACGCCGGTCACTGCCGGCCGCTGATCACCGAGGCCATCGCCAACCAGGCGGCCGAACTCGATTACGCTCCGGCCTTCCAGATGGGCCATCCCAAGGCGTTCGAGCTTGCCAACAGGCTGGTCGATCTGGCGCCCGACGGGCTCGACCACGTGCTGTTCACCAATTCGGGGTCCGAATCGGTTGAAACGGCGCTCAAGGTCGCGCTGGCCTATCAGAAGTCCATCGGGCAGGGCTCGCGCACACGGCTGATCGGGCGGGAACGCGGCTATCACGGGGTCAATTTCGGCGGCATTTCGGTGGGCGGGATCGTTGCCAACCGCAAGATGTTCGGCACGCTTCTGACCGGCGTCGATCATCTGCCTCATACACATTTGCCGGCAAAGAACGCCTTTTCGCGCGGTGAGCCCCAGCATGGGGTGGAACTGGCCGAGGAACTGGAGCGTATCGTTACGCTCCATGACGCTTCGACGATCGCTGCAGTGATCGTCGAGCCGGTGGCGGGGTCTACGGGGGTTCTGATCCCGCCACCGGGGTATCTCAAGCGCCTGCGCGAAATCTGCGACAAGCACGGCATATTGCTGATCTTTGATGAGGTCATCACCGGATACGGACGGCTGGGAGCCCCGTTCGGCGCCGATTATTTCGGTGTAACTCCCGATATCATGGTCACCGCCAAAGGGCTGACCAATGGCGTCATTCCCATGGGCGCGGTGTTCACGTCGTCGAAAATCCATGACGCGTTCATGACCGGGCCCGAGCACCTGATCGAATTTTTCCACGGCTATACCTATTCGGGCAATCCGATCGCCTCGGCGGCAGGGCTGGCGACGCTGGAGACCTACAAGCAGGAAGGCTTGCTGACCCGGGGCGCTGAGCTCGGACCCTATTTCGAGGATGCGCTGCATTCGCTTAAGGGTGCCCCGCATGTGATCGACGTGCGCAATATCGGGCTGGTGGGGGCAATCGAGCTCGAACCGATTGCCGGCGAGCCGACAAAACGCGCGTTTTCAGCTTTCGTGAAGGCCTACGAAAAAGGCGTTCTGATCCGCACGACGGGCGATATCATCGCGCTTTCGCCGCCGCTGATCGTGGAAAAACAACACATCGACCAAATCGTCGATACCATTCGCACGGTCCTCGGGGAGGTGGATTGAGCTATGCAGACCATTGAAAACGCCATAGGCGGCAAACGTGTCGCGTCGTCCTCGACGCGCAAGTCGGCTGTCTATAATCCGGCCACCGGCGAGCAGATCGCCGAGCTGCCGCTGTCGACCACAGCCGAGATCGATCAGGCCGTGGCATCGGCAAAAGCCGCGCAACCGGCCTGGGGTGCCACGCCGCCGCTCAAGCGGGCGCGGGTGATGTTTCGGTTCAAGGAACTGCTCGACAAACACGCAGCCGATATCGCGCGGGAAATCTCGCGCGAGCACGGCAAGACCCATGACGATGCGTTGGGCGAAGTGCAGCGCGGCATCGAGTGCGTGGAATATGCCTGCGGCATTCCCGAGCTATTGAAGGGGACGTTCACCCGCAATGTCGGCCCGGCCATCGATGCCTATGCCGACCGCCAGCCTTTGGGCGTGGTGGCAGGGATAACCCCGTTCAACTTTCCGGCCATGGTGCCGATGTGGATGTATCCTTCGGCCATTGCCTGCGGCAATACCTTCATACTCAAGCCCTCCGAGCGCGATCCCTCGGCGCCGATGCTGGCCTGGAACCTGTTCATGGAGGCCGGGCTGCCAGAGGGGGTGCTCAATATCGTCCATGGCGACAAGGAAGCCGTCGATCACATTTTAGACCATCCCGACATCAAGGCGGTGAGCTTTGTGGGCTCCACCCCGATCGCCGAATATGTCTATCAACGTGGCACGAAAGCCGGAAAACGCGTTCAGGCGCTGGGCGGCGCGAAAAACCACATGGTGATCCTCCCCGATGCGGATCTGGACCAGGCAGCCGATGCTCTGATGGGTGCCGGGTACGGATCCGCTGGGGAGCGCTGCATGGCGATTTCGGTGGCCGTGCCGGTGGGCGAAAAGACAGCCGATGCGCTGATCGAAAGGCTCAAGCCGCGCGTCGAGAGCCTGAAAATCGGCCCGGCGACCGACAAGGACGCCGAGATGGGTCCTCTTGTGACAGCCATGCACCGCGACAAGGTTGTCGGCTATATCGACAAGGGGGTCGCCGAAGGCGCCGAGCTTGTGGTCGACGGACGCGGGTTCAAGCTGCAGGGCTATGAGGACGGTTATTATGTCGGCGGCACGCTGTTTGACCGCGTGACGCCGGAAATGACCATCTACAAGGAGGAGATTTTCGGCCCGGTCCTCTCCGTCGTTCGCGCGCCCGATTATGGTGACGCGGTCAGGATGATCAACGAACACGAATACGGAAACGGCGTTGCGATCTTCACCCGCGACGGCGACGCGGCGCGCGACTTCGCCGACCGGATCGAGGTTGGTATGGTGGGCGTCAACGTCCCCATTCCCGTGCCCGTGGCATACCATTCATTCGGCGGCTGGAAGCGGTCCTTGTTCGGGGATCACTCGATCTACGGCCCCGAGGGCGTGCATTTTTACACGCGGCTGAAAACGGTCACGACACGCTGGCCGGCTGGCATCAAATCGGGCGCGCAATTTACATTTCCAACCCTCTGATATTTCAAAGACGGGAGCAAAGAGCATGGCGACACTCGGAGACAATCTAAAGGTCAACGGCGACAGGCTCTGGGCCTCCATAATGGAAATGGCCAGGATCGGCCCGGGTGTGGCCGGTGGCAACAATCGTCAGACGCTGACCGATGCCGATAAGGTTGGGCGCGAGCTGTTTCAGCGCTGGTGCGACGAGGCGGGGCTCGAAATGGGCGTCGACAAGATGGGCACCATGTTTGCCCGCCGCGAAGGCACCGACCCCGACGCGCTGCCGGTCTATGTCGGCAGCCACCTCGATACCCAGCCAACCGGCGGGAAATATGATGGCGTCCTTGGTGTGCTGGGCGGGCTGGAATTGATCCGCACGCTCAATGATCTCGATATCAAGACCAGGCATCCCATCGTTGTGACCAACTGGACCAACGAAGAGGGCACCCGTTTTGCGCCCGCCATGCTCGCTTCGGGCGTTTTCGCGGGGGTGCATGAGCTCGATTGGGCCTATGACCGGGTCGATGCCAAGGGGCTCAAATTCGGCGACGAGCTCAAGCGCATCGGCTGGGTCGGTGACGAAGAGGTCGGCACGCGCAAGATGAAGGCATTTTTCGAGCTTCATATCGAACAGGGTCCGATCCTTGAAGCCGAAGGCAAGGATATCGGCGTCGTCACCCACGGGCAGGGGCTCTGGTGGTTGCAGGTGACGCTGACCGGCAAGGACGCCCATACCGGCTCGACCCCGATGCCGATGCGCAAGAATGCCGGGCTGGGCATGGCGCGCATGACCGAACTGGTTCACCAGATCGCCATGAGCCATCAGCCCGAAGCGGTGGGCGCCATCGGCCATTGCGATGTCTATCCCAATTCGCGCAACGTCATTCCCGGCAAGGTGGTGTTCACTATCGATTTCCGCACGCCGCATCAGGAGGTGCTCGACGCGATGAAGGCGCGGTTCGAGGCCGAAGCGCCCAAGATCGCCGAAGAGTTGGGTTTGGGCATGGAGATCGAGGTGGCCGGTCATTTCGACCCCGTCACTTTCGATGAGGGCTGCGTCACCGCCGTCCGCAACGCCGCCGAACGGCTCGGCTATTCGCACCGCGATATCGTCTCGGGCGCCGGGCACGACGCGTGCTGGATCAACAAGCTCTATCCGACCGCCATGGTCATGTGTCCATGCGTGGACGGGCTGAGCCACAACGAGGCCGAGGACATTTCAAAGGAATGGGCCACCGCCGGCGCCGACGTGCTGATGCATGCGGTGGTCGAGACGGCGGAGATCGTCGACTAGCCGGACAGAACAAAGCCCTGGTGCGCGCACGGCAAATGCGCGCCCGCGGCCGATCAGACAAGGGGAAACATCATGAGCACAGTCATCAAGAACGGCACAATCGTCACCGCCGATCTGACCTATAAGGCCGATATCAGGATCGAGGGCGAGACCATCGTCGAGATCGGGCCGGACCTTTCCGGCGATAGCGTGCTCGATGCCTCGGGGTGCTATGTGATGCCCGGCGGTATCGATCCGCATGTGCATTTGGAAATGCCCTTTATGGGCACCTATTCAACCGACGATTTCGAATCCGGCACGCGCGCCGCGCTGGCGGGCGGGACGACGATGGTTGTCGATTTCTGCCTGCCCAGCCCCGGCCAGTCGCTGCTCGAAGCGCTGCAGCGTTGGGACAACAAATCGGGCCGCGCCCATTGCGATTATTCCTATCACATGGCGATCACCTGGTGGAGCGAGCAGGTGTTTGATGAGATGGAAACTGTCGTTAAGGAAAAGGGCATAAACACCTTCAAGCATTTCATGGCGTACAAAGGCGCGCTCATGGTGCAGGATGACGAGATGTATGCCTCGTTCCAGCGTTGCGCCGAGCTTGGCGCCATGCCGCTGGTGCATGCGGAAAACGGCGATGTGGTCGCCGATCTCTCGGCCCGGCTGCTGGCCGAAGGCAATAACGGGCCCGAGGGCCATGCCTATTCACGTCCGCCGCAGGTCGAGGGCGAAGCCACCAATCGGGCGATCATGATTGCCGACATGGCCGGGGTGCCGCTCTATGTGGTTCACACGAGTTGCGAGGAAAGCCACGAGGCGATCCGAAGGGCGCGTCAGCAGGGCACGCGGGTCTATGGCGAACCCCTGATCCAGCATCTGACCCTCGATGACTCCGAGTATTTCGACAAGGATTGGGACCACGCCGCCCGCCGTGTCATGAGCCCGCCATTCCGCAACAAGACCCACCAGGATTCGCTGTGGGCCGGGCTGCAGTCGGGCTCGCTGCAGGTCGTCGCCACCGATCATTGCGCCTTTACCACCGAGCAGAAGCGCACCGGGGTCGGTGATTTCACCAAGATCCCCAACGGCACGGGCGGGCTTGAAGATCGCATGCCGATGCTGTGGACCTATGGGGTGGCGACAGGGCGGCTGACCATGAACGAATTCGTCGCCGTCACCTCGACCAACATCGCCAAGATCCTCAACGTCTATCCCAAAAAGGGCGCCATTCTTGTCGGTGCGGATGCCGATATCGTTGTGTGGGACCCCGAAAAGGAAAAGACCATTTCGGCCAAATCCCAGCAATCGGCCATCGACTACAACGTCTTTGAGGGCAAACACGTCAAGGGCCTGCCGCGCTACACGCTGACGCGGGGCCGGGTGGCTGTCGAGGATGGCACCATCCAGCCCAAGGAAGGGCATGGCCAGTTCGTGGCCCGCGAGCCGTTCCAGGCTGTGAACAAGGCGCTTTCGCAGTGGAAAGAACTGACCGCACCGCGCAAGGTGGAGCGGAGTGGCATACCTGCATCGGGCGTCTGAGACCAAACGGCAAATTTGGAGTTGGGTGCAAATTCAAGGGGAATACAGGGTTTGGTGAACGGGGCAAGCGTAGTCGAAGCCGAGGGGCTCGGGCTGACATTTGAAACAGCCGACGGGCCGGTGCATGCGCTGTCCGACGTCAATCTGGCGATCTCCAAGGGCGAGTTCGTTTCGTTCATTGGCCCGTCGGGGTGCGGCAAGACGACGTTCCTTCGCGTCATCGCCGACCTCGAACAGCCGACAGCGGGCACGATCACCGTCAATGGCCACAGCCCCGAACAGGCGCGCAAGGATCGGTCGTACGGCTATGTCTTTCAGGCCGCTGCGCTCTATCCGTGGCGGACCATCGAGCGCAATGTGGGGCTGCCGCTTGAGATCATGGGCTATTCGAAGGCCGATCAGAAAAAGCGCATCGCGCGCACGCTCGAGATGGTCAATCTTTCAGGGTTCGAGCAGAAATTTCCCTGGCAGCTTTCGGGCGGCATGCAGCAACGGGCCTCGATAGCCCGCGCGCTGGCCTTCGATGCCGATCTGCTGTTGATGGACGAACCGTTCGGGGCGCTCGACGAGATCGTGCGCGATCATCTCAACGAACAGCTTCTCGAGCTTTGGGCCAAGACCAACAAGACAATCTGTTTTGTCACCCACTCGATCCCCGAAGCGGTTTACCTCTCGACCAAGATCGTGGTGATGAGCCCGCGTCCGGGCCGGGTGACCGATATTATCGAAAGCACCCTTCCCAAAGAGCGCCCGCTCGACATCCGCGAGACCCCGGAATTCCTCGAAATTGCCGCCCGGGTCCGCGAAGGGCTGCGGGCTGGGCATTCCTATGATGAGTAGTGCGCGCCACAGCATCGTGCCGGTCGCGACGGTGGTGCTCGCCATCATCGCCATCTGGTATGTCGCGGCCATCATGCTCAACCTGCCCTGGCAACAGGGCGTTTATGCGCGGGGCGACGGCGTTGCGGTCGGGCCGTTACAGTTTCTGAGCGATATCTACTCCCAGCAGCGCCCTGTGCTGCCGGCGCCCCATCAGGTGGCTGTCGAATTTTACAATTCGGTGTTCAATGCCAACCCTTCCACCCCGCGCAGCCTGATCTTTCACGCCTGGATCACCCTTTCGGCGACCGGGCTGGGGTTCATCTTCGGCACGCTGCTGGGGATCGGGCTGGCGGTGCTTATCGTCCACAACCGGGCGATGGATCGCTCGCTGATGCCCTGGATCATCGCCAGCCAGACCATCCCCATTCTTGCCATTGCGCCAATGGTGGTGGTGGTGCTCAATTCGGTGGGGCTGACCGGGCTGATCCCCAAGGCGCTGATTTCGACCTATCTTTCGTTCTTCCCCGTCGTCGTGGGCATGGTCAAAGGCTTTCGCAGCCCCGAAGCGATCCATCTCGATCTGATGCGCACCTATAACGCCTCGGGCAATCAGGTGTTCTGGAAGCTGCGCTGGCCGGCGGCCATCCCCTATCTTTTCACCTCGATGAAGGTGGGCGTTGCCGCCTCATTGGTTGGCGCCATCGTCGGTGAATTGCCGACGGGGGCTGCGGGCGGGCTCGGTTCGCGCCTGCTGGCCGGGTCGTATTACGGGCAGACGACGCAAATCTGGGCGGCGCTCTTGATGGCTGCGGCGCTTTCGGCGGCACTGATCTTTGCGATTGGCGCCATCCAGTCGCTCACTTCGAAAATGATGGGAGCGCCCGCGTGAACGGCTGGATCATAACGGCGCTGGCGGTCTGGCTGGCCGGGTGGGGGATCAACGAATTTCTGGTGCGGATCGGAACGCGCGACCGCGTTGCGGCGAGCGCCATCAACATTGCCGTGCCGGTGATTTTCGGCGTTGTCCTTTTGGTCGTTTGGGAAGGGCTGGTGCGGGGGTTGAACGTTCCCGCCGTGCTGCTGCCGCCGCCATCGGTGATCTGGGAGCGGCTCTTGGCCTCGATCCCCAATCCGATCTGGCCCGATTTCCAGCAAACATTCCTCAAATCGGTTTTGATCGGCTATGCCATCGGCTGCGGGTCGGCGTTCATCGTGGCCGTCGCCATCGACCGCTCGCCCTTTCTCAAACGCGGGTTGTTGCCAGTGGGCAATTTCGTCTCCGCTCTGCCGCTGGTCGGTATCGCACCGATCATGGTGATGTGGTTCGGGTTCGACTGGCAATCCAAGGCCGCCGTCGTGGTCGTGATGACGTTCTTTCCCATGCTGGTAAACACCGTGGCGGGGCTGAACGCCACCGGGGCGATCGAAAAAGACCTGATGGCAACCTATGCGGCCAGCTATTGGCAGACCCTCGCAAAATTGCGCTTGCCCATGGCATGGCCCTTCATCTTCAATGCGTTAAAGATCAATTCGACGCTGGCGCTCATCGGGGCCATCGTCGCCGAGTTTTTCGGCACTCCAGTCGTGGGGATGGGGTTCCGGATATCCGCGGCCATCGGACGGCTTCAAGTCGATATGGTCTGGGCCGAGATCGCGGTTGCCGCGCTCGCCGGCTCGCTGTTCTACGGGGTGATCGCGCTGATCGAAAGGGCGGTTACCTTCTGGCATCCTTCAGTTCGTGGGGGACGGGGAGGCTAGAGCGTGTCCAGCAAAAGTGGAAACGGTTTTGCGGTTCGGACACGCGACAAAACAAGGGCTTAGAGCCAAGGATTTGAGTCAATCAAATCCTGAACGGCTCTAGGGACGAAACCATTCCGTTCTCCGCGCGGCAAACGCGGGGGGCGGGGAGACAAGGGATGGTTTGTGTCCGGCATGGCGCCGGGCAGCCATCGAAAAGCAAGGGGAACATCATGAAAGCTCTTAAAATCGCGACCCTGGCCGGAATGCTTCTGGGGTCGGCCAGCCCGGCCTTCGCCCAGGATCTCTATCCGGTGACCTTCCAGCTCAAATGGGTCAATCAGGGCCAGTTCGCCGGTTATCTGGTGGCCAAGGATATGGGCTATTACGAAGACGCCGGTCTCGACGTCACCATCAATCCCGGCGGCCCCGACATTGCCCCCGAGCAGGTGATTGCCGGCGGCGGTGCCGATGTCATCACCACATGGATGGCGGCGGGCCTTGCGGCGCGTGAACGCGGCGTGCCGCTGGTCAATATTGCCCAGCCCTTCGCCACCACGGCGCTCGAAATGGTCTGTTCGGAAGAAAGCGGGGTGGAATCCACCGCCGATTTCCCCGGCAAGACGCTGGGCGTATGGTTCTTTGGCAATGAATATCCGTTCTACGCCTGGATGGCCCAGCTCGGGCTGTCGACCGATGGCGGGGATGACGGGGTCGAAGTGCTGCGGCAGGCGTTTTCGGCCGATCCGTTGCTCCAGAACCAGGCGGACTGCATTTCGGTCATGCGCTACAACGAGTACAAGCAGGTGCTCGATGCGGGCATTCCCGAGGACAGCCTGACGCTGTTCAACTTCGCCGATGAAGGCGTGGGCATGCTCGAAGACGGCCTTTATGTCATGGAAGACCGGCTTGAAGATCCCGAGTTCGTCGAGGCGATGGCGGCATTTGTCGAAGCCTCGATGGCGGGCTGGGAATATGCCGCGGCCAATCCCGAGGAAGCCGCCGAGATCGTCATCAACAATGACATGTCGGGTGCCCTGACGCTGGAGAGCCAGGTCTATCAGGTCAACGAGGCGGCAGCGCTTGTCGGGGACACGCCGGCCCTCGATGTCGAAGCTTACGACCAGACCGTCGCAACGCTGCTCTCGGCGGTCTCCCCGGACAATCCGGCGATCACCGAAGAGCCCGAAGGCGCCTATACCACGGTTGTCACCGACGCCATCGAATAGCCGGCGCCTATCGGTTCGGATGAAAGAGGCGGAACCTTCCGCCTCTTTTTTTATTCGCTTGTTGCATTTTGCCTCTCCAAATCGACCTGCAAACACGATAGAGCGGAAACAAGGTTGGGGCCGCGCAGGGATGTGGGCGCGCGGTAATCATCAAGAGACAGTGCGAACGAAGTGCCCGGGATGGTGGCGCTTCGGCGCATATGAAAATCCAAAACGTTTTGGCTCGCGGCAGGGCCGCGACAGGAGTGATGGACAATGACGATCAAGGCGCTCGTCTGGGGCGAGAATGTTCACGAGCAGAAAAGCGACGTGGTGGCCGAACTCTACCCCGAGGGCATGCACGCCCAGATCGCCAGATTGCTGGCCGAGGACGCCGGCATCTCGGCCGATACCGTGGTGCTGCAGGAGCCCGAGCATGGGCTGACCGACGCCGTTCTGGCCGATACCGATGTTCTGTTGTGGTGGGGCCATGCGGCGCATGGGGATGTCGATGATGCCATCGTCGAGCGTGTGGCAAAGCGCGTCTGGGAGGGCATGGGGCTGATCCTTTTGCACTCGGCGCATTTTTCCAAGATCTTCAAACGGTTGATGGGCACGCCCTGCGCGCTCAAATGGCGTGAGGCGGGCGAGCGCGAGCGGCTGTGGGTCGTCAATCCGCGCCATCCGATTGCCGAAGGACTCGGTGAATATTTCGAGCTGGAAAACGAGGAAATGTACGGGGAACCGTTCTCGGTGCCCGAACCGCTTGAAACCGTGTTCATCTCCTGGTTCCAGGGCGGGGAGGTGTTCCGTTCGGGGCTGACCTATCGGCGCGGGGCCGGCAATATCTTTTACTTCCGGCCGGGGCACGAAACCTACCCCACCTATCACGATGCGACTGTGGGCAAGGTTTTGCGCAATGCGGTCAGGTGGGCGCACAACCCGCAAGGGCGGTATGTGGCCGTTCACGATGCACCAAACGTGCCGGTGGACAAGGCGCTCGAAAAGATCGAGGAACGCGGCGGCAAGTTGCACAAGGCAGGTGAAGAAGGCTTCCGCTAGGAAGCGCCACACCTTTCATTTAAACCTCTATCGCGGGAGCGCAGCATGCGTCTTGTGATCCTTGGCACGGGCAATATGGCCTCCAGCCATGCGGCGCATTTTGGCGCCATCGATGGTGTGGACATCGTCGGAGCAGTCGATCTCGATGCCGAGCGCGCCCAGCGCTTCGCCCAGAGCTACGACATTCCGCGCACCTTCACCTCGCTCGACGAGGCCCTCGATTGGGGCCAGTTCGATTCGATCGCCAATGTGACGCCCGACCGGTTCCACTTCGAAACCTCGATGAAGGCGATCGCGGCGGGCAAGCATGTGTTTTGCGAAAAGCCGCTGGCCACCCATTACGGGCATGCCGAGGGCATGGCCGACGCTGCCGAGGCGGCCGGACTGGTCAATATGGTCAACCTCACTTACCGCAATGTCGCCGAATTGCAGAAATTCCGGCAGTTGGTCGATGAGGGTGCCATCGGCGAGATCAAGCATGTGGAGGCCAGCTATCTGCAAAGCTGGCTGGTCTCGAAGGCCTGGGGCGACTGGCGGACAGATCCGACATGGCTGTGGCGGCTCTCGACCGGGCACGGTTCGAACGGCACGCTGGGCGACATCGGCATTCATATCCTCGATTTCGCGTCCTTTGGCATCAACGCCCCGGTTGCCTCGATGTTCTGTCGGCTCAAGGCCTTCGACAAGGATCCGGATGGGCGGATCGGGGACTATGTTCTCGATGCCAATGACAGCTTCACCATGAGCCTCGAATTCGGCTCGGGCGCTCTCGGTGTGGTCCATGCGACGCGCTGGGCCTCGGGGTATCTCAATACGCTTCGCCTGCGGGCCTATGGGGACAAGGGCGGGCTGGAAGTCCAGCATGGCATGAACGGGTCCTCGCTGCAGATGTGTGCGGGCGAGGATGCGGAAATCGCCCACTGGCAGGAGGTGCCGGTCGAGCCGGTGCCGACCAATTATCACCGTTTCGTCGAGGCCGTTCATTCGGGCGTCAATGGCGATCCGAGCTTCCGCTATGCGGCGGACATGCAAAAGGTGCTCGATCTGGGGTTCGTTTCCGATCAGGAGCGCAAGGAGATCGTAGTAGGGTAAATCCCCTCTCCGATTGCATCCCGGCGATAGCCGGGGACGCGCAGAAGATCAGGGCATGGCCATACGGATGCTGAGCGGCTCCGGAAAAGGAAAGGGCGCGTCCACTGGACGCGCCCTTTGTGCATGATGGATAAGCCTTTTGCTTATTCGATGATCGTGATGCGACCGTCGGTGTAGGGGGTGTATTCACCGCCCTGTGCCGCGATGTAATCGGCCAGAACCTGCTCGAGTGGCGGGCCGAAATCGTAGGGGTTGTCGCCTTCTGCAAAGGTGCCGTATCCGTCGCCGCCACCACGCATGTAATTGTTGGTGACGATGGTGTAGGTGGCGTCTTCATCGATCGGCGCCCATTCCCCGCCTTCATCGACCATCACGTCGCTGATGCGTTCGCCAACCGGGTTGGCCAGGGTGTAGGAATATTGCAGCCCGGCAACCTGCGGGAAGCGGCCAGCGCCGTTTTCGATGTCGGAGACACCGTTTTCAAGCGCGTCGATCACATCGGCACCCGAGATTTCGACGGTGGCCAGCGTGTTGGAGAAGGGCAGGACCGTCAGCACTTCGCCCATGGTGATCTCGCCTTCGTCGATCGACGCGCGCAGACCGCCGCCGTTCTGGATGGCGATCGTGGCTCCGCTACCGGACGCTGCATCGAGAATGGCGTCGGCGACGAGGTTGCCCATCGAACATTCTTCGACGCGGCAAACTTCGCGGCTGCCTTCGATCGGTGCCGTCGTCGTGCCGATCACTTCGGCCATCAGCTCCTGGAGCGGCTCTTCGAGCTCGGCGAGGCGGGTGACGTATTCCTCATAGGGCTCAACCGAAGCGTCGATGAGGATCGGGTCGCCCTCGGCCGAGGTCACATTGCCTTCGGCGTCGAAGGTGACGGTGAGATCGCCCAGGTACTTGCCATAGGAATAGGCAGTGACGACCGGCACTTCATTGCCGTCGACCCCGTTGATCATGGTCGGATAGCCGCCTGCGGCGCCTTCGTCGGTGTTGGAGAGCAGTGTGTGCGAGTGACCGCCCACGACCACGTCAACACCGGGGACATTGGATGCGATTTCCTGATCCTGGGCAAAGCCAACATGGGTCAGCGCGATGATCTTGTTGATGCCTTCGGCGGTCAGGGCTTCGGCCTGTGCCGTGAGGCTGTCGATGACGTCTTCGAACTCGACATTGTCGCCGGGTGAGGAGGTTTCATCGGTGTCTTCGGCGAGCGCCGAAATGAACCCGACCTGTTCGCCGCCGATCTCCATGACATGGGTGCCCGGAAGACGGCCTTCGAGAAGCGGCTCGTTTTCGACATTGGTGTTGCCGGAAATCAGCGGGTACTCGATGGCGTCGAGCAGAGCGGCCAGTTCTTCCGGTCCATCGTCGAACTCGTGATTGCCGACGGCCATAAGGTCGATCCCCAGGCCATTGGAGAATTCCGAGACGATCTCGCTGCGATACTGGGTGTAGAACAACGAACCCTGGAACCAGTCGCCGGCGTCGAGCAGAACGACGTTTTCGCCTTCGAGCTCGGCGCGCTTGTCTTCGATCGCGGTCTTGACGCGGGCGATGCCACCAAAGCACTCACCGGCGGCGTCCGTTTCCGCGTCGCAGTTCGAGTCCGAACTGGTGATCGGGCCGAAGCGCGAATGGAAATCGTTGAGGTGGAGGATGTTTAGCGTGAATTCGCCTTCCTGCGCACTGACGGGGCCGGTAAGGCCAACGGTCAGTGCCAGCGCGGAGGCGCCGAGCAACAGATGTTTCATGATCCCTTGTTCCCTTTGTCATCGAGACGCTTACCACGCCTCTATTCCATGCCTTTGCGACGGTCGTGTTACAGCGCCGAAGTTGTGCACATGGGAGCAAAGTCAAACACGTTTGCCCGGAGAGGGAAAGCAAAAGTTTGACCGGGTGGTCAATTTATGACGATCCTGTCACAGGCGCCTTACCACCGCAGGAGCGTCCGTCCCAGCAGCGCGCCAGACAGCGCGACCAGTCCCACCCCCACCGAGTACCACAGGGCGAGAAACAGCAGCCCGTTTTCACCGCAATGGAACGCATAGACCGATGCCCCCGCGCCACCGGAGGCCAGCCCGGCAGCCAACCCGGCCAATGTGGGGTTGGCCGGGGCCAGGCGCCGCATTGCTGCCAGCATGATGGTGAGTACGGGAGCAGAGAAGGCGATTATGAAGAACGGGCACACCAGTGCAGTGCCACCAAAGGCCAGAACGGGCCTTATCGCTTCGGACGCATTGCCCCACTGCCAGAGACCGCCGGCCAGGGTGAGGAGGAACACGCCGCCGACGGCCCACAGGCCCGACCAACTGCTTTTCTCCGGGCGCGACAGCGCCATGGCCGCTGTAAGCCCCAACAGGGCAAGCACGCTGGTATAGCCGAGCTTGATCCAGAACATGGCGGTGCCCGGCGCCGTCAGGATGTCGGCGCGCAGACCGATCGACGGCACCATAATGGCTGCTGCGATCATGATGCCGGCGGTCACGGCGCCCGCCAGCATCCAGCTCAGCGCGCCTCGTGGTGTTGGGCGCAAATCGTCGACAAGGCGGTCAATGAGATCGGGATTGGTCATCGTCTGTCTCCCGCAAAACGCGCCATGAGCGCTTTCAAGCCCCGATGGATGGCGATTTTTGCCGCGCCCTCGCTGATGCCATGGGCCGATGCGGCTTCGGCCACCGAAGACCCTTCGACCTTGACCTTGCGGATCAGGGTCGAAGTGCGCTCGGGCAGGGTGCCAAGCACCCTTTCGAGATCGTGGGCGGCCAGTTCTCCGGCCGGCGCGCCTCCGGTCATCTCATCATCGAGCGGTACGGTTGGGCGGATGGAATGGCGGCGCAGATGATCGACGAGTTTGTAATGGGCAATGGCGTGCACCCAGGCGGTGAAGGGCCGGGCTACGTCGTAGGTCAGACGTCTTGTGTGCACGGCCAAAAGTGTCTCCTGAATCAGATCCTCGACATGGGCCGCGTGGGTCGGAGCCAGCCGCCTGCCAAAATAGATGCGCAGATAATGGGTCAATTCGACAAGAAGCTGCCGATAGGCCGGCTTGTCGCCCTCGAGAGACGACAGCACGAGCGCGTGGAGCCGCGTTTCGAGTGAATCCATATGCATCAGGCTCCTATTCGTCCAACGCCGGACAAACGTTACAGCGGGGCCGCGAAATAATCGAGTTGGGAACACGATTTCGTGAGGGTGTAACCGGCGCTGAACCGCAAACGAATGTTGAGCACGTACCGTATCCATGAGCTGCGGTCGCAACCCCAAGGGAGACTACACGATGTTCAACAAAACCATTTTTGCCACCGCATTTCTTGCATTGGCCCTGCCGATCACCGCAATTCAAGCCCAAGACGCAATGGCAGGAGACGCAATGGCAGGAGACGCAATGGCCGGAGACGCAATGGCGGGCGACAGCATGGCCAGTGACTCGATGGCAAGCGATTCGATGGCCATGGATTCCATGGCCCCGATGATGTCCGACGAGGATCTCGCGCTTTGCATCGAGCAGGCTCAGGCGATCACATTCGCGCAAGTGGCCGCGACGGCCGAAGAGGCGTGTCATATGGTCCACAATGGCGAGCACATGGATGCCGATCCGATGGCTGGCGATGCTATGGCAGGTGACGCTATGGCGCCTCAGCAGTAAGCCTGCTCTATTATCGCTTCGCCCCGGACGGCTGGTGCCCCCGGGGCGGGCATTCCGACAAAGGGAGGGCAATATGTCCGATGCGTTACGCCCGGGAACGACCGCCAGCCAGGTCATCAAGCGCCAGTCCATCTGGACGCGGCTCACCCATTGGGTGTGGGTGATCTGTCTGTTTTTCCTGCTGCTCACCGGGCTGCAGATATTCAACGCGCATCCGCGCCTTTATATCGGGCAGCAATCGGGGTTCGAATTTTCCAATTCGATCCTGTCCATGGGGGCCATTCGCAATCCGGACGGCTCGATTTCGGGGATCACGACGATCTTCGGGCATCAATTCGATACCACCGGCATCTTCGGCTATTCCGGGCCGGAAGGTCAGGAGCGCGTGCGCGGCTTTCCCGCCTGGGCGACCATTCCCTCCTATCAGGATCTGGGCACGGGCCGTGTCGTTCACTTCTTTTTCGGCTGGCTCCTGGTTGGAACCATGTTCATCTGGTTCGTTGCCAGCCTCATCAACGGGCATTTGCGCCGCGACATCATTCCGACGGCCACCGATATCAAGTCGCTGCCGTCCGATGTTGCCGCCCATGCGCGCCTTAAATTCCACCACACGCGGCACTACAACGTGCTGCAAAAGCTCAGCTACGGCATCGTGCTGCTGATCCTGTTTCCGCTGATCGTTCTGACCGGGCTGTCGATGTCGCCGGGCATGAACTCGGCCTGGCCCTGGCTCATCGAAATCTTTGGCGGGCGGCAGACGGCGCGCACCATCCATTTCATTACCATGGCTCTGCTGGTCGGGTTCTTCATCGTTCATATCGCCATGGTGCTCTTGGCCGGGCCGCTCAATACGATGCGCTCGATGATAACCGGCAAGTACAGGATCGATCCCGAAACGGAGGGAGAGAAATGAAGCGTTTTTCAATGCAGCGGCGAAAGTTCCTTACCGCGTCGGCGGCCGGCATTGCCGGGGTGACGCTGGCCGGATGCGATCAGTTCGATTCCCTTTTGCGCCCAGGCCATCCGGTGCGCGACACGCTCGCCTCGGCCAATGATCTGACCCTTGCCGCCCAAAGGCTGCTGTTGGGCGATCAGACGCTGGCCAAGGAATTTGCCGAAAGCGAAATCCGTCAGGGTATGCGTCCTAACGGGACAACCGATCCCCAGGAGGCCGATTATGTCGCGTTGCGCGACAACGATTTTGCCGATTACCAACTGGTGGTCGATGGACTTGTCGAAACCCCGCAATCGTATTCGCTCGATCAGTTGCGCAACATGCCCGCACGCACCCAGATCACCCGGCACGATTGCGTGGAGGGCTGGAGCTGTATCGCCAAATGGACCGGCGTGCCGCTGGCAACGATCCTCGACGCGGTGCGCCCCACGGCCAATGCGCGCTATTGCGTCTTTCACTGCTACGACCACTATGGGGGTGGGCTTTCGGCCTCACCCTATTACGAAAGCATCGGGCTGATCGATGCGCGCCATCCCCAGACCATCCTCGCCTATGGCATGAACGATGCCGCTCTCCCGGTGCGCAATGGCGCCCCGGTGCGGGTGCGGATCGAGCGCCAGCTTGGCTACAAGATGGCCAAATATCTGCGCCGCATCGAACTTGTCGACGATTTCAGCCAGTTGCATCGCGGCAAGGGCAGCTATTGGGCCGATCACGGCTATGATTGGTACGCAGGGATTTAGATCGTCCGATTAGAGCCAAGGATTTGAGTGAATCAAATCCTTGGCTCTAACCCCTTGTTTTGTCGCGTGTCCGAACCGCAAAACCGTTTCCATCCCCGATCGCGTCGAGGACATGCTTTTGCTGGACACGCTCTAGGGCTGGTCGAGCTTGACCGTAAAGGGCACCTCAAAGACGTGCTCTTGCAGATTGTCGCCATCGCCGCCGCGATCGACAACGAGGAAATCGCCTTCTTGCTCAAGCGTGGTCAACACGCCGTGCCAGATGTTGCGTCCAATGTTGATCCCAACTCCGGGTTCGGTAAGGAACGCCAGCGGCGTGCCGGGGACGCCGTTTTCGTCGGGGGCGACGATCACCAGAAAGGGGCGGGGGTGGAGCGGCATGAAGGCCTGCGAGCCCAGCGGGTGCCGTTCGACGAGCGTCAGACGCAACGGCAACTCATAGGGCTTGCCGCGAAAGATCGAGATCAGCGGGCGCCCGTTCTCTCCACCGATTTCGACAGTGGCGAGGTCGTCGAAACGCTCTGTCATGCCGTTGTTGATGGAAAAGTGGCGAGCACCCTCGCTGGTCAGCACCTGCCCGAACGGGGCGAACGCCTCCCTGGTCAGCGGTGCGACAATGATCGTTCTGGTCATGGCCGGCCCAGTTTCATGTGCCGGTTGACGTCCTTATAGAGCAGATAGCGGAATGGGCCCGGTCCGCCGGCGTAACAGGCCTGCGGGCAAAAGGCGCGCAACCACATGTAATCGCCCGCTTCCACCTCCACCCAATCGCGATTGAGCCGATAGACCGCCTTTCCCTCAAGTACATAAAGCCCATGTTCCATGACGTGGGTTTCGGCAAATGGAATGACGGCGCCGGGCTGCAGGGTGACGATGTTGACGTGCATGTCGTGGCGCAGATCGGTGGGCTCGACAAAGCGCGTGGTTGCCCATTTGCCCTCGGTTCCGGGCATGGGGATGGGTTCTATTTCCTGATCGGAAGAGACAAAAGCGGTTGGCGTGTCGAGTCCTTCGACCTTTTCGTATCTCTTGCGTATCCAATGGAAGCGGGCGGGCTCGGCGCCGGTGCTGCGCAGGGTCCATTCGGCTGCCGGCGGGATATAGGCATAGCCACCGGGTGCCAAGGTGTAGGTGGTTGCGGCCAGCGACAATGAAATTTCGCCGGCGGTAACGAACAGGACACCTTCGGCCTCAGCGTCAGGCTCGGGCCCGTCGCTGCCGCCGCCGGGCGCGACCTCCATGATGTACTGGGAAAATGTTTCGGCAAAACCCGAAAGCGGGCGCGAAATCACCCACAGCCGCGTCTTGTCCCAGAAGGGCAGATAACTCGTCACGATATCAGCCATTACGCCCCTGGGGATCACCGCATAGGCATCGGTAAACACCGCACGGTCGCTGAGAAGCTGGGTCTGGGGCGGCAGCCCGCCGGGGGCGGAAGCATAGGGGCGATCGGTCATCAAAAAACGCTTGTCGGTCAATCGGGATGTTCAGACTGACAGCGCCGGGCGCGATTTGGCAATATGGACCAGGAGAGAAACTTGTGCGGTGCTTCGTTGCCAGTGCTTGGCGGCCCCCCCCACTCGTAATCGGCAGGGCTGGTGCTCTTTCACGATCACCTACCTCATCCCCTTCGCGTCATCCTCGGGCTCGACCCGGGGATCTGCTGCATCGGGAAGCCGGTGAAGGGGTTGAGGACCGATGAAGCGCGAAGGCGCACCACGTCTGCTGCGCTAGCGGACGCTCTGCGGATCCCCGGGTCGAGCCCGAGGATGACGTGGGTGAAGGTGGAAACGCTGCGTAAAAAACTTTATCCCCGCCCCCTCACCCCCGTGCCATTGTTCCCGCACGGCCGCACCAGAGACGAGGATGCATACGAGCTTCCGGTGAGGGCGGGATTGGAGAAGGGGGAGCATGGGTCCGAGCCTTAGGACCGCATCGGCCCTCGGGCACTTCGATCCCATCCGACAGGCCGATCCGGGTTCCATGCGGGTCGCCGCAGGGAAGGCCCAAAGCGGACGGATGGCCGGGCGAGGATGGGAGTCCACGTCGTACTCCCGAAAGGGAGAGGGGCACCGACGGGAGGTTGGCAGGGAAAGTGGGCACCGGTTTCCCGGTTCGCCAACCGACCCACTAAAAATGCCAATATCCCGGACGACAAACCCCAGCCCGAGACGCCGCCATAAGCCCAAAACCCCGGATGCGTGGGGCGATGATCGCTTCATATAAAAACTAAATCATGCGGAGCGCTCATCGCCCCATGCCGTCTACTTCGATCCGTCCTTCGGCCAATCGTGCCGGTGGCACGATTGGAGGTGAGAAGGCCATGAGAGCCAAGCTCGAATGGCAATCAAAGCCCGAGGCGATCTCGCCGTCGGAGGTTTTGTCATGCCTTCAGTTCGGTCTCCAGCCGCGACATCAGCCCGGCGGCGTTTCGGGCGTAGTCGCCGATCCAGCGGTCGTGGATGGATTTGATGGGCAGGGCATTGAGGTGGTTCCAGCGCTCGCGACCTTCCTTGCGGGCCACGATCAGTCCGGCGGTTTCGAGTACCTTGATGTGCTGCATCACCGTGCAGCGGTCAATCTGGGGAAACAGCGCAACGAGCTGGCCGGTGGTTTTCGGTTCGTCCTTGAGGGCGTCGAGGATCGCCCGGCGCTTCCGATCGGCAAGAGCCTTGAAAATGGTGTCCGAATCATCATCACTTGACATGTTATAAATTTATAACATAATGGGCGAAACGCAAGCGGGAGTTGACGATATGGACTTCAAATTTACGGTATCGGGTCGGATTTCAAAGCCTGTGCACGAGGTGTTCGAGGCGGTTGCCGATCCGAAAAAGCTCTCGGGCTACTTCACAACCGGAGGTGCCAAGGGCCGGCTGGAGACTGGTGCTACGGTCACCTGGGACTTTCACGATTTTCCGGGCGCTTTCCCGGTCAACGTTGTCGAGGTCGTGCCGGACGAAAAGATCGTTCTCACCTGGGGCGCGGCGCCCGAAGGCGATGGCTCCGGCAATTACGACACCACGGTAACCATGGTGTTCGAGCCGCTGGACGACAACACGCGCACGCTGGTCTCGATCACCGAGCAAGGTTGGAAACAGACCGAAACGGGACTGAAATCATCCTATGGCAATTGCGAGGGCTGGACAGGCATGCTCGCAGCCATGAAGGTTTATGTCGAACACGGCATTAATCTGCGGGAGGGGTTTTATAAATAGGAGGCGGCATGCCCAACGTCATCGCAAAAACCGAGCATCACTTTGCCAATCTTTCAGCGGACGAAGTCTATGCGGCATGGCTGGAGCCGGCCGCAGTGCGGGTCTGGATGCAGCGCAACCTCGAGCGCACGGGACGGTCGGCGCGCGTCTCGGAAATTGCGATTGATCCCAGGGTCGGCGGCAAATACCGGTTCTCCGACATCGACGATGAGGGGCAGGAAAACCCCGTCTGGGGCTATTATCGCGAGCTGGTTCCCGGTCGTCGCATTGTGTTTACCTGGTTTGTCGAACCTGCCGAAGAGGCCGAAGATAATTCAACGGTGGCCCTGGAACTCCGCCCGGATCGGGAGGGTTGCGTGGCGATCATGAGCCATGAAATGGACGCTCAATGGTCCGACTATATCGAGCCGACCGCCAAGGCGTGGAAGGGCATGCTTGAATCGATTGAGGAGAGCGCCTAGCCGGCGAACAGCGCCTCGATCCGCAATCGCGCGATGCGCTCGACCTGTGCGCAGGCGGTGGCGAATTCGGTAGCGCGGTCGTTGGCGATACGGGTTTTGAACGCCTCAAGGATCGAAGCTTTGGTGTTGTCGCGAACGGCGATGATGAAGGGAAAGCCGAACTTTTCAACATAGCGGATGTTGAGTTCGGTGAAGGTTTCCCGCTCCTCGTCGGTCAGCGCATTGAGCCCGGCCGAGGCCTGTTCGGAGGTGGAATCCGCGGTGAGCCGCTTGGCGGCCGCCAGTTTTCCGGCGAGGTCCGGGTGGGCATTGAGCACGCCGAGCCGCTCGTCGTCGGTGGCCATGCGGAACTGGTTGCGCAGGGCAAAATGGATGCCGAGCGGGCTGTCGTTCGCCGGCCCCAGTTCGGCCTCCCAGGCTCGCTGGGCGATAAAGGGGGAGTGCTCGAATACGCCGCCAAATGTCGCCATGAAGCTCTCGGCATCCATTTGCGAGGGAGCAATTCGGGGCGGTTGGTAGGGGTGGTGATCGGCCCAGTGCCGGGCGATATCGATCCGCCTTGCGACCCAGATCTTGTCGAACTCCTTGATATAGTCGACGAAGCGCTTGAGCCCTTCAAATCGCCCCGGTTGTCCCACGAGACGGCAGTGCAGCCCGATCGACATCATCTTGGGGCTGCCTTCCTCGCCTTCGCGATAGAGGCAATCAAAGCTGTCCTTCAAGGCCAGAAAAAACTCCTCGCCATTGGCAAAGCCCGAGGCGGTGACAAACCGCATATCGTTATTGGCCAGCGTGTAGGGAATGATAAGCTGCGGTGTGGCGTTGTGAACCCTCCAGTATGGAAGGTCGTCGTCATAGGTATCGGAGACATAGGCAAAGCCGCCTTGTTCTGACACAAGATCGACAGTGTTGACCGAACAACGCCCCGTGTACCAGCCGAGCGGCCGCGTGCCCGTCGCGACGGTGTGCAGCCTTACTGCTTCGGCGATCTGGGCCGCTTCGTCCTGCCGCTCCATGTCCTTGTGCTCGACCCATTTATAGCCATGGGAGGCGATTTCCCAATCGGCGTCGAGCATGGCCTGCACCTGCTGCGGCGCGCGCATCAGCGCGGTGGCAACGCCATAGACCGTAACGGGGAGGTTGTTCTGCGTGAACAGCTTGTGCAGCCGCCAGAAACCGACCCGGGCACCATATTCATACATGGATTCGATGTTCCAGTGCCGCGCACCGGGCCACGGCGCGGCGCCCACCACATCGGCCAGAAAGGCTTCGGAGGCCTCATCGCCATGCAGGATGTTGTTTTCCCCGCCCTCTTCGTAGTTGAGGACGAACTGGATCGCGATATTGGCGCCGCCGGGCCAATTGGCATGGGGTGGGTTGGGGCCGTATCCGGCCAGATCGCGGGGATAACGCATGGCGCACTCCATGACGGGCAGACAAACAGGAGCGTACCTTAGACACAAATTTTTGGACCATGTGGTAAAAAATTCTGTGCCCGCCCCCTTTCGCAGGGCAATTTTTGAGTTGATAGTTGGGGAAAATCCAATGGCGCTTGGAGCAGGCATGACCACAACCGGACGGCTGACGACCCACGTTCTCGATACCGCGAACGGGACCCCTGCGAAGGGAATGACCATCGATCTTTACAGGGTAAATGGCGAGGCGGCAGTGTTCGAGCGGTCGGTGGTCACCAATGATGACGGGCGGTGCGACGGGCCTTTGCTGGAGGGGGAATCATTGGCGGAAGGGGCCTACCGGCTGAACTTCCATGTCGGAGAATATTTCAGCAGAATCAACGGCAAAGCCGTTGAATTTCTCGACGTTGTGGCAGTCGATTTCAGGGTGAGTGACAGCCAGGCGCATTATCATGTGCCGTTGCTGGTCTCTCCCTTCGGCTATTCGACCTATCGCGGGAGCTGAGCTTGGACCCGCGCACCGCTATCTGCTTCTATCTCAACGATAATCTGGTCGAGCTGGACACGCTTGAGCCGGACCGGACGCTGCTCGATTTCCTGCGATTGGACCGTGTCCTGCGGGGCACCAAGGAAGGCTGCGCTGAGGGAGATTGCGGGGCCTGTACCGTCATTGTTGGCCGTAAAAGTGGTGGAGTTGTGCGATATTTGCCTGCAAATGCGTGCATAATGCTGGTTTCGATGCTGGATGGTGCGCATGTGGCGACCGTCGAGCATCTCAAGGGTGCCGATGGCAACTTGCATCCGGTGCAACAGGCCATGGTCGACTACCATGGAAGCCAGTGCGGGTTCTGCACGCCGGGGTTCGTGATGAGCCTTTACGGGCTGTGGCTGGCCAATCCCAATCCATCCGTTCCCGAGATCGAAAAGGCCCTGCAGGGCAATCTGTGCCGCTGCACGGGTTATGCCCCCATCGTGCGCGCGGCTCAGGCGGTGTCCAATTATGGCTCGGTGCTCGAAGATGCGCTCAACAAGGAGCGTGAGGCGATCCTTGCGAATTTGACCGCGCTCGAGGACGGGCGACGGGTGGTGGTCGAGGGAACGCGCGGCAAGACGATCATCCCCGCTGATGTCGATGATCTTGCGGCGGTGCTCGAGGCGATGCCCGAGGCGACGATCGTTGCTGGCGCGACCGATGTGGGATTGTGGGTCACAAAGTTCATGCGCGAGATCGCCCCGGTTGTGATTATCGGCCACCTGATGGGGGAAGTGTCCGTCGAGGACGGACGGATCGTTTTCGGGGCCGGCGTTAGCTACGCCAAGGCGTTCGAGATCATTGCCGTCCATATTCCGCAGATGGTCGAATTGTTTGACAGGATCGGCGGGGCGCAGGTGCGGGCGATGGGAACCATCGGCGGCAATATCGCCAATGGTTCGCCGATCGGCGATACCCCACCGCCGCTGATCGCGCTGGGAGCGCAGGTTACGCTCCGCAGGGGCGGTGTTCGGCGGCTGGTGAAACTGGAGGATTTCTTCATCGCCTATGGCAAGCAGGACCGGGAGAAGGGCGAGTTCGTCGAAAGCGTCTCAGTGCCCTTGCCGGGTGCCGATGAGCTGTTCGGGGTGCATAAGGTCACCAAGCGCCGGGACGAGGATATCACAGCGACGCTGGGTGCGTTCCGGGTAAAAGTCGTCGATGGCGTGGTGGCCGGGGCGGTCATCGCCTATGGCGGCATGGCCGCGACGCCGAAGCGGGCAAAGGAGGTTGAAACTGCGCTGATCGGCAAGGCGTGGACGCTGGAGACGGTCGAGGCGGCGCTGGGTAAATTCGAAGAGGATTTCCAGCCGCTGACCGATTGGCGGGCCAGCGCCGATTATCGGATGCTGGCGGCAAAAAATCTTCTCAAGCGCTTTTATTTCGAGACCGTCGAAGGGCCGAGCCATATCGTTCGGCACGAGGTGGCATAGTGACAGCGCTCGACACCAAAGCCACGATAAGCGGCGGGGTGCATGTGCCGCAAAAGCACGATTCCGGGCACAAGCATGTATCGGGAAGGGCCGAATATATCGATGACATGCTTGAACCCGCCGGCACGCTGCATGCCTATCTGGGTCTTTCCACCAACGCGCATGGGGAAATTCAGTCGCTGGCGCTCGAAGCGGTACGGCAGGCGCCCGGCGTGGTCGGGGTGCTGACAGCCGCGGACGTGCCCGGGCATAACGACATTTCCCAGCCCGGCAAGCATGACGAGCCGATCTTTGCCGAAACGCGGGTCGAATTTTTCGGACAGCCACTGTTTGCAGTGGTCGCAACGACGCGCGAAGCGGCGCGGCGGGCGGCCAGGCTTGCGCAGGTGAGCTACACCGAATTGCCCTTCGCGCTCGATGTCGGCGCGGCGCGCGAGGCAGGGGGAGCGCTGGTGACTCCGGGCATGACGCTTGAACGGGGCAATGTGGCGGCGGGCATGGTGGCTGCCAAAAACCGGGTTAAAGGCACCATGGAAATGGGCGGACAGGACCATTTCTATCTCGAAGGCCATATCGCCATGGCGATACCCGGCGAGGATGACGAGGTGACCGTTCATTCCTCCACCCAGCATCCGAGCGAAGTCCAGCACATGGTGGGCCACGCACTGGGCGTGCCATCCAACGCCGTCAATGTCGTGGTCCGGCGCATGGGCGGCGGGTTTGGTGGCAAGGAAACCCAGAGCAATCTTTTTGCGGCGGTTGCTGCCATCGCGGCCAAGAAATTCAATCGCGCCGTCAAGATCAGGCCCGACCGGGACGACGACATGATCGCCACCGGCAAACGGCATGATTTTGTTGTCGATTATGAAGTCGGCTATGACGATGAGGGCCGGATCGAAGCGGTCGATGCGGTGTTTGCCGCACGGTGCGGGTTCTCGGCCGATCTTTCGGGGCCGGTGACCGACCGGGCCCTGTTTCATGCCGACAACGCCTATTTCTACCCCAATGTGCGGCTCAAATCCGAACCGCTCAAGACCAACACGGTTTCCAACACTGCGTTCCGCGGGTTCGGCGGGCCGCAAGGCATGGTGGGCTGCGAGCGCTGGATCGAGGACATCGCCTACGCGCTGGGCAAGGACCCGCTCGATATCCGCAGGGCCAATTTTTATGGCGAAACCGACCGCAATCTCACGCCCTATCATCAGACCGTAACCGACAACATCATCGGACGGGTGGTGGATGAGCTCGAGGCGAGTTCGCACTATCGCCGGCGGCGCGAGGAGATCATTGCGTTCAACAAGACGTCCAGGGTTCTCAAGCGCGGCATAGCGCTGACGCCGGTCAAGTTCGGGATCAGTTTTACCATGACGGCCTTCAACCAGGCCGGGGCGCTGGTCCATGTCTATCGCGACGGGTCGGTCCATCTCAACCATGGCGGCACCGAGATGGGGCAGGGGCTTTACGTCAAGGTGGCGCAGGTTCTGGCCGATTGCTTCCAGATCGATCTCGACAAGGTCAAGATTACGGCCACGACGACGGGGAAGGTGCCTAATACATCGGCCACTGCGGCTTCCTCTGGATCGGACCTTAACGGCATGGCCGCTGCCAATGCCGCCGAGCAGATCAAGGACCGGCTGGTCCGGTTCGCGATGGACAAGTTCAACGTGCCCGAGGACGCCATCAGCTTCGAGCCCAATTGCGTGATGGTGGGCAACCAGCGCTATGACTGGGCCGATTTCATCGATCAGGCCCATCTGGCCCGCGTGCAGCTTTCGGCGGCAGGGTTTTATAAGACGCCCGACATTCACTGGGACCGGGCGGCAGGCAAAGGCCAGCCGTTCTTCTATTTCGCTTATGGTGCTGCGTGTTCGGAGGTGGTGGTCGACAGCCTCACCGGCGAATATATGGTCGAGCGCGTCGATGTGCTCCACGATGTGGGCAAATCGCTCAATCCGGCGATTGATATCGGGCAGATCGAGGGCGGGTTCATCCAGGGCATGGGGTGGCTGACCACCGAGGAATTGTGGTGGGACGACAAGGGGCAATTGCGCACACACGCGCCTTCAACCTACAAGATTCCCGTGGTGTCCGACGTCCCCAGGATATTCGACGTGAAGCTGGCCGAGTGGTCGGCCAACAGTGCCCCGACCATCCGCCGCTCCAAGGCGGTGGGCGAGCCGCCTTTCATGCTGGCGCTCTCGGTGTTCGAAGCGCTCTCGATGGCGGCGGCAAGCGTTGCCGACTACAAGATCGCCCCGCGCATGGATGCACCGGCCACGCCCGAACGGGTGCTGATGACCATCGAGCGAATAAAGCGCGAGGCGGCAGGGCGGTGAGCGTAACGCCGCAACAATTGCGCGATTTCCTCGACCGCCACAGGCAGGCCGTTCTGGTCGAAGTGACAGAAGCAAAGGGCTCAACGCCGCGCGAGGCGGGGGCGTGGATGGTGGTTTCGTCCGAGAACGAAATCGGCACCATCGGCGGTGGTCAACTCGAATTTCTGGCTATCGCGAGGGCACGCGAGGCGCTGACTTCAGGGGAAGCCGCAGCGGCCCTCGATATCCCGCTCGGGCCCGAGATCGGGCAATGCTGTGGCGGTCGCGTGGCCATCGGCATGCGGGCGGTCGATGCCGATGTTGCTCAGGATGTGCGGGTGCGGGCCGAACGGGCCTATATGGCGCGGCCCCATGTCTATGTGTTCGGGGCCGGACATGTGGGCAATGCGCTGGGACAGGCACTGTCGCTTCTGCCGTTGCGTACGCTGGTTGTGGACAATCGTGCAGCCGAAATTGCCAAGGTGCCGCACGGGGTGGAAGCGCGGCACGTTCCAGTGGCCGAAGCGCTAGTGCGCGAGGCGCCGAAGGGCTCGTGCTTTGTGGTTCTCACCCACGATCATGGGCTCGATTTTCTGGTCGCTTCGGAAGCGCTGATGCGTGGGGATGCGGCATATGTGGGGATGATCGGCTCGAAAACCAAAAAGGCCACCTTCAAAAGCTGGCTTTCGGACATGGGGCTGGATACGGAAATGGTCGAAAGGCTTGCTATGCCGATCGGCGGGGCCGATGTTCATGACAAGCGACCCGAGGTGATCGCGGCGCTTACGGCGGCAGAGATTTTACGGGCGCTGGCCGGATAAGGTTTAGAGTTGGGGCAAAACGATAAATGACTGATTTCACGCTGTTTTGGGAATGGATGGCGTTTGCCGTGCGCTGGAGCCATGTGATCGTGGGGATCGCGTGGATCGGTTCGTCGTTTTATTTCATCGCGCTCGATCTTGGGCTGCGCAAGCATGCCGGTCTGCCCGCGGGCGTGCAGGGTGAGGAGTGGCAGGTGCATGGGGGCGGGTTCTACCATATCAACAAATATATGGTGGCGCCGCCAAACCTGCCCGAGCACCTGATCTGGTTCAAATGGGAGAGCTATTCGACCTGGCTGACCGGGTTCGCGATGCTGATCATCGTCTATTACGCGGGTGCCGACCTGTTTTTGATCGACCGCACGGTTCTCGATGTCGATGCGCCGGTGGCGATCGCCATTTCGCTGGCCTCGCTTGCTCTAGGCTGGGTGCTTTACGATCTGTTGTGCAAATCGGTTCTGGGCAAGAGTCAGAACGGGCTGATGATCATCCTGTTCTTGATCCTGCTGGCCATGTCGTGGGGCTATATGCAGGTGTTTACCGGTCGCGCCGCCTTCCTGCATATGGGCGCGTTCACGGCGACGATCATGTCGGCGAATGTCTTTTTCATCATCATTCCAAATCAAAAGAAAATCGTCGCTTCGATGAAGGCGGGCGAGGCGCCCGATCCGGCACTTGGGGCACAGAGCAAGCAGCGCAGCGTGCACAACAATTACCTGACGCTGCCGGTGTTGTTCTTCATGCTCTCGAACCACTATCCACTGGCGTTCGCCACAGAATACAGCTGGGCGATTGCCGGGCTGATCTTTCTGATCGGGGTGGTGATCCGGCATTTCTTTAACACCATGCATGCGACCGGACGGCGCGAATATTGGACGTTCGCGCTGGCGCTTGTTCTATTTATCGGGATTATCTGGCTTTCGAGCTATCCCAGGGGGCAGGCGGAAGCCGGGAGCGTGAGCCAGACATCGCAAGCGTTCATGGATGATGCTCATTTTCAGCAGGCATCCCAGATCGTGCTTGGCCGCTGCTCGATGTGCCACGCGACCGAGCCAGCCTATGAGGGCGTGCATATGGCGCCCAAGGATGTACGGCTCGATACGCCTGAACTGATCGCCCAACACGCGCGGGAAATCTACATCCAGTCTGCCCGCAGCCACGCCATGCCGCCGGGAAACGTGTCGTTCATGACCGATGAGGAGCGGCAGATGCTGTCCGTCTGGTACCAGTCGGTGACCGGGGAGCGGAGCCTGTGACCGCAAAGATTCTGCGCGGTCGCGTATTGAGCTTCATTTCCGAGCCATCGGGGCCGGACGATCACGACAGCTACCGCTATATCGAGGATGGGGCGGTGGTTGTCGATCAGGGCCGGATCGTCTCGACGGGCGAGTACAATGATGGGCTCAAGCTCGTCGCGCCCAAGGCAGAGGTGATCGACCATCGGCCCGGGCTGATCCTGCCGGGGTTTATCGACACCCATATCCATTATCCGCAGATGCAGGTCATCGGGTCTTATGCCAAGGACCTCTTGGAATGGCTCAACACCTATACATTCGTTGAGGAACAGCGCTTTGCCGATTCCGAGCATGCGGCGCGGATCGCCTCGCTGTTCTGTGACGAACTGGTGCGGTATGGGACGACGACGGCGGCGGTCTATTGCTCGGTGCATCCGCAATCGGTGGATGCGTTTTTCACCGAGGCGGAAAAGCGCGGCATGCGAATGGTCGCCGGCAAGGTGATGATGGACTGCAATGCGCCCCAAGGGCTGCTCGATACGCCGCAGCGGGGGTATGACGAAAGCAAGGCATTGCTGGAGAAATGGGATGGCGTCGGGCGGCTGCATTACGCGATCACGCCGCGGTTCGCACTGACCTCCACCCATGCGCAGATGGAGATGACCCAGGATCTGGTGCGCGAATTTTCCGATGCCTATGTCCAGACGCATGTGAACGAGAGCCTGGGCGAGATCGAATTTGTCAGGGAGCTGTTTCCCAATTTGCCGGACTACGTCGGGGTTTATGAGCATTACGGCCTTCTCGGGCCCAAGACATTGCTCGGCCATTGCATTCACATGACCGATCGGGAAATCGAAGCGCTTTCGGAGACCGGATCGGTGGCGGTGTTCTGCCCGACATCGAATTTGTTCATCGGGTCGGGGCTGTTCGACCGCGAGCGGCTGATGGAATCCAATGTGCGGATCGGGGTGGCGACCGATGTGGGCGGTGGGACATCCTATTCCATGCTGCGCACGCTCGACGAAGGTTACAAGGTGCTGCAATTGCGCGGCCAGCGCCTCTCGCCGCTCGAGAGCTTTTTCATGATGACGCTGGGTAATGCGCGGGCCTTATCGCTTGAGCATACCATCGGTACGCTGGAGCCAGGGAGCGATGCCGATATCGTGGTGCTCGACGCCCGAGCCCTGCCCCATATGACGCTCAAGATGGAGCAGGTGGAAAGCCTGTCCGAGGAGCTGTTTTTGCTCCAGACATGCGGGGATGACCGGGTGATTGCCGAGACCTATGTGGCGGGCGAGGCCGCCAAGGCGAGATTGCGCTGATTTCCACATCGTGGAAGGGTTTTCCACGACTGCTTGGCGAAACGGGGCGCGTCCGGTACCCGATCAGGAAACGATGAGGAGAGAGCCGATGAGCAGCTATGTCAAACGGGCCGGTTTGCAGGTCGATGAACGGCTTGCGGGGTTTGTCGAGACTGAGGCACTAAAGGGGCTCGATCTCGCGTCGGATCGTTTCTGGGCAGGGTTTGCCGAGATGGTTGCGGCCTATATGCCGGGCAATCGCGAGCTTTTGGAAATCCGCGACCGCATGCAGAACCAGATCGATGACTGGCATCGCGACAATGGTCCGGCAACGCGGGATCCGGCGGCTTATGAAGCGTTCCTGCGCGAGATCAGATATCTCGAAGACGAGCCGGAGGATTTTCGGATCGAAACCGAAAATCTCGATCCCGAGATCGCCTCGATCAGCGGGCCGCAGCTTGTTGTGCCGGTCTCCAATGCCCGCTATGCGCTCAACGCTGCCAATGCGCGCTGGGACAGCCTGTACGATGCGCTTTACGGCACCGATGTGATTGCGCGGGAAGGCGAGCTGGCGCCGGGGCGTGAGTACAATCCCAGGCGCGGTGCGGAGGTGTTTGCGCGGGCCGGGCATTTTCTCGATGAGGCGTTTCCGCTGCTCGGGGTCAAGCATTGGGCCGTGACGCGGTATGGGGTCGATACATCGGGCGATGGCGCCAGACTGGTGATCGAAAGCCAGGATGGCCCGGCGAAACTGGCTTATCCCGAGGCGTTCGCTGGCTATTCACGCGATGGCGACCTGCTGCGGATCCTGCTCAAGCATCACGGGCTGCATGTCGAGCTGGTGATCGACGCCAGCCATCCGGTGGGTAAGGACCATCCGGCTCATCTTGCCGATGTTGTCATCGAAAGCGCGCTGACCACAATTCAGGACTGCGAGGATTCGGTCGCGGCGGTGGATGCCGAGGACAAGGTCGGGGTCTATCGCAACTGGCTGGGGCTGATGAAGGGCGATCTGGCCGACACGTTCGAAAAGGTCGGCAAGAGCGTAACGCGGACGCTCAATGCTGACCGGGTCTATACGGCGCCGGATGGGGGCGAGTTGACACTCAAGGGCCGCGCCTTGCTGCTGGTGCGCAATGTCGGGCATCTGATGACGACCGATGCCATCCTCGATGCGGACGGGCAGCCGATCGGCGAGGGGCTGATGGATGCAGCGATCACCACGCTTTGCGCCCTGCACGACCTCAAGCGGAAGGCCAATTCGACAACCGGCTCGATCTATATCGTCAAGCCCAAGATGCACGGGCCGACCGAGGTGCTGTTTGCGTGCAATGTGTTCGGGGAGGTCGAAAAGATCCTCGGATTACCGCTCAACACAATCAAGGTCGGCATCATGGACGAGGAGCGCCGGACTTCGGCCAATCTCAAGGCCTGCATTTATGCGGCGCGCGAGCGGGTGTTTTTCATCAATACCGGGTTTCTCGACCGGACGGGCGATGAAATCCATACGTCCATGGAGGCCGGCCCGGTGCTGCTCAAGGACCAGATCAAGGCCGAGCGCTGGATCCAGGCTTACGAGGATCGCAACGTCACCATCGGGATCGCGTGCGGGCTGACCGGCCGCGCCCAGATCGGCAAGGGCATGTGGGCCCGGCCCGACGATATGGCGGCGATGATGGAGCAGAAGATCGGCCACCCGAGATCGGGCGCCAATTGCGCCTGGGTGCCCTCGCCGACGGCGGCAACGCTGCACGCGCTGCATTATCATGAGGTCGACGTGTTCGAAGCGCAAAAACGCCGGCACAACGAACCCATTCCGACGCTGACCGAGCTCTTCTCTATGCCGGTGCTCGATCCTGCATCGCTTTCGCCCGAGCAGATCCAGCGCGAACTCGAAAACAACGCCCAGGGGATCCTGGGCTATGTTGTGCGCTGGGTCGATGCGGGCGTGGGGTGTTCGAAGGTTCCCGATATCAATGATGTGGGGCTTATGGAAGACCGCGCGACCTGCCGCATTTCATCGCAGGCGATTGCCAACTGGCTCTGGCATGGGGTGGTGACCCAGGACGAGGTGGTGGCCACCTTCACCCGGATGGCCAGGATCGTCGACGAACAGAATGCGGGCGATCCAGGGTATGAGGCGATGAGTGACGATCCGGAGCACTCGATCGCCTTTCAGGCCGCATTGGCGCTGGCGCTTGAAGGGGTCGAACAGCCGTCTGGCTACACCGAACCGCTCTTGCACGCCAAGCGGGCCGAAAAGAAGGCTCAGCGATAATCTTCGCGCTTGTCGGAAAGGCGCGGATCCTGCTGTGCCTTTTTCTTGCTATCTGACGTATTCTGCCCTGATTTCCGGTCGCGTCGGCTGCGGCGCCAGAGGTCCCATTGGCGTTCGCCGCGCAAGATGATTCCGTTCATTGGGCGCTGGAGGAAAGGCAGGTCGATGGCCAGCAACAACAGGCCGAGCGGTAGCATCCAGATGCCGAGAATCGGGAGAAAGGACGCAATGCCGCCGAGGCACAACAGGATGCCCAGTGGAATGCGAATGAGCATGGCCCAAGGCTGGCGCAAGACGTAGATCACCATCGCAAAGCGCGGAAAGCGCGCTTCGAGGCGAAGGAACAGGCGTTCGAGGCGGGTCCGCTCTTTGGTCATGCCTTAAAAGATAAGAGGGAAAGTGGCTTAATCAAGCCATGCGCGATCACGAGACGAAATCGAACGTGTCGACGTCAAACAGGCCGTTGTCGGTCATTTTCAGATGCGGGATGACGGGAAGTGCAAGAAAAGCGACCTGAAGGAAGGGTTCGGGCAGAGTGCAATCGAGCGCTTTTGCCGCGTGGCGCAGATGCTCTAGATGTTCGGTGACGATCTCGAAGGGTTCCGGGCTCATCAGTCCGGCAATGGGCAGGGCAAGATCGGCGAGGATTTCGCCCTCGCAGGCAACGGAAAACCCTCCACCGATTTCGATGAGGCGATTGACGGCCAGGGCCATGTCTTCATCGGTCACGCCGACCACAGTGATGTTGTGGCTGTCATGGCCGACCGACGAGGCGATGGCGCCGCGTTTGAGGCCAAAGCCCTTGACGAAGGACCGGCCGATATTGCCGTTGATGCCGTGCCTTTCGATGACTGCCACCTTGATGACGTCGGCACTTGTATCGGGTTTGAGGCCGGCTTCGTCGCTGGCGAGGGCCGCGCTTTCGCGGAAAGTGAGGATAAGGCCGGGTTTGACGCCGATTACCGGGACTTCGTTCTTGTCGGGATTGGGGGCGGTGATGAAGGCCGAAGGCTCCACCGGCGTTGCCTTCATGGAATCGAGCCCGACCGGACTTATCTGTTCGCGGGTCGCCCAGAGCGCTTCGGTGACGAGGCGACCGGCCGAAACGACATTGGAGACGTGGCAGTCTTCAAGACTGTCGAGCAGGGCAATGTCGGCGCGCCAGCCCGGCGCAACGTGGCCGCGATCCTTGAGGCCGAAAATGCGGGCTGCAGAATGGGAAGCGGCGCGATAGACGTGGTGAACCGGACAGCCATGCGCGATCAGGCGGCGGATCGAGGAATCGAGATGGCCTTCTTCGGCGATATCGAGCGGATTGCGGTCGTCGGTGCACAACGCAACGAAGGCCGAGGTGTTGGCGTCGAGTATTTCCGCAAGTGCGTCGAGGTCTTTTGACACCGAACCCTCGCGAATGAGGATGGCCATGCCTTTGGATAGCTTTTCGCGGGCCTCCTTGGCGCTGGTCGCTTCGTGATCGGTGCGGATACCGGCGGCGAGATAGGCGTTGAGATCGAGGCCCGATAGCAGGGGCGCGTGGCCGTCCATATGCCGGTGCTGGAAGGCTTCGAGCTTGGCCAGAATGGCTGGATCGCCATTGATGACGCCGGGGAAATTCATCATCTCGGCAAGGCCGATGATTTTGGGATGATCGGCAAAGGGCAACAAATCGTCGATCTCGAGCCGTGCGCCTGCCGTCTCGAACGGTGTGGCCGGCACGCAGGAGGAGAGATTGATGCGCATGTCCATGATCGAGCGTTCGGCGCAATCGAGAAAATAGCGAATGCCTTTGGCCCCCAGCACATTGGCGATTTCGTGCGGGTCGCAGATGACGGTCGTTACCCCGTGGGGCAGCACACAGCGGTCGAATTCGAGCGGGGTGACCAGCGAGGACTCGATATGGAGGTGGGTATCGATAAAGCCGGGCACGGCGAAACGGCCTGCGCCGTCGATTTCGGCATTGCCTTCATAGGCACCATGAGTGCCGACGATGCGATCGGCGACGATGGCGATATCGGTCTGGATGATCTCGCCGGTCACGATATCAAGCCGTTTGACGTTTTTGACGACCAGATCGGCAGGGTCGAGCCCACGTCCGGCGCGAATCATGCGGGCGAGAGTGGCGGCGTCGGTCATCGGCTGTCTGTCCTTGGTCTTGCTTCAGGGTGTCGCGGGGCGGGGGCAGGGTCAAGAAACAAAAGCGGCGGCATTGCTGCCGCCGCTTTCGATCGACCGGTTTTTCTGCTTACTCGGGAAGCTGGTCGTCCACGCCTTCGACGTAGAAGTTGAGGCCCAGCAGAGTGCCATCATCGGCCTGTTCGCCTTCGGCGAGCCACTCGGTGCCGTCCTGTTTGGTGATCGGGCCGGTGAAGACCACGAGTTCGCCGGATTTGATGGCTTCCTCGGTCTCTTCGGCCAGTGCGGCGACCTCTTCAGGCATATTGGTGTAGGGCGCCATGGTCAGGATGCCATCGGCCAGGCCGTCCCAGCTGTCCGAGGTTTCCCAGGTGCCGTCGATCACCGCGCCGACGCGCTCGATGTAGTAGGGCGCCCAGGTATCGACGATGGCGGTAAGCTGGGTCTCTGGGCCGGCTTCGATCATGTCGGACGCCTGGCCGAATGCCTTGATGCCGCGGGCGGCGGCTTCCTGCATGGGGGCGGTGGAGTCGGTGTGCTGGGTGATGATATCGACGCCCTGATCCATCAGGACCTTGGCGGCGTCGGCTTCCGCACCGGGATCGTACCAGGAATTGGCCCAGACCACCTTGACGGCGAAATCGGGGTCGATCGACTGCGCGCCGAGCATGAAGGCGTTGATGCCCTGTACCACTTCGGGGATGGGGAACGAGCCGATGTAACCGGCAATTCCGGCTTCCGACATCGAGGCGGCGATGACGCCCTGGATGTAGCGGCCTTCATAGAAGCGCGAATTGTAGACCGAGACATTGGGTGCGGTCTTGTAGCCTGTGGCGTGTTCGAACAGGACGTCCGGGAAGCGCTCTGCAACGGCAACGGTGGGGTCCATGAAGCCAAACGAGGTGGTGAAGATGATGTCGCACCCCGAACGCGCCATGCGCTCGATAGCGCCTTCGGACGTCGCTTCGGCGACGTTTTCGATATAGCGGGTTTCGACAGCGTCGCCATATTCTTCCTCGACAGCGAGGCGGGCGATGTCGTGTGCCTGGCTCCAGCCGCCATCGGTGTGCGAACCGACATAGACAAAGCAGGCTTCGACAGGCTCGTCCTGCGCCATGGCTACGGGAGTGAGGGTCATCGACAGCGCCGTGGCTGCCGCAAGGGTTGAGAGGAGCGTTTTCATGAGTGTCCCTTCCTTAAAAGTTCTTATGGTTTAGCGATCCGGCACAAAGCTCTTGCCGAGCGAGGCCGGGGTGTTGATCAGCGTCAGCCGCCGGTTCTGGGAAATCAGGACCAGAACGAGGACGGTAGCGAGATAGGGGAGCGCCGAGAGAAACTGGGACGGAATGCCGATCCCCAGCGCCTGGGCGTGCAATTGACCGATGGAGACCGCGCCGAACAGATATGCCCCCGCCAGCACCCGACCCGGACGCCAGGAGGCAAAGACCACGAGCGCCAGCGCAATCCAGCCGCGGCCCGCCGACATGTTCTCGGTCCATTGCGGTGTATAAACGAGCGAAAGATGCGCGCCGGCCAGCCCCGCACAGGCACCGCCGAACAGAACTGCGACATAGCGGTAGCGGATGACCTTGATGCCGAGCGCGTGGGCCGATTGCGGATTGTCACCGATGGAGCGAAGGGTGAGGCCCTGTTTGGTCCTGAACAGGAACCAGGCGACGCCGACGACCAGCGCTATGGAAATGTAGAAGATAATGTCCTGACCGAACAGCAAGCGACCCACGATCGGGATGTCGGACAGGCCTGGGATGTCGAGGACCGGCATGCGGACGGCGGAGCGACCGACATAGGGTTCGCCGATCAGCCCAGATAGCCCCAGGCCCAGAATGGTAAGGGCAAGGCCCGTGGCATACTGGTTGGTGGCAAGCGTCAGGGTCAGGACGGCAAAGAGCAACGAGAGGGCCGTGCCGAACAGCATGCCGACCAGAGCCCCGACGAACGGGTTGCCAGTGACGATCATGCCCACGAAACCGCCGACGGCGCCCATGACCATCATGCCTTCGACGCCGAGATTGAGGGTGCCGGAGCGTTCCACGACGAGTTCGCCGATGGCGGCGAGCAACAAAGGCGTTGCGGCGGTGATGATGGTGAGAAGGATCGACTCAAGCATCGGCGGCGCTCCCCGATACCTTTGGCGTACGGGCGAAACGGACGCTGTAGTGGATCAGCGTATCGCAGGCCAGGATATAGAGCAGCAATGCGCCCTGAAAGACGCGGGCCACCTTGTCGGACAGCCCGAGCGAGATCTGCGCGGCTTCTCCGCCGAGATAGGTGAGCGCGAGAACGAGCCCGGCAACGATCACGCCGAGCGGATTGAGGCGGCCAAGGAATGCAACGATGATGGCGGTGAACCCGTAGCCGGGCGAGATAATGGGGCGGAGTTGGGCCGAGGCGCCGGCCACTTCGATGATGCCGGCCAGCCCGGCACAGCCACCAGCCAGCAGGAAAGAGAAAAAGATCATTTTCTTGGCATCGAACCCGGCGAATTTGCCGGCGCGCGGGCTGGTGCCGAGCACCTTGATTTCAAAGCCTTTGAGCGTACGCGACAGCATGATCCAGATGGCGATGGCTACGATGATGGCAATGGCGATGCCCCAATTGGCACGGCCATCGGCGGGCATCAGCTCGGGAATGCGCGCGAAGTCATGGAAGCGCACGGACTCGGGGAAATTCATGCCCTCGGGATTGCGCCAGGGGCCGCGCACCAGATAGTCGAGGATCAGCTCGGCCACATAGACCAACATCAGGCTCACGAGGATTTCGTTGGTATTGAATTTGGCCTTGAGCAGCGCCGGAATGCCGGCCCACAGGGCACCGCCGACGATGGCGAACGCCATCATCAGGGGCAGGACGAGCGGGCTCTGGAAATCGGTGAACAGGACCGGGAATATCGATCCGGCCAACGCCCCCATGATGAACTGGCCCTCGGCGCCGATGTTCCAGTTGTTGGAGAGGTAGCAGACCGAAAGCCCGGCCCCCATCAGGATGAGCGGCGCGGCCTTGATGAGCAGTTCGTGGATCGACCACAGCTCGGTCAGCGGTTCGATGAAATAGACGTAGAGAGCCGCCAGCGGGTCTTTGCCCAGAATGGCGAACATGATCGCCCCGGTCAGCACCGCCAGAGCCAGCCCGATCAGCGGAGAGAGAAATTGCAGGGCGCGGGAGGGATTGCCGCGTTTGATGAGTTCAAGCCTCATGCGGGCTGGCCTTCGAAAATGCCCGACATCTTGAGTCCGATGGCGTTGCGGTCGGTCTGGGCGACGGGCGCGAAATCGGAGAGGCGGCCTTCGGCGATGGCGGCGAGGCGGTCGGTGAATTCGAAAAGTTCGTCAAGGTCCTGGCTGATGACCAGAATGGCGGCGCCGTCCTGGGCGAGATCGACAAGGGTCTGGCGGATACGGGCGGCCGATCCGGCGTCGACACCCCAGGTGGGTTGGTTGACGATGATCACTTTGGGATCTTCGAGCACTTCGCGTCCGATGATGAATTTCTGCAGATTGCCGCCCGAGAGGGACTGGGCCGCCGGGTCGGACGCGCTTTTGCGCACGTCGAGGGCTTTGACGATGGTGTCGAGCAGGCTCTTGGCCTTGCCGCGGTTGAGGAACATGCCCGATCTGAGGTCCGGATTGACCCGGTAGCGGGTGAGGATGACATTTTCGCTCAGCGAGAGTGAGGGGACGGTGGCGTGGCCCAACCGTTCCTCGGAGATAAAGACAGCGCCTTTGGCGCGCCGGGCGCTGATGTCGTCATGGCCTACCGGTTGGCCGAAAAGCGTTATCTGTTCAGGCCTCCCGGCAAGGCGTTCACCAGACAGCACATCGAACAGCTCGGACTGGCCGTTGCCGGCAATTCCGGCGATGCCGACGATTTCGCCGGGAAACAGATCGAATGAAATGTCATTGAGGGGCGTGCCGAATGCCTCGCGGGAATCCATGGAGAGATTGGCGATGGAAAGCAGCGGTTCTGCGCTCTGGGCGCGGGCCTTGGCGGGGCGGATCTGGTGGATATCGGCGCCGACCATCATCTTTGCGATCGAGGCTGCGGTTTCATCGCGCGGGATGCAGGTACCAACGACCTTGCCGTGGCGCAGGATGGTGGCGCGTTCGCACAGCGCCCTTACCTCTTCGAGCTTGTGCGAAATATAGAGGATAGCCTTTCCCTCGTCGCGCAGCTTGCGCAGCACGGCAAAAAGGTCGTCGACCTCCTGGGGCGTGAGGACCGAGGTCGGCTCGTCCATGATGATGAGGTCGGGATGGCCCAAAAGGCAGCGCACGATCTCGATGCGCTGGCGCTCGCCGACCGAAAGGTCGTGCACATAGGCGTGCGGTTTGAGCGGCAGCCCGTATTCCTTCGAGACCTTTTCGACGTCGGCTGCCACTTTTTTGATGGGCGTGTCGCCGGGCAGGGCGACGGCAACGTTTTCGGCAACCGTGAGCGCTTCAAAAAGGGAAAAGTGCTGGAACACCATGCCCACGCCAAGCTGGCGGGCGAAGGCGGGACTGGGAATGGAAACGGGCTTGCCCCGCCAGACGATCTCGCCCGCGTCGGGCTGCAGCGCGCCATAGAGCATTTTGACGAAGGTGGATTTCCCGGCTCCGTTTTCACCCAGAAGAGCATGGATTTCACCCGGAAATACCTGCAAATCAACGGAGTCGTTGGCCTTGAAACTCCCGAAGGATTTGGTGAGACCTCTGAGGGTCAGCAGTGGTTCTGAGCCGCTTGCCGTCATCACGCGCCAAAATTGGACCAAATGGACAAAAACACTATGTCGTCACATTTATCACCACGCAAGGCCGATTGCACATGAGGTGGTGACTTGTTGAACGATATTTTTCATTTGCCCAATTTTGCATCAGTGGGTGGTGGAACGTGATGCCGGGCCAAGCGTTAAACCGCTGACGGGCATTGTGCCTGACCCGACGAACTCCGGTCGAGTTCAAATCATGAGGGACGCACCCATGAGCGATGAAAAGCCCGATCTTACCAAGACCGAAGCGCGGCAGGGCAATAGCCGCTTGATGAACTCGCGTGTTCTGATCTACGGATTGGTCGCAATCGTCGTTCTGTTCGTGGCTGTCTACTGGTTCAGCACGGCGACCTACGATGAGACCGCGACGACCACTGATGGCGGCGCTACGCTCGAGGACGTACCGGCTGCCGGTGGCGATGTGGACAGCGACCTTGAGGGTTTGCCGACCCCGGCGCCGACAGACGAGGCCGTGACCGAGCCGGAAGGCGCCGATTCGCCAGCCATCGATACTCCCATTGAAACCGCTCCGGTGGATGCGACCGGGCCCGCAGCCGACCCCGCGGAGACCGAAACCCCCGCGGCGCAATAGGCGTCAGGCCGGGCGGCGCAGAGAGACCGAATTGCGCAGGATCAGTTCGGAGCGCAGAAGGATTTCGCGGCTGGTGGGTCTTTCGCCTTCCAGCATTTCGAGTAGCAGGTCCATGCTGGCCTCGCCGATCTTGAGGCGGGGCTGTTTCATTGTGGTCAAGGACGGCGTGACAAAGCTGGCAAAGGAAATGTCGTCAAAGCCCATGACGGAGAAATCTTGCGGCAGGTCATAGCCGCGCGCGGTGAGCGCGATCAACACCCCCAGCGCCGTCGCATCGTTGACGCAGAAAAAGGCCGTCGGCAGCCGGTCGCGCACGAACATGCGCTCGGCCGCTGCGCGGCCGCTTTCGGTGGTTCCATCGGCTTCGAGTATGAAGCTGGTCTGCGCTGAAATGCCGGCCGCCGTGAGTGCGGTGCGAAAGCCGCGCTCGCGCAATTGGGCAACGGCACGGCCCGGGGACTGACCGATAAAGGCAATTTCGCGGTGCCCCTGGCTGATGAGGTGGTCGGTGGCGACGCGGGCACCTTCGATGTTGTCGACGCCGACGAAGGGAATACTGGAATTGGGGATCGGTTCGTTGATGGCGACCATCGGAGGCAGGCGCGCCCCCGGCTGGTTGTCGATCAGGCCGAAGGGCAAGTGGCCGGTGAACAGAATGATCCCGTCGGCCTGGTTGGAGGCGATAAAGCGCAGATAGTCGGTCTCGCGGACCGGATCGTTCTGCGTGTTGCCGATCAGGACGCCATAGCCGCGCTTTGAGGCTTCGGTTTCAAGGCCCACCAGAATGTTGGAAAAGTTCGGATCGCCGACATCGGGAGCCAGGATCAGGATCATGTGCGAACGCCGTGTGCGCAGATTGCGCGCCATGGCGTTGGTCGTGTAGCCGGTCTGGGCCACGGCCTCTATGACCTTGCGGCGTGTGGAGTCGGCGACTTTGCCTGGTTCGTTGAGGGCGCGGGAGACCGTGGCGATCGAAACGCCGGCGATCAATGCCACATCCTCGATCGTTGCTGGTTTGACCGCGCTCAAGGCTCTCCCCCTGCCGATGCCTTCCTTGCGGAGCACGGCCATTCAACGCATTGGATGCTGGGCGCTTTTTTTTGTCGCGTTTCCGAACCGGAGACGTTGGTTCCCGCTTATCCTGGAAACGGCTTGGCCACCCTCAATCCCGACGCAATGGTTTATACACATCTGGCCTTGTGTAAACCTTTACATGCCAAATGAAAAGGTTTACACAAATTGGCAATTGGAGAAGCTGGCCAGTGAGCCGGTGGGAGATAGGGGGAGGACTGGTGGATGGCCGATAGCGCCAGTACGCCGCATATTCTGGCAGCCAGCCGAGTTTCCAAGAGCTTTGGAGAAGTGCCGGTTCTGTTCAGCATCGATTTCGACGTTCGCCAAGGCGAGGTCCACGCGCTGATCGGAGAGAACGGCGCCGGCAAATCGACCCTTATCAAGATCCTTTCGGGCATCGAGCAGCCGACCTCGGGCACCATTGTGCTCGACGGTGAACCGATCCGGCTTCCCTCCAACGGGGAAAGTGCATCGCTCGGAATCGTGGTTATCCATCAGGAGCTCAATCTCGCCGAGCACCTGACCGTGGCCGAGAGCATTTTTCTGGGCCGTGAATGGAAGCGATACGGGTTTCTGCGCCGGGCCGAAATGCAGGCCGAGGCACAGCGTATTCTCGATGGCCTGCATGTGTCGATCGACCCCAATGCGCGCATCAACACCCTTTCGGTTGCCGACAAGCAGATGGTCGAGATTGCCAAGGCGATCAGCCGCGATGCGCGGGTCCTCATCATGGACGAGCCGACGGCCGTTCTGACATCGGCTGAAACCGACATTTTTTTCGAGCAGGTGCGGCGCCTGAAAGCCAAGGGCGTAGCCATCATCTTCATTTCGCACAAGCTCGACGAGGTCATGGCGCTTTCGGATCGCATCACCGTGTTGCGCGACGGGCAATTGATCGCGACCGTGGACACCGGCGATCTCACCCCGGACGCCATTGCCGAGATGATGGTGGGACGCGAGTTGTCCAATCTTTATCCGCCCAAGAACGAACCCGATGTCGACGCGCCGGTGATCCTGGACGTGGAAGGGCTTACGGCGCCGGGCGTGCGCGGCGTAAGCTTTGCGTTGCGGCGTGGAGAGATTTTGGGATTTGCCGGGCTGATCGGATCGGGCCGCACTGCGGTCATGGAAGCGATCGTCGGCCTCTCGGAAAAGACCGGTGGCACCGTGCGGCTCAGAGGTGAGCCCGTGGCGTTCTCGGCGATCGGGGAGGCGATAGATGCCGGGCTGGTCTATATGACCAAGGACCGCAAGGGCAAGGGGCTGTTGCTCAACATCGGGTTGCAGCGAAACCTCACGCTCCTGACGCTCAAGCGCCACATCAAGGGGGGCTTTCTCAACGAAGCGAGCGAAGTCGAGGCGATGGAGCGGGCAACGCGGCGCTTCGATATCAGAGCGCGTGACGCTTCGGTTCGCGTGGGCCAGCTTTCGGGCGGCAATCAGCAGAAACTGATGCTGGGCAAGGCCATGGAGAGCGAGCCGGAAATCGTCATCATCGACGAGCCGACACGGGGGATCGATGTCGGCACCAAGCAACAGATTTATCACATCATCGCCGCGCTCGCCAAAGAGGGCAAATCGATCATCGTGGTCTCCTCGGAGATGCAGGAGGTGATCGGGCTTTCTCACCGGGTGGTGGTGATGCGCGATGGGCGCCGGATGGGAACGCTCGAAGGCGCGGAAATCAAAGAGGGAGAAATCATGCGCTATGCCGCAGGGCTCAAGGGAGAATTTGGCGATGACCGCGCAAGCGCATGAGGGTGTAAAGCCCGCCAAGAAGCGGTTCAGGATCGACTATCACACCTTCGGGCCGCTCGTGGCGCTGATTGCGTTGTGCTTGTTGGGGCTGGCACTCAACCCGGCCTTTGCCTCAGAGGGCAATATTTCCAATCTTCTCACGCGCTCGGCCTTTATCGGCATCATCGCGGTGGGGGCGACCTTCGTTATCACAGCAGGCGGGATCGACCTTTCGGTGGGCTCCATGGCCGCGGTGATTTCGGGGGCGATGATTATCGTGATGAACGCGGCCATCGAAACGCTCGGAACGGGCGTTCCGACAGTGCTGCTGGGCTGTGCGGCTTCTGTGCTGCTGGGGCTGGGCGCGGGCTTTCTCAACGGCTTCATGACGACCAAGGGCAAGATCGAGGCCTTTATCGTGACGCTGGGCACGATGGGTATCTTCCGCTCGCTGGTCACCTATTTCGCCGATGGTGGAACGCTGTCGCTGGCCTTCGATATCCGCGACGCCTATCGCCCCGTCTATTACGGCAACCTGCTGGGTATTCCCATCCCGGTGCTGGTGTTTGCGCTGGTTGCGGTGCTGGGCTGGGTGCTTCTCAACCGCACGGCGTTCGGGCGCTATTGCATGGCGATCGGGTCCAACGAAACGGTGGCACGCTATTCGGCGATCAAGGTCGACCGCATCAGAACGCTGACCTATGTCATCCAGGGGCTTTGCGTTTCAATCGCCACCATAATTTATGTTCCGCGACTGGGTTCGGCCTCGTCCTCGACAGGTGTGCTCTGGGAGCTCGAAGCGATTGCGGCCGTGATTATTGGCGGCACCATGCTCAAGGGCGGGTACGGGCGGATCGGGGGGACGGTGATCGGGGCGATCATGCTCACGACCATCGGCAACATCCTGAACCTGACCGACATCATCTCGAACTATCTCAACGGTGCGGTCCAGGGCGTGATCATCATCGCTGCCGTCTGGCTGCAGCGCGGTAATCTTGGCCATCTCAATATCTTCAGGAAGGCCAGGGGCTAGAGCGTTTCCAGGATAGGTGGGACCTGCTTGTCGGGTTTCGGAAGCGCGATAAAACAAAGACTTAGAGCATTCAAGTGCTTCGAAGAATGGCGGAAATGCTCTGGAAATTCCAACCGGCGCCAATGCGCGCCGGCGGGGGCAGCGTCTTGAGGAGAGGCGCGAAACACAACCAAGGAGGACTATCATGCGAACACTCAAGCTCATTGCCAGCGCTGCTTTGTGCAGCGTTGCGCTTGGGGTGACCGCTGCGGCGGCACAGGAAATCACCATTGGCGTTTCCATTCCGGCGGCCACTCATGGCTGGGCGGGCGGCCTCAACTGGCATGCAGAGCAGGCCATGACCCGGATCGAGGAAGCCAATCCCGACATCGACATTGTGCTGATTGCTGCCGATGGCCCGGCACAGCAGGCCAACGATCTCGAGGATCTGATTTCGATCCACCAGATCGACGCGCTGGTCGTGCTGCCGTTCGAGTCCGAGCCTCTCACCGATCCGGTGCGGATGGTCAAGGAATCGGGCGTCTTTGTAACGGTTGTCGACCGTGGCCTGTCTCAGGAAGGCATCGAGGACGTTTATGTTGCCGGCAACAATACCGCGCTGGGAACCGTCTCGGGCGAATACTTCCTCTCGCGGCTCGGCGAAGGCGATAACATCGTCATCCTGCGCGGCATCCCGACGGTGATCGATGACGAGCGCTTCAACGCGTTCATGGAAACCATCGACGGCTCGGGCATCAACGTTCTGGACAACCAGTACGCCAACTGGAACCGAGACGATGGGTTCGAGGTGATGCAGGACTTCCTGTCGCGCTTCCCTGACATCGATGGTGTCTGGGCGCAGGACGACGACATCGCGCTCGGTGTCATCGAGGCGGTGCGCCAGGCGGGCCGCGAGGATGAACTGTTCATCGTCGGCGGGGCCGGTATGAAGGAAATCATCCAGATGGTGATGGAGGGCTCGGACCTGGTTCCGGTGGACGTTCTTTATCCGCCCGCGATGATCGCCACAGCAATGGACGTGACCGTCAGCCATTTCACGTCGAACGGTCCGGTTTCGGGCGAATATATTCTCGGTGCGCCGCTGATTACGCCCGAGAATGCCGAAAACTACTATTTCCCGGATTCGACATTCTGATCTGCACTTCTTCCCATAGTGCGAAAAGAGAGGGCGGCTTTCGGGCCGCCCTTTTTCGTTTATGTGCCGGAAAAGACCGAGCGCAGCCATGGCAGGAAAGACTGGCGCGGTGCGCGTTGCTCGATTGACATCGTAGCCGGCCGGCCCAGCGCGCCGGCGCGCGGCAGCAGCTCGCTCTTGCCGTCCCGATCGCCGTCGGGATCGTCCTCGCCGGCTGCGGCAGACGGCATCTCGCCGGTCAGCGCGGCCAGATAGCTGTCGGCCCAGTTGTCGACATTGTAGGTCTGCGCCACTTTCATCAGGCCCTCCCAGCGCTCCTTGCGCTCTTCGAGCGGCATGGCGATCGCAAGGCGCATGGCTTCAGCGGTTTCGTCGGTGTCGAAGGGATTGATGATGAGCGCATCATGGAAAATCTCGGCCGCACCCGCGAAGCGCGAGAGGACGAGAACCCCCGGGTTTTCCGGGTTCTGTGAGGCGACATATTCGTGCGCCACCAGGTTCATGCCGTCGCGTAGCGGGGTGACCAGCCCTACGCGGGCGAGGCGGTAAAGTCCGGCCAGCGAGGCCTGGGAATAGGCACGTTTGACGTAGGTTATGGGCAGCCAGTCGGGTTCGGCAAAGCGACCCGTCAGTCGCCCGACCGCCGAATCCAACTCGTCGGAGATCACCTGATATTCCTTGATCGTATCGCGCGAGGGCGGGGCGATCTGGATCATGTGGACGGCGCGCCGAAGGTTGGCGTTGTTTTCCAGCAGCTTCTCGTAGGCCTGGACACGCTGTGGCAGGCCCTTTGAATAATCGAGCCTGTCGACACCCAGGATCATGGCTCGGCCGTTCATGGAGCGCTCGACGCGCTTATACATCTTCTGGGCGTTGGGGCTGGCGGCCAGTTTGGCAAAGGCATCAGGATCGGACCCTATGGGAAAGGCCTCGAGAACGGTGTTTCCCATCTCGATTTCGAACGGCGTGCCACCGGCCTGGCGATACATTTCCTCGTGGGCGATGAATTCGTTAAAGGCTGCAACATCGCGCTGCGCCTGGAACCCGACCAGATCATAGGCCAGAAGGTCGGTCAGCAATTCCTCATGGTGGGGAATTGCGTTCAGCGCATCAGGAGTCGGGAAGGGGATATGGAGATAGAACCCGATCTTGTTGCGGATATTGCGCCGGCGCAGCTCTGTTGCCAGCGGAATCAGATGGTAATCATGCACCCAGATGATGTCATCGGGCTGGATGTGCTTGGCGATAGCCTCGGCGAACTGGACGTTGACCCGACGATAGCCTTCATACCAGTGCGAATGGATGTCGGTCAGGTCGAGCCGCAAATGGAAGGCCGGCCAAAGGATCGAATTGGAAAATCCGGCATAATAGCTTTGGTGATCGGATTTAGTGAGGTCGATCGAGCCGATCTGCAACCCGTCGATGGTCTCGAATTTTGCTTCCCGGCTGGGGTTTTCGGCGAATGCTCCAGACCATCCAAACCAGAAGCCGTCTCGCACCGAAAGGGTTTTCTTCAAGGCAACGGCAAGTCCGCCCGCAGCGGGGGCCTTCCCGGGAATTCGATTTGAAACGACAATGAGACGGCTCATCTGATCCTGCTTTCCTGGATTCCCTGATCCGCAAAATTGGATGCGGTGTTGTTTGGTTCCCTCTCGATCAGGGCGTCGAAATAGCTGTAGAGCGTGGCGATGTCGGGCAGGGAAAACCGCGCGAGAGTTTCTGACTCCTCACCGATCCTGATGCCGAATCCGCCAAGGCGTTCAGCGGCGGCGAACCCGTCCTCGTCGGTGACGTCGTCACCTATGAAAATCGGCATGCGGCCGACAAACGGGTTAACCTGCATCAATCGGGAAAGCGCAACGCCCTTGTTGGCCGATTTCGGGCGCGCCTCAACGACTTTCTTGCCGTTTATGGCATGAAAATCGGGAAATCCATCAAGCGCACGGGCAAGAGCGGCACTGGCGATGGCGCCCTTTTCCGGCGCTGCGCGGTAATGGACGGCGACACCGGTGGGCTTGGGCTCGACGAGAACGCCATTCTCGCCATGCAGACTATCGGAAACACGGTCGGCTATCGTTCTGGCGTCATCGACAAGATGGGATTCGGGGGCCTGCTGTTCACCGTTGTGACGGTATTCGGCGCCATGGCTGCCGGTCAGCGAAAAGGCCTGGGATGGCAGGAAGCCATCTATCGCTGCAATGGAGCGGCCTGTGACAACGGCAAGAGCACCGTCGAGCGCGGCGTACAGGGTACGAATTCGGATGGGCAGGTCCTCAGGGACCACGACCGCATCCGGATGTGAGGCGATTTCAACGAGAGTACCGTCGAAATCGGTGAAGATCGCTACCGGGCCCGAACTGGCGGACAGGATAGCGGAAACCGCGTTTTGCATAATCTCCGGGGCTTGGTTGTTGACGTTCGCTCCATCAGTTCAATGTCCACGCGGGACAAAGGGTTCCGGATTTCCGGCCATGGATCGACTCAAGGCGTGGCCGATCATCCTATGCATACAGACTTGCCGAGGTCGCGCCTCGGCGCAACCGCAAACCGCGCATACCGGCTAGTCACCGGACGCAATATGATACCACAAGAAAGAATGGCACCTGGCCAGGAATCCCCGGCCAGGGCAAAATGATGTCAGCGCTGGATGACTGCCTGAACGAGTGATCCCGATGCCGGACAATCAGGTGCGATTGCTGTCTCGACACAGGCAACGGCCGTGACGACCGTCTGGGGTGTTGCAGTCAATCCATTGGCTTGAGTAATCGTCAATATGACGATGAACAGGCTGGCCACAAGCGCGGTCAGACTGACGAGGCGTGGTGTGGTCATCATGGTGGCCTCCCCGCACATGTCCGGAAAAAACGGCGGTCCAAACCGCGGAAGTTTCCGGAACGTTAACGCCGCATACGATGGGGAGAATGCTTGAGACGAAACCGTCTGGCAAGCCTTTGTTAACAGATTGAAACAATCTGGGTAAAAGCCTGCCACCCAACGCGGCAAAGATCGCTTTCAAAACAGGGAATTAGCCTGCCCTTGAAGTTGGCTGACGATGCGCCGCGCCGGTGGAAAAATGGGGAGAGGTGCGGCAAGTGCCGGCCGGCAAGATATAAGCATGCCCCTCTCCCCATCAAGACCGGCGAAACGAGGACGCCAGGTCCGCCGGTCTTTTCAGTCGCGGCAAGGGAGGGACAAGCCGCGACCAACGCAAATGGCCACGGGGCCGGAAAAAGGGTCGGGAGGAATGAATGCAACACGTTCCTTGGGGGACGCATTAAGGAGCTCATCCCTCCCTATCGAACGCAGCCGGGGACGCGGTGGCTACGCTCGAATGGGCCAGGTGACGGTTTCCCGTACCCAGAAATCTATTATTTTCACCATCTCCGCCCGATAGGCGGTCAACTCGTGGTGGCGGGCGAAAACAGCGTCGGCTCCGCTCTTGAGGAGCGCTTGACGGCTTTCGTCGGCTCCGATGTCTGTAATGGCTGCGATCGGAACGTCCGCAGCGGCGGCGAGGTTCCCGATCCGGGCAATGAACGCAGCTGATGCGCCGCTGTGAGATTTGAGGTCCACAATCAGCATGTCCGGCCGCTGCGACCCGGCCGATCCAAAAAGGCGGACGAGCGTGCGTTCAGCCCGTCTGGCGTTGCCGATCCAGACGACACGCGCAGATGAAGCACCCGTCTGCATTGCCCTGCGCATCAGGCGCGCGGAGTGAATATGGTCATCAACGAGCACGAACAGCGGCTCGAGCGTGGCATTGCTGGTCATTGGCCCCCAACCAGTAAACAAACGCGAGTGGCCAAGTCTGAAACGAACTGGCTGACTGCGAAAAAACATGCGGCAAACAGGAAAAAAACAGAGGTCTCTCCGCCAAGAGACCGCCGCAATCGCGGCGCCCCGAACCACCAGATGCCGGCAAAGGCAACGGTGATTTCAGCGATATGGGCCAATTCGTGCGCAGGCGGAACGTTATCAGCCGTAACGGGCGGTAACGGGGTTGCCGATTTACATGTAAAACCAACAGGTCTAGGGTTGGTCAAAGGAGGCCGCATGCCTGAGGGGCGCGTGTATGCCAAGGACGAACAGTTAGCCGTTCGCCAAGCGCTCGATGAGCTTCTGGCCTGGGCCCCCATGCAGCGATCTCCAAGGCTGTCGGCCTTTCTTTCCTATATCGTTGAGGCAGAGCTTTCGGGGCGCGCAGGTTCGGTAAAAGCCTATTCCATTGCCGTTGACGTTTTTGGACGTGACGAAGATTTCGACCCGCAGTCAGACCCGATCGTAAGAGTGCAGGCGCGCCGGTTGCGGGGTCTGATCGAGGAATTCGACCGACTCGATCTGGGCAGGGCACCCATACGGATCGTGCTCCCGGTCGGTCGCTACGTTCCTGAATTCGTTCCGCGCGAGGATTCAATCCCTATCGTCGGAGACGACGCACAGGAGCCGTCGGGTGCGACCGAGGAGCAACCTGGCGCCCGGCCGCCACAGGCGCCATCGCGATCCATATGGGTCGCAGGGGCAGCGGCTGCGCTCTTGCTCCTTGCTTCGCTCTATTTCTGGCCTGAGCTGGGACAGCGCACGACATCGGGGTCGGCCGTCGTTCAGCCGGCGATTCCGCTGGTTATTGTCGAGGACTTTGAAAATCTCACTGACGACCAGCGCAGCACACCGCTCGTTGCAGGTCTGGCGCTTGAGCTGGTCACCGACATCAACCAGTTTGCCGATCTTTCGGCCGCCTATGGCGGGCCGCAGGCCGATCTGGAAGACGTCGAACGGGAAAATGGCGCGATTTATGTGCTTTCGGGCGTGGCGCGACGGTCGTCGCGCGGCATTCTCTATTCGATCCTGGTGCAGGATGGACTGACACGCTCGATCGTCGCCACGTTTGAAGTTGAGGTGCCACTTGGCGACGGTACCCCAAGCATGAATTTGCAGGACGTATCGGAAGAGTTTTCGCTCAGACTCGGCAGTCCGCGCGGCCCCCTCCACAAGGCGGCGCGGATCTGGGTTGCGGCGCACAGCGCTGAAGACGATCCGGTGCTTGAGCCCTATCCGTGCCTTGTCGGATATGGGATGTTTCGTGAGCGGCGCGCAATCTTTGATGCCGGAGCGCTTGAGCGGTGCGCGCGCCATTCAACGGACGAAGGCCGATCGGAGGGCGCGGCCATTCTGGCTGTTCTGACCGCTGACCGAGGCTGGCGCGTCGGGACGGACACCGCCGAGGGTGCGGCCCTGGTCGAGAGCGGGCGCGCGTTGGCGGAACAGGCGGTCGGCCGGGAGCCGACGAGCGGATTCAATTGGGCACAAAGAGCCTATGTTGCGTTCCTGGCCGGGGAGGTCGGAGCCTCACGCGACTTTTACAACACGGCGGTTCAGCTCAATCCGGCCATGGTGGACGTGCTTGCGGACTACGGCTATGTGGAAGGCCTGAGCGGAAATTGGGAAGCGGCGTTGGCCCTGTCTCAGCGGGCTCTGTCGGTTGAGGTCAATCCACCCGATTTCTATTCGATTGTCCCGGCGCTCTGGGCTCTGCGCGAGGGCGACTATGCCCAGGCGGTGGCCGTGGGGGAACGCATGGTTTCGGCGGTTCCCGATCTGGGAACCGCCGTAATGGTCGCGGCCGGCGGGCAGTTGCGCGACGCCGAGATCATCAATGCCTATCTTCCAAGGCTGCTGGCGAGCCAGCGGTTCAGGCGGCTGGGCATCATGCCCGCTTTGCGCCAGCATGTGCTCGACCCGGACCTGCTGCGGACGATCTCGAGCGGCATTATCAGCGCCGGCGTGCCGCTCGACCGGCTGGCCCATCCTTTCTGATCGAACGGCTCGATTGCGACTGGACGCGCTCGGCAAATCACTGTGAGATGCCTGTGGGAGGTGGCGTCATGAGTTTTAGAGCACTGGTTACCGACAAGGGCGCGGACGGCAAGGTCGCGTCCGGGATCACCGAGCTCGATGAGGGCAGATTGCCCCAGGGCAATGTGATGGTCGGCATCGATTGGGCGGGCTTTAACTACAAGGATGGCATGGCGCTTTCAGGTATCGGCGGGCTGGTCCGTGACTATCCTCATGTCGGGGGTGTCGATTTCGCCGGCCGTGTGATCGAAAGCACCGACGAGCGCTATCATCCCGGACAGGCTGTTGTGCTGACCGGCTGGCGGGTTGGGGAATGGCATTGGGGCGGGTTTGCCACGCGGGCGCGGGTCAATGCCGATTGGCTGGTGCCGTTGCCCAAGGAAATGTCGACCCGCGATGCGATGGTTCTGGGCACCGCCGGGCTGACGGCCATGCTGGCCGTCAACCGGCTGAAGTCCGAAGAGATCAAGCCCGGCGATGGCGATATTCTGGTTACTGGCGCCGGCGGGGGCGTGGGGTCCATGGCGGTGCTGCTCCTGGCGCGGCTCGGATACAAGGTTCACGCCATGACAGGGCGAGCCGAGCTCACCGACGAGCTCAAGGCGCTCGGGGCTACGGAAGTGGTCGGCCGTGATGTTCTGGCGCCAACGGGCAAGAAGCTGTTGGCAACGCGCTGGATTGGGGCGATCGACAGTGTGGGCGGTGCGCCACTGGGCGAGATGCTCAAGCAGATCCACACGGGCGGTTGTGTCGCCGCGGTCGGGCTTGCGGCGGGCGATGGGTGGGATGCGAGTGTCATTCCGTTCATCTTGCGCGGGATAACGCTGGCTGGCATCGACAGTGTGATGCAGCCTTTCGAAGCGCGCATGGCGGCATGGGACCGGCTTTCCACCCTGTTCGGGTTTGGCGTTTACGAGCGGATGGTGCGCGAAGCGGGCCTTGGGGACCTCGTCGAAATTTCCAAAGACATTCTGGCCGGGAAGGTCAGGGGGCGGGTGATCGTGTCGCCCAAGGGATAAATTGCCTTTAGCGTTGGTATGGAAAACCTTTGCAGGTCTCGAACCGAGCCCGGCGAAAGTCTCTCGAAATTTTGCCAGATCGCTATAGGGTAATGGAGTATTTGCCGGAGGTTTTCATGCAGGACGTTATCGATGCGCTTGACGAAAAGCGCGAACACGCGCGACAGGGCGGGGGCGCACGGCGCATCGAGGCGCAACATGCCAAGGGCAAGCTGACCGCCCGCGAGCGGATCGATGTGCTGCTCGATCCGGGCAGTTTTGAAGAATACGACATGTTTGTCACCCACCGCACCCGCGATTTCGGGATGGACGAGCAGATTATCCCCGGCGATGGCGTTGTGACCGGCTGGGGCACGATCAACGGGCGATTGACTTACGTTTTTTCGCAGGACTTCACGGTGTTCGGTGGCTCGCTGTCGGAAACCCATGCGCAGAAAATCTGCAAGATCATGGACCTGGCCGTCCAGAACGGTGCCCCGGTGATCGGGCTCAACGACAGTGGCGGCGCGCGTATTCAGGAGGGCGTCGCCTCGCTGGGCGGGTATGCGGAGGTGTTCTGGCGCAACGTGCAGGCTTCGGGCGCGGTGCCGCAGATTTCGGTGATCATGGGGCCGTGCGCGGGCGGAGCCGTCTATTCGCCCGCCATGACCGATTTCATCTACATGGTGAAAGACACCAGCTACATGTTCGTGACCGGTCCGGACGTGGTCAAGACCGTGACCAATGAGGTGGTGACCGCCGAGGAGTTGGGCGGCGCGGGAACGCACACCAAACTCTCTTCGGTGGCCGATGCGGCGTTCGAAAACGACATCGAAACGCTTCTTGAAGTGCGGCGGCTGTTCGATTTTCTGCCGCTCTCGGCGCGCGAAAAGGCGCCGCGGGTTGCCACCAACGACCAGATCGACCGGCGCGAAGACAGTCTCGATACGCTGATCCCGGCCAACGCCAATACGCCCTACGACATGGCTGAAGTGATCGAAAAGATTGCCGATGAGGGCGATTTCCTCGAACTCCAGAAGGATCACGCGGGCAACATTCTTATCGGGTTTATCCGGCTCAATGGGCAGAGCGTGGGCGTTGTCGCCAACCAGCCCATGGTGCTGGCCGGGTGCCTCGATATCAATGCTTCAAAGAAGGCCGCGCGGTTCATCCGGTTTTGCGACAGCTTCGATATTCCCATCCTGACTTTTGTTGACGTGCCTGGCTTTCTGCCTGGCGTGGCGCAGGAATATGGCGGCATCATCAAGCATGGCGCCAAGTTGCTGTTCGCCTATGCAGAGGCAACGGTGCCCAAGGTCACGGTGATCACGCGAAAGGCTTATGGCGGAGCCTATGACGTGATGAGCTCAAAGCACATCCGCGCCGATGTGAACTACGCCTGGCCGAGCGCGGAAATCGCCGTGATGGGCGCCAAGGGGGCCACGGAAATTCTCTACCGCTCCGAGTTGGGCGATGCCGAAAAGATCGCGGCGCGGACAAAGGAATATGAGGACCGCTTCGCCAATCCCTTCGTTGCCGCCGAGCGCGGGTTCATCGACGATGTCATCATGCCTCACAACACGCGGCGGCGGGTGGCGCGGGCCTTCGAGAGCCTGAAAAACAAGCAGGCGCATGTACCGATCAAGAAGCATGGGAATATTCCGCTGTGAGGTTCGTATAGATGTTTAGCAAAATCCTCATAGCCAATCGCGGTGAGATTGCCTGCCGGGTGATCGAAACGGCAAAAAATATGGGCATTGCGACGGTTGCCGTCTATTCTGAAGTAGACAGGGATGCGTTGCATGTGCGGATGGCTGACGAAGCCGTTCACATCGGCCCGGCTGCGGCCTCGCAAAGCTATCTCGATATTGAAAAGATCGTCGCCGCCTGCAAACAGACGGGCGCGGTGGCGGTGCATCCAGGGTATGGGTTCCTCTCGGAAAACCCGGCCTTTGCCGAACGTTTGCGGCAGGAGGGGGTCTATTTCATCGGGCCACCTGTCAAATGCATCGAGGCGATGGGGGACAAGATCACCTCCAAGAAAATCGCCGCCGAGGCTGGGGTGTCCACGGTTCCGGGCCATATGGGATTGATCGCTGATGCCGCCGAAGCGGCCAAAATCGCCAAATCCATCGGCTATCCGGTGATGATCAAGGCGTCGGCCGGCGGTGGCGGAAAAGGGATGCGGATCGCGCGTTCGGATGCCGATGTCAAGGAAGCCTTCGAGCGCTCGAAATCGGAAGCTGCGGCGTCCTTTGGCGACGATCGGATTTTCATCGAGAAATATATCGAAGAGCCGCGCCATATCGAAATTCAGATTCTGGCCGATGGGCAGGGCAATTGCATCCATCTGGGCGAGCGCGAATGTTCCATCCAGCGCCGCAACCAGAAGGTGATCGAGGAGGCGCCGTCGCCATTTCTCGATACTCTGACGCGCGAGAAAATGGGCGCGCAGGCGGTGGCGCTTGCAAAGGCGGTCAATTATGTCAGCGCCGGAACCGTCGAATTCATCGTCGACAGGGACCGCAATTTCTATTTCCTCGAAATGAACACTCGGCTGCAGGTCGAGCATCCCGTGACCGAGTTGGTGAGCGGGCTCGATCTGGTCGAGGAAATGATCCGCATCGCGGACGGGGAAGCGTTGCGCTGGAGTCAGGCGGACGTGCAACTGGAGGGCTGGGCGGTCGAGGCGCGCATATATGCCGAAGACCCCTATCGCAATTTCCTGCCCTCGACAGGGCGGCTCAAGCGCTATCGTCCGCCCGCTGCGGAGGCCTCGGCCCATCTCGTGGTGCGCAATGATACCGGGGTTGATGAAGGGGGCGAGATCAGCCCCTACTACGACCCGATGGTGGCAAAGCTGGTGACTTGGGCCCCCACGCGGATCGACGCGGTGGATGGGCTGGCGGTGGCGCTAGACCAGTTCGAAATCGACGGCATCGGCAACAACATTCCGTTCCTCTCGGCGGTGACCCAGCAACAGCGCTTCCGCGAGGGATTGCTTTCAACAAACTACATTGCCGATGAATTTCCCGACGGGTTTTCAGGTGTCGCGCTTGATGATGATACATTACTGACGCTGGCAGCGCTCGCCTGCCGGGCCAGTTTCCAGCTCGAAACGCGCGGCTTCATCGAGCCCACACCGCTCAGCAGCGGACATGTGATCGCCGAGCGGAGCGTGTTGATCGGGGATAAGCGTTGGGATTTTTCCATCCCCAAATCCGACGAATCCTTTGTGCTGATGACCGATGACGGCCAACCTTTGTTGATCGAAGACGGCTGGCAGCCCGGCGCTAGCCTCACGACCACCGAGATCGACGGACGCACCCTGCATGTGAAGATGGATCGGGTGACCTCTGGCTTTCGCATGCGCTATCGCGGCGCCGATATCATCGCCAAGGTGGTGATGCCCCATGTGGCCGACCTCATGCGGCATATGCTCAAAAAGACGCCGCCCGACATGAGCCAGTTTCTTTTGTGCCCGATGCCGGGACAGGTCGTCCGTGTGGACGTGGTCGAGGGCGATATCGTCGAGGAAGGGCAGCCCTTGGCCATTGTCGAAGCGATGAAGATGGAAAATGTGCTCCGCGCCGAGCGCAGGGCACGGGTTGCCAGCCTCAAGGCCTTGGCAGGGGACGTGCTGGCCGTCGATGCAGTCATCATGGAATTTGAGGCGGTGTGATGGGCAAATCCCCGCGCGATGTCTGGTCTCATATCGCCAGCGCGGAATTGCGTGACACCCCGCTCGACAGCCTGCGCCGCGACTATGGCGGGCTCGAGGTCGAGCCGGCCTATCTGGGTGAGGATGGTTCCATCCCCGGCGTCGAGCCGTTCACGCGCGGCGTGCGGGCGACGATGTATGCCAACCGGCCCTGGACGATAAGGCAGTATGCGGGGTTTTCGACAGCCCAGGAAAGCAACCGGTTTTATCGTCGGGCGTTGGAGCGTGGGCAGAAGGGGTTATCGGTCGCTTTCGATCTGGCGACCCATCGCGGATACGATTCCGATCATCCGCGTGTCGTCGGCGATGTGGGCAAGGCGGGCGTGGCAATCGACAGTGTCGAGGACATGAAGCTCTTGTTCGATGGCATCCCGCTCGATGAGATGAGCGTATCGATGACCATGAACGGGGCGGTGATCCCGGTTTTGGCCATGTTCATCGTGGCCGCCGAAGAACAGGGGGTGAGCCCCGAAAAGCTCTCGGGGACCATTCAGAACGATATCCTGAAAGAGTTCATGGTCCGCAACACCTATATCTATCCGCCCGAGCCCTCCATGCGCATCGTGGGCGACATTATTGCCTATACGGCCGAACACATGCCGAAATTCAACTCGATCTCGATTTCGGGCTATCACATGCACGAGGCCGGGGCGACGGCGATCCAGGAGCTTGCCTATACGCTGGCGGACGGCATGGAGTATGTGCGGGCGGCGCAGGCACGCGGGCTCGATATCGATAAATTTGCCGGCCGGCTCTCGTTCTTTTTTGGCATCGGGATGAATTTCTTTGTCGAGGTGGCCAAGCTGCGCGCGGCGCGCACGTTGTGGGCGAAGATCATGACCGATCTGGGCGCGAACGATCCGCGCTCGAAGATGCTGCGCACCCATTGCCAGACCTCGGGCGTCTCGCTGACCGAGCAGGATCCTTACAACAATGTTGTGCGCACGGCCTACGAAGCGCTGGCCGCGGTTTTGGGGGGCACGCAAAGTCTGCACACCAATTCGTTCGACGAGGCGATCGCGCTGCCCTCGGAAACCTCATCCCGCATTGCGCGCAACACCCAACTTATCCTGCAGCATGAAACAAAGATCACCGATGTGGTCGATCCTTTGGGTGGGTCGTACTACGTCGAGGATCTCACCCGTCAGCTTGTCGAAAAGGCACAAGTGCTGATCGACGAGGTCGAGGCGCAGGGGGGTATGACCAAGGCCGTGCAATCGGGCGAACCCAAGCTGGCCATCGAAAAGGCGGCGACCATCCGCCAGGCGGCGGTCGATCGCGGTGAGGAGATCATCGTCGGCGTCAACCGCTACCGGCTCGATGCCGAGGACGCGATCGAAACGCTCGAAATCGACAACACAAAGGTGCGGTCCGGCCAGGTCGCCCGGCTCGAAACCATCCGTCGCACGCGCGACGAAGTCCGCTGCCAATCGGCGCTCGATGCGCTGCGCGAATATGCGGCGATGGACGAGGGCAATCTGCTCGATGCCGCCGTGGCGGCGGCACGGGCTCGCGCCACTCTGGGCGAAATCTCCCAGGCGATGGAAGATGTGTTCGGGCGATACGATGCGACCACGCGGGTACTGTCAGGGGTCTACTCCCAAAGCTATGCGGGCGACCCGCAATATGAGGAGGCTGTGCGGCGCATTGAGGGGTTCAGGACCTCTTATGGCCGCGCGCCTGCGCTGTTTATCGCCAAGATGGGGCAGGACGGCCATGATCGAGGCGCCAAGGTGATCGCGACCGCTTTCGCCGATCTGGGCTTTGTGGTGCACATGGGCTCGCTTTTTGAAACCCCGCACGAGGTGGCAGCCCATGCCGAAGATCTCGGGGTCGATGCGGTTGGCGTTTCGTCGCTGGCGGCGGGGCACAAGACGCTGGTTCCAGAACTGATCGCGGCGCTCAGGGAGCGAGGGCTGAAGGATGTGGCCGTTGTGGTCGGCGGCGTCATTCCCAGCAGCGATTATGAATTTTTGCGCGAGGCGGGCGTGCTCGATATTTTCGGACCGGGCACCAATGTGCTCGATGCGGCCTATTCGGTGCTCAATGCCATCGAGGGCAGGCTGAGCAATCGATGATCGGGCGGGTCAATCATATCGCCATCGCGGTGCCCGATCTCGAAAACGCGGCCCGTCGCTACCGCGAGATGCTCGGTGCGAGCGTTTCGGGCGTTCAGGAGTTGCCAGAGCATGGGGTACGGGTGGTGTTTGTCGAGACCGGCAACACCAAGGTCGAACTGCTCGCACCGCTTGGGGAAGCTTCGCCCATCACGGCATTTCTCGAGCGCAATCGGGATGGGGGCATGCACCACATTTGCTATGAGGTCACCGATATCAAAGCTGCGGTGCGACGGCTGACTGAAAGTGGGGCGCGGGTGCTTGGTGATGGAAAGCCAAAAATCGGCGCGCATGGGCTGCCGGTGGTTTTTCTCCAGCCCAAGGATTTCGACGGTACACTGATCGAGCTCGAAGAGGTCAAGCCCGAGTTTGGACCTGCCTAAGAAATTATTAACTGCGTTCGTCCAGGATATTGGCATGAGCAGCGCTGTTACCGGTTTCAAGAAGATGAACTGGCTCCCCAAGCAGTCGGCGTGGGACGAGATGGAAGCTGCTCGTCTCAAGCGCCGTGAAATGATGCAGGAGTTCCAGGCAAGCTCTAGCGCTCTCGCGTCCGGCTTTCAGGCCGCGCAGACCATGCAGATTCAAGGGGTTGGCGAACTCGCAGCGCAGGGCGTGCAGGCTCGTATGGACGCCAAGGTCAAAGAGATGCAGGCCAAGCTCGAAGAGCGCTATACCAGCTTTTCAAAGATAGCCTAGCAGCCCCCGTCAATGCCCCACGCGTGAAAACGCGTTGATGATGACGACCCCGGCGATTATCAACCCCATGCCGATCACGGCGGGCAGGTCCAGTGCCTGCCTGAAGACCACCCAGCCAACAATCGATATCAGCACGATCCCCAATCCTGCCCAGATGGCGTAGGCAATACCGACCGGCAGGGTGCGCAGGGTAAGCGAGAGGAAATAGAAGGCTGCCATATAGCCGACGACCACGATGATCGATGGCACCAGGTTGGTAAAGCCGTCGGCGGCCTTGAGCGCAGAGGTGCCGATCACTTCCGCGACGATGGCGCACAGCAGGAAAACATAAGTCATTGATTGTCCCGGCCGAAATGCTGGCGGGCGAGGGTCTTGAATCTGTCGCCGCGCTCCTCGAAGTTCTTGAACTGGTTGTAGCTGGGCGCTCCGGGCGAAAGGATCACCGTATCAAAGATATGGCCGGCACTGGCGAGCGCCTGCATGGCTTCGTCCAGCGTCGAGCATTCGGCAATGGGGATCGGCGTGTTGTCGCGAACGGCCTGGGCCAGCCGCTGGCCGGTGACAGGGAGCGAGCATAACATTACCACGCTGGTCAGCCCCATCAGATTGGCGAGGTCGGTATAGTCCTGCTGGCGCTCATGCCCTCCGGCAATCAGGGCGATCTTTTTGCCCTTGTAGGCGGCGAGCGCCACCTTGGTGGCTTCCGGCGTCGTGGAAATGGAGTCATCGACAAACAGGATGTCGCCGACCATCAGTTCCTCGAGCCTGTGGGGCAGGGGAATGAAGGCCTCGATGCCTGCAAATATGCCCTCGCGCGTGGCTCCGGCAGCGAGAGCGATAGCCGCTGCCAGCCGCGCGTTGTCGTGGTTGTGGGCGCCCTTGAGCCGCGAATTCATCGCCGCCATGAGGATCTCGTCGCCAAGATCGATATCGAGGGCAGCAATACGTTCGGTCGTGGCGGGAATTGTATTGATGACGCGCTCGACGGTAGCGGCCTGCGGGCCGATAGCCACAAGCTTTGGGCCCTTGGCGATCAGGTTGAGCTTGTCGCGGTAATAGGCGTCCAGCCCCCCATGCCAGTCCACATGCTCGGGATAAAGGTTGGAGATAGCGGCGATGTCGGGGGCGAAATCGATATCGGCTGTCTGGTAGGAGGAGAGTTCGAGCACCACGGTCTGCGCGCTGTCGGCGGCATCGAGCGGGGGAATGCCCACATTGCCGGCCAGCACCACATCGACCCCGGACCTTTCCAGCATCAGATGGACCAGCGTGGCTGTTGTCGATTTGCCTTTGGTTCCCGAGATTGCGACCACTGTGCGGCCCTCGCGGAAATGGGCGCCCCAGATGTTGAGGTTGGACGTGACCTTGACCCCAGCGGCGCGGGCGGTATCGAAAATCGGTTTGTAGAGCGATACGCCCGGGCTTTTGACGATGGTGCCGAAGCGCGAGACCTGGTTTGCCTCCTGGGGCGTGATGAAACTGGCGCCCTCGAGTTCGGCGACGCCGTCATCGGTGGTCACGAACAGTTCGAGCTCAGGATAGGTGCGGCGCAGAAACGCTGCCGTCGAGCGGGCTTCGCGGCCAGCGCCGTAAAGAAGAACGGGACCGTCAATGTGCATGGGGAGCAACCGCGCTTTCGATATTTTCGGGGATGAGGTGATCGGCGCTGTCGGCCATGAATTCCTCATAGGCCGATTGCAGGCGGGCCGGGCCATAGAAGGCTTCGAGGTCCGGCCTGAGTGCCTTTACCACGGCACTGTCGCGCCAATCGGGGTGATCGGCAATGCGCCACAGGCACGCCGCGGCTTCGAGAATTTCGCCGACGCACTCCCAGGGCTTGTGGCCGGAAAGCCCCGTCAACGCGCGATAGGGATCGATGTTGTCGGGATTGTCGAGGACGTTTTGGCCGAAAATTCCGGTCAGTCGAGCCTTGTCCATATGTGGCGCAAAGATCAGGAAGACGAAATGGCATTTGGGGCACTTTCCGCACCAGAGTGGGCCGTCGTGGCCGGCGAGGCGGAAATTGCGGTTGCAGCTCGAAAAGACGTCGTCGTAACGGTTCGATCGGGCGAACAGCGCAGCGATACGGGCTTCCGAATAGGGGCGCAGCAGCGAAAAATATCCCAGCGATCCCGATGTCGCGGTGGCCAGCACGTCGCGGATGGCGCGCTCGAAATCGATCGATTTCGAATATTGGTGATTGGCCTGGCGCCCGTCGAACTCGATATTGCCTTCGCTGGCCGAGCGCTCGTTGGAGAGGACGATATTGCCATACCCGTACAAAAGGCTCGCCAGCGCCGCGATCATCGAATTGATGGCTGTGGAGGGCACGTGGCCGTTGTAATAGCCGGGCTTTTTGCCCAGCGCGATCATTTCAGGATCAAGGATGCGCTCGACAGTCAGGAACGGCAGGCCGGAGCGTTCGGCGGACGTCAGGATCGGGCCTTTTGGGTTGACTGCAAAAAGGCTCATCTCCGTCCCGGCGCTTTCGAGCAATTGCACGCTGACCAGCGAATCCTTGCCGCCACCGATCAAGACCAGGGCGCGGTCGGGCAGGGTTTGCGGAATGTTGTCCTGGCGCGGATCACCGGCGGTGATCGATAAACGGCCGAAGCGCTTGAGGTCGTTGCGGGCGTAGAACTCGCCCAATCCGTTTTCGTAAACGTCGAGCAAAAAGGCCCGCTGAGCCGGCGAAAGGGCGAGGGCGGTGGCATCGATTTCAAAAGGCGCGAGCAGCTTGAAATAGCTCACCCCCAGCACGGCGGCGGTCAGATCGAGCAGGGTGGCAAAGGCACCAGTGTCCGCCCGTGCCATATCCATGGTGTCGAGCGGAAAACGCAGCGTCTCGACAAAGGCGTGCTCGCCCAGCCGATAGCCGAACCGCGCCTCGCCGGTGGTGGGGTCGAAAACCGGGGCATCGATGATGAAAGAAGTCTGGCTCACGCTCTCGCCTTGCGCCGCGACACGGCACGCTTGAATCACTTGCTGTCTAATATATGCGCATTTGCAGCCGCAATGCGATCTCGTCGCCAATGCGCTGATAGCCGTATTCGCGCATGGCGCAGGTCCACTCGGTCCCGACCTTTTCGATACGGAAAAGATTGTAGCGGCCGGGCGCGTCGTGACCTTCGGGCGCCGCCGAAGCGGCAGCCACGCCAATGACCGGAATTTCCTGGGTCGGGCCGGGTATGGCATTCACCGAAGACAAATGGGTATGGCCGTGCAGGACGATTTCGGCACCCGCCTCTTTCAGCACGGCCCGGACATCGGTGCCGTCCCATAGACCCAGGCGCCGGGAAGCGGCGAACTCGGCATGGGGAGGATGGTGGATCATCACGACCCGGAAATAGCCAGCTTCGCCGAGCAGGGTCAGGAGCTTGCGCAGGCGTTCGATCTGGTCGGCCCCGACCTTGCCGGCGGCAAAGAATGGCGGAGTCGCGATGGCGCTGGACACCCCGATGAGCGCCACCATGCCCAACCGGCGGACATAGGGAAAGGGCTGGTCGTCCAGCGTTTCGCCACGCATGTAATTGCCGTATGCGCCGCGCGCCTTGTCGAGCGCACCGGGAACATAGGCGTCATGGTTGCCCGGGATCGCGCAGACCTTTTCGGGGCCGCCCAGTCCGGTGAACCAATTTGCCGCTCTGGCGATTTCCTTGTCGAGCGCGAGATTGACCATGTCGCCGGTGACGCAGGTCATGTCGGGATCATGGGCCTGCATGTGGTCGAGAAGCGCCATCAGCGTTTCGGGTCGCATGTCGCTGGCGCGCTTGAGTTGCCAGTTGAGCCAGCCCGTCAGGCGTTTTGACGCAAGCTCACGTGGCGTGACAAGAGGAAGCGGCGCAAGATGGACGTCGGAAATATGGGCGAGGGTAATCATCGGGTGCACTATTGGCATGGTGGCTAAGGCAAGAAAATGGCCGATTGCCGGGTTTGCCACAATTTGTCATGGGTAGATCGACAGGAGTGGTTATGGCCCGAGGATGGGAACGGTTCAAATTCGGTGCATTGCTGCGGGCACGCGGAATTTACAAGCATCTTACGCTCGGTGCCCGGGCGGCGGTTATCGTCGAGGGGAAAGTGTTGCTGGTGCGACATGGGTATGTCGCCGGTTGGCAGATGCCGGGCGGCGGTGTCGACCCGGGCGAAACCGCCGAACAGGCCGCCCGCCGCGAGGTGCTCGAGGAAACCGGCTATGGGGTCGATGGCCCGATGCGGTTGTTCGGGCTCTACCACGCGACGGGCTATACCGATCGTGACCATGTCGCCCTTTATCTGGCCGATACGGCCCACGAAGCGACGGCCTTCGTCCCCAATCGGGAAATCGTCGAGATCGGATGGTTTGCGCTTGGCGACCTGCCCGAGCCTATGGCGCCGGGCGCGGCGCGGCGCCTGGCGGAAATCGGGGAGGGCAAGCCGCCCTCTCCCGAATGGTAGGCGCGTGCCGGACCCAAACCGATCACTCAGCCGAGAAAATCGAGCACCGGTCCCTCCGGCACGATGCGGGTGGGATTGATGGTGGTGTGGCTCCAGTAATAGTGGGTCTTGATGTGGTCGATATGTACGGTCGCTGCGACGCCGGGCCATTCGCATAGGGCCTTGAGGTATTTCGACAACTGGGGGTAGTCGGCTATGCGGCGTATGTTGCATTTGAAATGCCCGACATAGACAGCGTCGAACCGCATAAGCGTGGTGACCAGCCGCCAGTCGGCTTCGGTCGGGGTGGAGCCAGTCAGAAATTTATGCTGTGACAGGATGTTTTCAACCCAGTCCAGAGCGTCGAACAGATCGGTGACCGCCTCGGTGTAGGCCGCCTGAGTTGTCGCAAAACCGGCCTTGTAAACCCCATTGTTTATGTCGCTATAGACACGCGCATTGATGCGGTCGATCTCTTCGCGCTTGTCCTGGGGATAAAAATCGAACGTGTTGCCGGTGATCCCGTCAAAGGCCGAATTGAACATGCGGATGATGTCGGCGCTTTCGTTTGAAACGATGGTCTGGCGCTCTTTGTCCCAGAGGATCGGCACGGTCACGCGGCCCGTATAGTCGGGCACCGCCTTGGTATAGACCTGCCAGAGATAGTCGGCGCCATTGAGCGTGTCGGTATCGGAGCCCAGTTCGCCCGTAAAGGCCCAGCCAGTTTCATCGGGCATTTTGGGAGAAACGACCGAGACCGAAATGTGGTCCTCAAGCCCCTTGAGGGCACGGAAAATCAGGGTGCGATGTGCCCATGGGCAGGCATAGGACACATAGAGATGGTATCGGCCGCTTTCGGCCTTGAACCCTTCCTGACCTGTCGGGCCAGCGGCACCGTCAGCGGTAACCCAGTTGCGGAATGCGGATTCCGAACGCTTGAACTTTCCGCCTGTCGATTTGGTGTCGTACCACTGGGTCGACCATTTTCCGTCGATCAACTGCCCCATCGCTTGTCTCCTTGCTGTTCGTCTTGTGGTCGGTAACCCCATATCTAGCCAGATTGTTCTCGATTATTAGACGGATAACACCGAACACCGTGTTCGCCTTCGATTTCGATGGACCGAAGATATCGAGGGTGCTAAATCCGCTTTCGGCCAATATGGAGCCTGGTTCATGATGTTCGGTATCGAGCGAGACATTCGACGACTTTAGAGCGCGCATCACTGCGCGACTGTCGTCGTATTGCCTTGATCGATCTGGATATTGTTACAATGACCGCACTCTCGCCGCTCCCGGCCGCCACCGTTCCTACGCCTGCCGCGCTGTCCATCCGGCTCGAAACGCCGGACGATGATTCCTGGATCGAGGCGTTGCACGAAGTTTCCTTCGGTCCGGGGCGTTTTGCCCGCGCGGCCTTCCGGGTGCGCGAGCGGATCGCGGTGGATCCCGACTTTTCCTATATCGCCGAGATCAAGGGGGAGCGTGCGGCAAGCGTGCGTATGACCCCGATCAGCCTGGGTGGTGTCAACGGATACCTGCTCGGACCGCTGATGACCGACCCCGAGTTCAGAAAACAGGGGGCCGGGCGTGCCCTGGTCAGGCATGTCTGTGAACTGGCGCTGGAGCGCGAGGGAATCGCATTTGTCCTTCTGGTCGGCGATTTTGCCTATTACAGTCCTTTGGGTTTTGTCCGGACAGTGCCAAGCGCCATCACTTTCCCCGGCCCCGTTGATCCCACGCGCGTGCTGGTCCACTCTCACGATCCGAAGATGGCCGATACACTTGCCGGGGACGTTCTGCCCTGGGTTTAGGGGCAGGACCCAGGATCGCATGTCGAGCGAGAGCGATATCAGGCAGATCGTGACGCGGCTTTTGCCGGCCGCCGAGCCCATGCCCGATGCATCCGATCTTATCGCCGATTTCGTGATCAGCGATCTGGGCGATGCGGTGCCGGTGCCTGCGGCGGTGCTGATCGCGCTGGTCAAGCGCGGCATGGGCTACAACGTGCTCTATACCGAGCGGGCGACGGCCTTGCGCAAGCATTCGGGGCAGGTGGCATTTCCCGGCGGGCGGATCGATCCAGAGGATCAGGATGCCGCCTACGCCGCATTACGCGAAGCCAATGAAGAGGTCGCGCTGCATCGCGACGATGCGGAAATTCTCGGCTATATGCCCTATTATTACACCGGCACGAATTACTTCATCACTCCGGTAGTGGCCATCGTCGATCCCCGTGCACCTTTCGTTCCCAATCCGGGCGAGGTGGACGATGTATTTGAAGTGCCGCTCGAAACGCTGATCGATGAAAAAAGCTATAGCACCTTTCGCGCGGTCTATCGTGGGCGTGAGCGGCAAAGCTGGCAGATCGACCATGAGGGTCACCGTATCTGGGGGATAACCGCCAACCTCACCCGCCGTTTCCGCGACAGCGTTTTGACGGAGCCGCACGATGAATCCTAACGCCGCGCTGGAGCGGCTCGCGCATGCATCCTGGCTGAAGGCAGCGCAGCCATTTTTCGCTTGCCTTGACGGCGAAGGCGGCAAGACGCGGGCGGTGGGCGGGATCGTGCGCGACACTCTGCTCGGCATCGAAGGCGGGCGACCCGATATCGATATGGCGAGCGAATTCGTGCCCGAGCAGGTGGCTGAACGCGGCAGGGCCGCGGGCATGAATGTCCATCCCACTGGCATCGAACATGGCACCATGACGCTTGTCCACAATGGTCGTATTGCTGAAGTCACAACCCTGCGCCAGGACGTTGAGACCTTCGGGCGCAAGGCAAGGGTCTCGTTCGGAACCGACTGGACCGAAGATGCGCGGCGCCGGGATTTCACGATGAACGCTCTTTATTGCGGCCCGAAGGGCCAATTGTTCGATCCGCTTGGTGGATTGGACGATTGCCTTTCGGGCCGGGTTCGCTTCATCGGCGATCCCGACGCGCGAATCGCCGAGGATCGGCTGCGTGTCTATCGTTATTTCCGATTTGTCGTCAGCCACGGCAACCAGCAGTTCGATCCAATGGCCATTGCAGCGTGCAAGCGCGGGGCAGACGATCTCGGCGCGCTTTCAGCCGAGCGTGTCGGCCGTGAAATGATGCGGCTGCTCTCGCATCGCCGCTGTGCAGCGGCCCTGGCGGAGATGGCCGTTATCGGCGTGTTGCCGACAGAACTCTTCTCGCCCCGTGTATTGGCCGATTTGGCGCGACTCGAAGCATTTGCCGTTCCGCTCGATGCGGAGATGCGGATGGCCGTGATGGCCCTTGCCGGCGCGGGCAGGCAATCGCTCCAGAACATGTGGCGGCTTTCCAACGCCAACATGGCGCGCGTCGAGCGGCTGATTGGGGCTGCCGACCTGGCGCGTCGGGATCATCTGGCCGAACTGGCCTATCGATATCACGGTGAGCGTGAGGCGGGACTGGCCATTGCTGCCGCGATCGAGGGCAGCGCGGAAAACTGGCTCAATGAGCGCCTGACGGCCTTGCAGACAATCAATCCCGGAAGGTTCCCGCTGTCGGGTTCGGACCTGGTTTTAGCCGGTCATGCGCCCGGCCCCACCGTGGGGGCCGAACTGCAAAGGCTTGAAAATCTCTGGATCGAGTCAAGGTTTTCGCTGGACCGGACAGCACTTATGGCGCTTGCCCGGTCCGCCTTACGGGATCAGTGACGTGTTTCGACGTCGAAAATGCGATCCTTGATGCGCTCGACCATATCGGGCCGCACCTCGGACTCGCCGTGTTCGGCTCTGAGTTTTTCGACGGCCTTGCGGACCACTTCGGCCTCGCTTTCTGCCGTCGCGTGCCAGGTTGCGCCCGGTATCAGCGATCCACCATCAAATCGTTTCATGAGTGTTCCTCCGTCTCCTTTCGGGTTGCACGAAGTCTAGCTTGAGGAAACGATCGGGAGCGTCGGAAGTTCCATCAGGGCCAGCGAACGGTCGGGGGCATGGACGAGAGAATCGATCTCACATTGCCGCCCGTCTTGAGCCCGAACGTCGTGCCCCGGTCATGGAGCAGGTTGAACTCGACATAGCGTCCGCGCCGAACGAGCTGTTCTTCGCGCTGCTCGTCGGTCCAGGTCTCATTGAAATTGCGGCGGACGAGTTCGGGATAGATATCTATGAAATGCCGGCCCACATCCTGGGTAAAGGCAAAATCGGCATCCCAATCGCCGCTGTTGTGGCGGTCGTAGAAAATCCCGCCGATCCCGCGCGGCTCGTCGCGGTGGGCGAGGAAGAAATACTCGTCGCACCAATCCTTGTAGCGCTGGTAATCGACCTGCTTGTGGGGCTCACAGGCCGCCTTCATCGCAGCATGGAAATCGATGCTGTCGGGATCGGTCTGGGTCCGGCGTGAATCGAGCACCGGGGTCAGGTCGCCGCCCCCGCCGAACCACCAGTTGGATGTCACCACCATGCGCGTGTTCATGTGAACGGCAGGTACGTTAGGGTTCCAGGGGTGGCCGATCACCGAGACGCCCGAAGCCCAGAACTGGGCATTTTCCTCGGTGCCCGGGATCTGCTTGGCGAATTCGGGCGAAAATTCTCCAAACACCGTCGAGATGTGAACACCCATCTTCTCAAAGACCCGGCCCTTGATGATCGACATCTCGCCGCCTCCGCCCGCCGGCCGGTCCCAGGTTTCGCGCTCAAACCGGCCGGGGGCCATGTCTGCGTGGGCGCCGCTCACTTCGTCCTCAAGGGTTTCGATCGCGGCGCACAAATCGTCGCGGACCGATTTGAACCAGGCGCTGGCGCGAGCCTTCTTGTCTTCGATGTCGTCGGGTAGAGCCATTGTCGTAAGCATCTGCATATTCATTGTCCGTGCCGGGTCCCTATCACGTTGGAACTGGCGCGACCATGCGGCAGAATCGGGCAAAAGTGCTTGATCGGGATCAAATGCGTCAGCCTGTCGCGGGCGAGCCGGTCAGCCGCTCAAAGCCACCCGTCTGGCGCAAGGCCTCGCCCAGAACGATGGAAGCGGAAATTGCCACATTGAGCGAACGGGATGCCGGCTGCATGGGGATGCGGACACGCAGCTCCGCACTGTCGGCGATCTCGGGCGGCACGCCGGCACTTTCACGCCCGACCATGAGAATGTCGTCGGCCTCATACCGTGTGCCATGATGGGGAATGCTGGCTCGTGTGGTCAGCAGGACGAGTCGTTTGCCCTGGTCCCGGCGCCAGTGGTCAAACCGGGCGTAACTGTCGTGCTCGATCATCTCGACGCTGTCGAGATAATCCATGCCCGAGCGCTTGAGCGCGGCGCGGGAAAAAGCAAATCCCGTGGGGTGGATGATATGGACCGGCACGCCCAGACACGCCCCCAGTCGCAGCAGTGTTCCGGTGTTGAGGGCGATGTCGGGCTGATAAAGGGCTAGGGCGATGGGCAATGGCATGACCGTGGCAGGGGGTTGGCGTAAGTTTGGTGGGTATAGTGTCGCAGATCGATCAAGTCACCTTTGGCAAGGCTGGACAAGTCCATGAGACAGTGCAAAAAGAAGCCAAAAATCCGCACCGCCTGGCGGCGGCGGACCCGACTCGCGTACCCATGCGTGTAAATCACCGGCGTCCGGCGGATATCAGAACAAGTTTGTGCAGGCCTTTTGGGGATCTAGAGCTTTGGCGACAGCGAGCGAAACAAAAGCGACACGGCGCGATTTTCTATTCATCGCGACCGGTGCGGTCGGTGCAGTCGGGGTGGCGGGAGCCGCCTGGCCGCTTATCAATCAATTGAACCCCGATGCGTCGGTTCTGGCCCTGGCCTCGATCCGCTTCGACGTTGCTCCGGTGGCCGAGGGATCTTCGGTGACCATCATGTGGCGCGGGCTTCCGGTTTTCGTGCGGCACCGCACGCCGGCAGAGATCGAAGAGGCGCGTGCCGTGCCGCTTGCCGATCTCAAGGACCCGCAGACCGACGAAGAGCGCGTGCTCGAGGGGCACGAAGAATGGCTCATCATGGTCGCCAACTGCACCCATCTGGGCTGCGTGCCGGTTGGGGAGTCGGGCGATTACGACGGCTGGTTCTGCCCCTGCCACGGGTCGCACTACGACACTGCAGGCCGCATTCGTCGCGGGCCGGCGCCGAGGAACCTCGTCGTGCCGCCCTATGAGTTCGTGTCCGACACTGTCGTGCAGATCGGTTAAGGGGAGTAGAGGGCATGGCCAATCACGCTGGCAACTATACGCCGGGCACCGGGATCGAGCGCTGGCTCGATGACCGCCTTCCCATCATCAGGTTCTCCAAAGAACATCTGATGGACTACCCAACGCCGAAGAACCTCAATTACTGGTGGACTTTCGGCGCCATCCTCACCTTCATGCTGGTCGTCCAGATCGTGACCGGTGTCATTCTGGTGATGCACTATACCCCGCATGTGGACCTGGCCTTCGCCTCGGTCGAACACATTCGGCGTGACGTCAATTTCGGGCGCATCATCCAGGGTACCCACGCGGTGGGCGCCTCGATGTTTTTTGCCGCTCTTTATGTCCATATTTTCCGTGGCCTTTATTACGGTTCCTACAAGGCGCCACGCGAAGTCATCTGGATGCTGGGCGTTATCCTGTTCATCCTTTTGATGGCGACGGCCTTCATGGGCTATGTGTTGCCCTGGGGGCAGATGAGCCTTTGGGGCGCGACGGTCATCACCGGCATCTTCTCGGCGATCCCTCTTGTCGGTGAAGCCATCCAGACCCTGCTGCTCGGCGGGTTCTCGGTGGCCAATCCCACGCTGAACCGCTTCTTCTCGCTGCACTATCTCATCCCCTTCATCATCGCCGCCGTCGTGGTGCTGCACATCTGGGCTCTCCATGTGCCAGGCAACAACAACCCGACCGGCGTGGACGTGAAGGAAAGCCGCGATACGCTGCCTTTCCATCCCTACATCACGATGAAGGACATGTTCGCGCTCGTGGTGTTCCTCATCCCGTTCGCCTGGTTCGTGTTCTTTGCGCCCGACATTCTGGGCCACGCGGACAACTACATTCCCGGCAATCCGCAGGTCACGCCAACACATATCGTTCCCGAATGGTATCTGCTGCCGTTCTACACGATGCTGCGCGCCATCGATTTCAACGTGCTGTTCATCGACTCCAAGCTTGGCGGCGTCATCGCGATGGGCGGTTCGCTGCTCATCCTGTTCGTAGTGCCGTGGCTCGATACCTCCAAGGTGCGCTCGGGCTCGTTCCGCCCGCTGTTCCGCCCGTTCTATTGGCTGTTCGTGATCAACTTCATTGCGCTTGCCTATCTGGGTGCGCAGTCGGCCGAAGGCATCTACGTGCTGCTGGCCAAGATCTGCACGGCCTATTATTTCGGCTACTTCCTCATCATTCTCCCGATCCTGGGACGCATCGAAAAGCCGGCGCCGCTTCCAGCCAGCATTTCGGAAAGCGTGCTGGGCAAGGCGAATGGCTGATAAGGCGCGAAGGACAACGATAATGCTTAAAAAGACGATCCTTGGCGTACTCGCCGTTGCGGCATTTGCGCTTGGTGGCGCCAGCGTGCAGGCCGCTGAAGAGTATCCGCACACCGATCAGCAGGACTGGAGCTTTGCCGGCGTGTTCGGCACATACGACCAGAACCAGCTTCGCCGCGGTTTCCAGGTTTATCGCGAGGTCTGCTCAAGCTGCCACGCGCTGGAATACATCTCGTTCCGCAATCTGGCCGAGGAGGGTGGTCCCCATTACAGCGAAGATCAGGTTCGGGCCCTTGCTGCCGAATACACTGTCGCCGATGAGATGGCGGAAGGTGGAGAGCGCGAAGGCGTGCCGGCCGACCGTTGGCCGCACCCGTTCCCGTCCGAGCAGATCGCTGCCGAAGCGAACGGTGGCAAGGCGCCCCCCGACCTTTCACTGATGGCGAAGGCGCGCGGCATCCACATGGATTTCCCCTGGTGGGTCTTCAACTACTTCACCGCCTATCAGGAAGCGGGGGCGGACTATATCTACAATCTGCTGACCAGCTATGAGGAAGCGCCCGAGGGCGTCGAGGTTGCTCCTGGCCTCAGCTACAACGAATATTTCTCGGGTCATTTCATCGCCATGGCACCGCCACTCTCGGACGGCATCGTGTCCTATTCCGATGAGACGACGCCCGAGACGGTCGAGCAGTATTCCAGGGACGTCGCGGCCTTCCTGCAGTGGACGGCAGACCCGCACATGGTTTCGCGCAAGTCGACAGGCTTTGTTGTGATCCTGTTCCTGATCGGGCTGTCCATTCTGATGTATCTGGTCAAACGCCGCATCTGGCGCGATGCCCACTAGCCATTTGAAAAGGGCCCTGCGGGGCCCTTTTTGTTGCGGCAAATTTCGCCCTTGTCCGCAACCGTCAAAGTCTTCATTGTGGTGGCCTTGACGCTGCAATCTCAATCGGGATCGATTGGAGGAGAACGATGTCGGTTTTTCGAGTGGCCAAAACGGCGGCTTTTCTGGCATTTGCGGCGAGCCGCAACCCGGTGGTTCGCTCGGCCATCAAAGCCGCGCCAAATCTGGTTTCCGAAGAACGCAGGCAGGCTGCCTTTGAGGCGACCAAGCGCGCCGCGCGCAAGGCAGGAGAGATGACGGCCAGGGTCGTCCCTCCCAATCGCTATTTCTGAGCCTGTCGTTTCCGGCTAGAGTCGCGCTTCAATCCCGTTCCATTTGAATTCGTCCTGCGGAGCTCTGTTTCATGGCCACCGACCTCAAGGCACTCGTGCGCTCGATTCCCGACTACCCCAAGCCCGGCATCATCTTTCGCGACATCACATCATTGATCGAGGATTCGGCCGGGTTCAGCGAAAGCTGCGAGCGGCTGGCGGCGGCGCATCGTGGTCTGGGGATCACCAAGGTGGCCGGTATCGAGGCGCGGGGTTTCATTTTCGGGGCCGGGGTCGCCATCGCGCTTGGCGTGGGGTTTGTTCCGGTGCGTAAGGCCGGCAAGCTGCCCGGTGAGACGATCGGACAGAACTACGCGCTCGAATATGGCGTGGACACCATCGAAATTCATGCCGATGCCGTTGATGAAAACGACAATGTGTTGCTGATCGACGATCTTATCGCCACGGGTGGAACTGCAATTGCGGCCGTCTCCCTGTTGCGACGGACAAGGGCCAGGGTCGAGCACACAGGGTTTGTCATCGATCTCCCCGACATCGGGGGCGCCGAGAAATTGCGCGCCCATGGCGTCAGGGTCGAGGCACTGATGACGTTCGAGGGGCACTGAGAGCGGCCTTTTTGGCCGCTCTCGATCATCGTTATTTGAGCGCTTCGGCGACGGCCTGTTCCAGGGTCTGGGTCGGTCGGCCGAGCAGTTTGCCCAGTGTGCCGCTATCGTCTGCAAGCGCGCCCTCTGCCGCTTTCGCGTCGCTGTCGGCCAGCATGTCCGCCACGGGTGCGGGCAGGCCGAAGCGTTCGAGAATTTTCGCGTATTCGGCTTTGGGCAGGTCGGTATAGACGATTGTCTTGCCCGACTGGCGTGAAGCCTCGGCGGCGAGATCTGCCAGCGTATAGGGCTGATCATTGCCCAACTCATAGATCCTGCCAGCATGGCCATCAGTGGTCAGCACATTGGCGGCCGCCTGGGCCAGATCGGCACGGTTGGCGGTGTTGAGCTTGCCTTGGCCGGCCGAGCCGATGATCGCGCCGTTGGCGAGCGCTCCGCCGAGATTGCCCGTGTAGTTCTCTGTGTACCAGGAGTTGCGCAGGATTGTGTAATCGAGCCCGGAAGCCTTGAGCGCGGATTCTGTCTCGCGGTGTTCTGGCGCAAGAACGATCTCGGAGGTGTCGGCATGCAGCAGGCTTGTATAGACAAAATGCTTCACCCCGGCGCGAACGGCGGCATCGATGACCGCCTTGTGCTGGGGCACCCGCTTGCCCACTTCGCTGCCCGAGACCAGCAGCAGCTTTTCGACACCCTTAAGGGCCGGCTCGAGCGTTTCGGGTTTATCGTAATCGAACGGGCGCGTGGTGACGCCCAAATCGGTGCCCTTGGCGGGGTCGCGCGCCAGCGCGACTGTCTGGTCGCCAAGGCCCTTTTCCTTGAGTGCCGCGATGATGAGACGGCCGAGCTGGCCGGTGGCTCCGGTGACTGCGTACATGAGATCAACTCCAGTGTTGTCGTATTGCGTCGACCGATATAAAGTGAACACTTACGAAAAGTAAGTACGTACGCAAAGGTAAGTATCAAATGAGTGCCAACGACAGTCAGGTCACCAGCGGGCCTCTGGCGCATGCCATGGAACGGGGCCAACTGTTTTCCGAGGCGTGCCCATCACGCGAAGTGCTCAAGCATCTCACCAGCCGGTGGGGGGTGCTGGTCCTTATCGTGCTTTTGGGGGGCACTCACAGGTTTTCCGAATTGCGCCGCAAGATCGGGGGCGTGAGCGAGCGCATGCTGGCTCAGACCCTGCAATGGCTCGAGGATGACGGCATGGTGGATCGTCGCGCCTATCCGGTCGTCCCGCCCCATGTCGAATACAGCCTCACGCCGCTGGGGCGCGAGGCCGCCGAAAAGGTGGGCGGATTGGCCGATTGGATCGAAACCAGCATGCCGCGGATCGGCGCCGTCTGGGCGGAAAAGGGCACCCGATAGGGGGCGCTCCGATCAGTCTCGTCTGCCGAAAAGCCCTGCGATGATCAGCAGGAGCCAGCCCAGGATCAGCGCCATGCCGCCGGCAGGCGCCAGCAAGGGCAAAGGCGAGCCGCCGGCGAAATATCGCAGCGCCAGATCGGTGCAGAACAGCCCCGCGCCCGCCATGAGCGCAATCAGGGCCCAGTTGAAGATACGCGGCAATCGGGCCAGCGCCAGAGCGAGAACGGCCGGCGCATGGCTCAGCGCGATCAGCGAATAGGGGCCGAGCAGCGCAGCGCCAGCGTGCGACGATGCCGCCGCAGCGGCGACCCCGGATGCGCCGAGCAGGCCGGCAAAGGCGATGGCGATGCGCTCGAGCGGGCTCATCTTTGCACCAGAGCCTTGAGCCCGGGCACCTTGGTCAGCGCCAGCATGGCACGCACCCTGAGGGGCATCCTGTAATCGCGTAGCTTGGAGAATCCCACGAGGTCGGCCGAATAGACAAGGTCGCCATGCTGGTTGTGCGCCTCGAGCAGGTTGAACAGCAGACCCCAGCCGGGAATGGAATTGGACCGGCGCTTTCCCGTGACGGTCAGGGTGTAGCGCACGGTATCACCCGGTCGGACCGGTGCCTTGAAGTCCATACGATTGACGCCGGGCGAAGGGCCGGACACGCCCGGTTCGCCCCCTTCGGCGCGCACCACGTCTTCCTCGGCCACGAGGCGGTCCACCATCAGCCGGTGCCCGACGCTGACCGTGTGCCAGCCCGAAGCGACCAGTCCGCCGAAATGAGACTGCGCCGCCGCTTCAGGGTCGGTGTGAAAATACTGCGGATCGTAAAGCGTGCCGAAGCGGATGATCTCATCCTCGGTGAAGGTATGGCTGCCCAGATCGAAGGGCATGTCGATCTGAACGTCCTCGAACCAGCGGGTCATTGCGCAGCCTCGGTCATGGCTGCCGAGTTGCGCACTTCAACGAGATTGGTGAGCGTGAGGGTCATCACCTGTTGGTTCTTTTGGTTGCGCATGTCGAAATCGATGGTGAGGATGCCCATGTTGGCGTGGCTGGCCGAGCGGCGCAGCGAGGTAACTGTCGCTGTGCCCGACAGCGTGTCGCCCTTCATCAGGGGACGCTTCCATTTGAGGTCAGTAAAGCCCAGCCCGCCCATTGAGGCGATCTTTGACAGGAACGCATCGACCAGCATGCGCAGCGAGAGCGCTCCGGTCTGCCAGCCGCTCGCGGCCAGTCCGCCCAGCAGGCTTTCGCGGGCGGCCTTTTCGTCGAGGTGGAAGGGGAAGGGATCGAACTCGGTGGCAAATTCGATGATGTCGGCCTTGCTGACGGTGCGCGGCCCAAGGGGAGTGGTCTCGCCGACCGTCAGATCCTCGAAATGGCGCCGATCTTTTGTTATCGGATTGGTCACTTTGTTGTCCTTAACGTCAACACCGATTGTGCCCCATGGGCATCGGCGAAGCAAGGGGCACGAAGGCGGCGCTTATAAACAGCGCACAAGCCATAAGGTCCCCGATCGGACCCTGTGCCGAGCGCAGATATTTGCCCATGATGGGTTTTGAGCGGCGGCGAGACCAGTGCCAGATCGAATTTCATAACCTCTCCTGCCGCACCAGGCAGGGCACGATAATCGATTCGCCGCGTGGCGGGATAAGTGTCGCGCGGATCAGCCCGCCTGCCGGATGTCCCCGATGGATTTGTCCAGGCTGGCGCGGACCAATGCGGTTACGAGGCGCGGGAAATCAGCCTCGGCCACGTGTTTGGACAATCCCTGCGCCGTATGGGGCAATCCAAGTTCTCGGGCGGCGTCGAGGCTCTTTTTGTCTGCGAAGGGATAGAGTTCGCCCCAGGCGGTCTGTGCTTCGCGAAAGAAGATATCGACCCCAACGTCGCCAAGTCCCTTGAACGCCTTGAGCGCTTTTCGCATTTCGGCCTCGTCCCGACCGGCCTTTTTGCGCAGGGCGCGCAGGTCGCCATCATAGGTTTCAATCAGATATTCGGCGGTGCCGCCGAGCATGCGCGATGTGCTTTCGTCATACCGGGCATAGCCATTGTTGTTGAGTACATCGACCCGCTCTTTCCATGTCGCGGCCTTGAGTTTTTCCGGCGTCGTCCAGCCAGCGTCGGCCAGAGCTGCAGCGGCCTCGAGGGCCTGGGCCGCGCCGATACGGGCACTGAACAGGATCGAGGCGCAAAGCCAGCGGAACAGGGGAGAGGGCGTGTTGTCGGCGATGGGGATATGCAATTGGTCGCAATAGGTCTGCCCGTATCTATCGAGCAGCGCGTCGATTAGGTCTTTGTGTGCGGATGTCATTTCACTCACTCCAGATCGGCGATCAGGGCCTTCATCTCATCGATTTCGCTGCGCTGGGCTTCGATGATGCGGCTGGCGAGATCGAGGACACGGGGATCGGAAAGATTGGCGTTTTCGCTGGTGAGGATGGCGATGGAATGGTGCGGGATCATCGCGCGCATCCAGGAGACGTCATCGACCGTGGCCTGCGAGCGAACCAGATAGAGCGATCCGGCAAAGACCAATATCGCGACGACATAGATGGAAATATTGAGCGCGGTGTTTTTGTACATGCCCAGCATGAAGCTGAGCATGACGATTGCCATGGTGGCCCCCATCAGCAGGGCCATATAGGCGCGGGTCTCACTGAAAAAGATGTGATCGAGGGCGTAGGTGTTGAGATACATCAGCCCAAACATCACCAGCGTCGATGTGGCGATCATGGCGAGGAAACGAACGTAATGGGCCATTGTGCTCTCTCCTTTTTCAGGTGAGGCAACGGGATCGGATTTACACGGGTTCCATATCCTGGCCCGGACCTGCCGGAGGATAATCGGGCAGGGGCAGACGCCGGGTGCCCGGCGCCGTCATGATCAGGTGTTGAACTTGAAGAGCATCACGTCGCCATCCTTGACGACGTATTCCTTGCCTTCGTCGCGCGCCTTGCCGGCTTCCTTGGCAGCCACTTCGCCCCCGAGCGCGACGAAGTCGTCGTACGCGATGGTCTGGGCGCGGATGAAGCCGCGCTCGAAATCGGTGTGGATGACGCCGGCGGCCTGCGGAGCCTTGGTGCCGACCGGAATGGTCCAGGCGCGGGCTTCCTTGGGGCCGACCGTGAAATAGGTCTGGAGGTGCAAGAGCTTGTAGCCTTCGCGGATCAGCTTGTTGAGGCCCGGTTCCTCCAGCCCGAGCGAGGAGAGATAATCGGAGCGATCGGCGGCGTCGAGCCCGGCCAGTTCGGCCTCGATCTCGGCGCAGATGATCACCGTGCGAGCCTCGTGGCCCTTGGCGTAGTCCTCGACTTTTCTGGTGTGCTCATTGCCGGTCGCTGCAGCGGATTCATCGACATTGCAGACATAGAGCACCGGCTTGGCGGTGAGGAGCTGGAGTTCCCTGAACGCCTTTTCCTCGTCGGCGGCCCGCTCGGTGTGGCGGGCGGGCTTGCCCTCTTCGAGCAGCGCCTTGGCGCGGTTGACCAGTTCGAGAGTGAGCTTTGCGTCCTTGTCGTTGGCGCGGATTTTCTTTTCGAGCCCACCGATGCGCTTTTCAAGGCTTTCGAGGTCGGCCAGCATCAATTCGGTCTCGACCACTTCGGCGTCGGCGATCGGATCGACCTTGCCGGCGACGTGGACGATGTCGTCGTTTTCAAAGCAACGCAGCACGTAGGCGATGGCGTCGCATTCGCGGATGTTGGCAAGGAACTGGTTTCCGAGCCCTTCGCCTTTGGATGCGCCCTTGACCAGACCGGCGATGTCCACGAACGAAAGACGGGTGGGGATCACGTCCTTGGACTTGCCGATCTCGGCCAGCTTGTCGAGGCGTTCATCGGGGACGGAAACCTCGCCCACATTGGGCTCGATGGTGCAAAATGGAAAGTTCGCGGCCTGAGCCGCTGCAGTCTGGGTGAGGGCGTTGAAAAGCGTCGATTTGCCGACATTGGGCAGACCGACGATGCCGCATTTGAAACCCATGATGGAACCTCGGAAATGGCGCCCGACCGGGCGCAGAAAGCGTTGGGCCTTAACTCGTGCAGGCAGGCGCGGAAGTCAAGAGAAGCTGGACGTGCCGATGCGTCCGACGGCGAGATCGCCTCGGGCTTTGATTGCCATTCGAGCTTGGCTCTCATGGCCTTCTCACCTCCAATCGTGCCACCGGCACGATTGGCCGAAGGACGGATCGAAGTAGACGGCATGGGGCGATGAACGCTCCGCATGATTTAGTTTTTATATGAAGCGATCATCGCCCCACGCATCCGGGGTTTTGGGCTTATGGCGGCGTCTCGGGCTGGGGTTTGTCGTCCGGGATATTGGCATTTTTAGTGGGTCGGTTGGCGAACCGGGAAACCGGTGCCCACTTTCCCTGCCAACTTCCCGTCGGTGCCCCTCTCCCTTTCGGGAGTACGACGTGGACTCCCATCCTCGCCCGGCCATCCGTCCGCTTTGGGCCTTCCCTGCGGCGACCCGCATGGAACCCGGATCGGCCTGTCGGATGGGATCGAAGTGCCCGAGGGCCGATGCGGTCCTAAGGCTCGGACCCATGCTCCCCCTTCTCCAATCCCGCCCTCACCGGAAGCTCGTATGCATCCTCGTCTCTGGTGCGGCCGTGGGAGGAGAATGGCACGGGGGTGATGGGGCGGGGATAAATATTTTTCCGGCCTTCCTTTCGCTGTCCCGGACTTGATCCGCGACCCAGCAGCCTTGCCCATACTCCGGTGCGAGAGGAGAGACACATGGACCCCGGCTTTCGCCGGGGAAGCGAGGGAGAGGAAAGAGCGGGGGCAATGGAGCGGGAATCCGGGGGAGCGGTGGGGCAGAGGAGCGAGGAGGGGCGCTGGCGCCGATCCGTCGACCGGTCTCCAATTCACTCTGCCGCACACATCTGTGTCAGGGGCTTGAGCGAGAGTGAAACCCTAACCGTCGCGGCCTCAGTCCTTCTTCCCGAACAGCTTTTTGAGCATGTCGGCCATGGGACCGGATTCGGGGAGTTTGGTCTGGGGAGTGGATGGGCGGGCCTGCCGGACATGACTTTGGGCCTTGGGTGCGGACTTATCCGCTTCGGACTTCGATGCTGTAGGAAGGGCGAGCGCAAGCTTGTTCATCAGCGCTGCCGCGTCACCTTTGGCAATCAAAGCGGCATTTTTTGCCAGCGCATCGAGCAGGGGTTCCAGCCACTCGTTTTCGGCCTTGTGGAAGTTCGAGAGCACATGGGAATGCACGCGGTCCTTGTGGCCCGGATGGCCGATGCCCAGACGGATACGCACGAAATCCTTGCCCAGATGGCTTTCGATGGAGCGCAATCCATTATGCCCGCCATTGCCGCCGCCCGTCTTGACGCGCACCTTGCCGGGGGCGAGGTCGAGTTCGTCGTGGATGACGGAAATATCGGCAGGAGCGAGCTTATAGAACTGGGCAGCCTGGGCGACGGAATCGCCCGAGCGGTTCATGAAGGTCTGGGGCTTGATCAGCATGATTTTTTCGCCATCGATCACGCCTTCGGACACGAGGGCGGAAAATTTCTGGCGAAAGGGTGGGAAACTGTGCTGGCGGGCGATCTCGTCGACGGCCAGAAAGCCGATATTGTGCCGGTGGGCAGCATATTCGGCGCCGGGATTGCCGAGCCCTACGATCAGGTGCATCGCATCTCTCCGGGAAAAGCGGGGCCGGCGGCTCTTTGCTGGTCACGCCTCCGAACCGGAAAAGTGGATGCCACTTTTCCTGGAAGCGCTCCGAGCCGCCGGCCCGAAGGTTTTAGTCTTCGTCTTTTTCGTCTTCGTCGCCTTCATCGGAGTCCGCGTCTTCAGCGCCTTCGGACGAGCGCAGGGCAGACGGAGCAGCGATGGTGGCGATGGTGAAGTCGCGATCGGTGATGGTCGGGACGACACCCTCGGGCAGGTCCACGGCCGAGATGTGCAGCGAGTCGCCGACTTCGGCCTTGGACAGATCGACCACGAGGTATTCGGGGATCGAATCGGCCGGAACGGACACTTCGACAGTGTGCCGCACGACGTTGAGCACGCCGCCCTTCTTGAGGCCGGGGGACTTTTCTTCGTTCTCGAAGTGGACGGGAACTTCGACGGTAAGGGTCGAATTCTTGCCCACGCGGAGAAAGTCCACATGCACGAGGAAGTCGCGCACGGGCTCAAGCTGGTAATCCTTGGGGATCACGCGGTGCTTTTTGCCGTCCACATCGATCTCGATGACGTGCGAGAGAAACCCGCCGTCATGAATCTTGCGGAACGTATCCTTGTAGGAAATCGCGATGGAAAGAGGGGCTTTCTTATCGCCGTAAATAACGGCAGGAACCAGACCTTGACGACGCAGTTCACGAGCGGCCCCCTTGCCCACCCGGTCCCGCACCGAAGCCTTCAGCTCGACGCTCATGGAAATCATCCATTGGTTGGGTGCGTTTCTCCGGATTTTTCCTTGTCACGTTTCCGAACCGAAAAAGTGGTGTCCACTTTTTCTGGAAACGCTCCGAACGAAACGCGCGCCCGTCCTCCAGGGGTGACGAGCGCTTCATGGGGCGGGTCTATACAGGAGGCGGAAAAATTGGGCAAGAGGCCCGATAGCGCTAGTCTTCGTCTTCCGCCGGCGCTTCGAGCCCGCGCCGGCTCATTTCGTCGAGCGCCGCGGCGCGCAGTGTCATGGCGCGTTCGGTCAACGGTCCATCGGGATCGTGATGGACACGGAACAGGCGGCTGGTGCCGAAGCGCTTGTGCATGTGCACGAGCATTGCGTCGGGCCAACCGGGAATTTCATCGAGAAGAGCCAACAGCTCGGTCTCGGCGCTTGAGCGCGGGGCCACCAAAGGGTGACGGGGAGGGGTCTTTTTCACTGATACTTCCACATACGCAGCGTACGCGGTCATGGCTGGCTCGCCCCACCGGATCTTCCGCAAAAAGGGAAAATGCCGGAGCCAGTGCAAGGTTCCGCGTACAGGCAGCGCTTGTGGCTGAGTCGTGGTCATCGGTCAAAATCCCCTCGCTTCCATTCGAGCAATGGCAGCGTGAGAGATTCGCCGATCGGGCGGCAGCCGGGATGATTCCGGGGCCTGGTGTTAAGGTGTTGTTAACCCTGGTTGCGTGCGGCGTTCAGTCGAACAGGCTCGAAACCGACTGTTCGGACGCTGTGCGGGCTATTGCCTCGCCGATCAGGGTTGCGATCGAAATGTGGCGGATCTTGCCGACCTTGGCGACGGCCTCGGTCATTTCGATGGAATCGGTGGTGACCAGTTCCTTGAGCCGCGACTTGGCAATGCGCTCGGGCGCGTCGCCCGAGAGGACGCCGTGGGTGATATAGGCCGAAACTTCCCTGGCGCCGGCATTGAGCAGCGCCTCGGCCGCGTTGACCAGCGTGCCGCCGGAATCGACGATATCGTCGATCAGAATGCAGGACTGGTCCTCGACGTCGCCGATGATGTTCATCACTTCGGATACGCCGGCGCGCGGACGGCGCTTGTCGACGATGGCCAGTTGCGCGCCGATGCGGTTGGCGACGTTGCGGGCCCGCAATACGCCACCAACGTCGGGGGAGACGATCATCACCTTGGAGGTGTCGTAGTTTTCGGCGATGTCACGGGTGAGGACCGGAGCGGCGTAAAGATTATCGGTCGGGATATCGAAAAAACCCTGGATTTGCGGTGCGTGCAGATCCAGGGTCAAAATGCGGTTGGCGCCGGCATGGGTTATGAGGTTGGCCACAAGCTTTGCCGAAATCGGCGTGCGGGGGGCCGATTTGCGGTCCTGACGCGCGTAGCCGTAATAGGGCAGGACCGCCGTGATGCGACGGGCCGAGGAGCGGCGCATCGCGTCGATCAGGATCAGCAATTCCATGAGATTGTCATTGGCCGGAAAGGACGTGGACTGGAGGATGAACACATCCTCGCCGCGCACGTTTTCGTGGATCTCCACGAAAATTTCCTTGTCGGCGAATTTCTTGACCGACGCGTCGGTCAGTGGAATTTCGAGATAGTCGGAAACGGCCTTGGCCACGGTGAGGTTTGAGTTGCCCGTCACCAGCTTCATGGTCAGCCTCTATATGTGCCCTGATCGCCAGAGGCCGCCAATGCCCCGAGCTTGTTGGGCGGACGTTTAGACCCCGAAGGCCGCAAACTCAATATGACTTTTGAATGAAGGTGAAGGGCGGTTAACGGTGTTGCCCGTCTGCACAGGGTGTCACCCCCTCGCAATGAGCGCAATCTGGCGCCCCGCGCGTGTGTTGTTGTGGGTCGCGTAGCGGTGGGAGAAGTAGAGATCGGGATGGGCGTAGGTACAGCTTCCGACCGATTCGACTGTGCCGATGCCCAGCGATTTTGCCTGCGAGAGCACGAGGCCGGGCACGTCGAAATGGGGCCGGGGCCAGCCCTCGGTGATGATGAAATCGGCAGCGTCGGGGAACTGGGCGCGAATCTCGTCGGCCATCTCCTCGCCGATCTCATAATTTGGGGCCGATATGGCCGGGCCGATGGCGGCGATGATGTTGGCGCGCGAAGCCCCCAACTGTTCCATGGCGGCGACGGTATTGGCCAATATGCCGCCGACGGCACCTTTCCAGCCGGCATGGGCCGCGCCGATTATCCCTGCCTCGGGATCGGCAAGCAGAATGGGCGCGCAATCGGCAGTTAAAATGCCCAGCGCGATGCCCGACCGGGTGGTGACCATAGCGTCCGCTTCGAGACGATCTCCAACCCTGAAGCCATTGTCGACGACATGGACGTGGGTGCCATGAACCTGTTTGGCGAGAGCGACTTCAATGGGGCCGCCCTTGAGGGCCATGACGGCGCGATGAACATTGTCGACGACATTGGCCGCGTCGTCACCAACCGAGCGCGAGGCGTTGAGCGAGGCGAACTCGCCTTCAGACACCCCGCCGCGCCGTCCGAAAAATCCGTGACGGACAGCAGGCGCTTCGGTGATTGCTGGGCTTTTTTCGATGGGCGGATGCATTGTGAGGCAGGCTTTCTCTACGCGGGGAACCCCGCTGGGCGCAGTCCCGGGCTGGCAGCGCACAGGACCTTGAACAGCTCACCCATCTGATCGGCCCGTGTGAGCCGGTCGAAGGCCGATGCGAGGGAGGCGGCCTTTTGCGGGTTTGCCGTGGCGAGTGCTGAATGACGCTCGGCCAGCCCCAATGATGTAAGAAAACTGCCCTGGGTCACAATGGGGTGGACCGTCAACCCAGCCATGCGCCCAGCGCGCCCCAGCGCTTCGAAATCCACATGCGTTGTGAGATCGGCCGCGCCGGGTTGCGCGAGGGGATCGACGGGAGCATGGCGGGCAAGAGCCTGCAGGGTTTCGCCGGGTTGGGTGTGCGCGTAGCCATAATCGATGGTGAGCAACGCACCGCCACGCGGGCCGAGAAGGCGGCAGAGCTGGCCCATGAACTGTTGCCCCGCCAGCCCGATTTCGGCGACCTCGCCATCTTCCGCCGATGCGAAAGCCTCCCCGATCAGAGCTTCCTGATAAGGCGTGGGCGACAGACCGAAGACGCGCTGGCCATCGGCAAGTCCGACGCTGCGTTCATACCATTTGCCCTCGCGCCTGACGAATTGGCGGACCGGGAGCGCGTCGAAGAATTCGTTGGCGATGATGATGAGCGGAGAGGCGCCAAGGGTTTCGACGTCCTCGATCCAGTCGGGCGAATGTGCCGAAAGCCTTTCGCGCTGCATGGCGGCGAGGACCGGATTGGTTTCATAGAGTTTGAGGTCGAGAGCTTCGGCGAGGCCGGTGGCACGGGTTGCGACGCGGAGGGCGTCGGCAAGAAGCGTTCCGCGTCCGGGCCCGAGCTCGAGAAGCGTGAATTTTTCCGGACTGCCCATCTGGAGATAGAGATCGGCGATCCACGCTCCGATCATTTCGCCAAAGGTCTGGCTGATTTCGGGGGCGGTGATGAAGTCGCCGCCGGTGCCGAGCGGGTCGGCCTTGCGGTAATAGCCGCGTGTGGGATGGGTCAGGCACAGGCCCATATAGCTCGCCAGCGACATCGGTCCTTGCTGGCGGATCTGCATGTCGATCAGATCGCCCAGGGAGAGGCCCGGCTCAGCCATGACGACGCTTTTGACTCCAGACAATCAACGCAATGCCCGTAATCAGGATAGGCAGCGAAAGAACCATGCCCATGGTCAGCCAGCCGAAGGCGAGATAGCCGATATGGCTGTCGGGCAGGCGGAAGAATTCGACGAAGATGCGCGAAAGCGCATAGCCGACACCGAAGATTCCTGCTGCGGTGCCGGGGCGACGCAGCACCAGTTTGACGTGGGTGAAATAGCGGATGACGAGGAACAGGAGGACGCCTTCGAGCAGGCCTTCATAGAGCTGGCTGGGGTGGCGCGGCAGGTCGCCGCCGCCGGGGAAGATCACGCCCCAGGGCATTGTGGTGACAGAGCCGTAGAGTTCGGCGTTGATGAAATTGGCAACCCGGCCGAGAAACAGGCCGATGGTGGCGCAGCAGGCGAGCAGGTCCAGGCCTGACAGGATGTTGGCCTTCTTGCGATTGAGGTAGACGATCATGGCAACCATCAGGCCCAGCATGCCGCCATGAAAGCTCATGCCGCCGTCCCAGAGGGCAATGATCTGGCCGGGGTTTGCGGCAAAGACCAAAGGATCGTAGAACAGAACGTAGCCCAGCCGTCCGCCGACGATGATGCCGATGACGATCCAGAAGGTGAAGTCGAACAATTCGTCGGGGGTCATGGGTGGAGTGCCATTGACCCAGAGCGATTTGCGCCTGAGCAGCAGCATGCCGTATCCTACGCCGAGGAAAATGCCGGCCAGGTAGGCCAGTGCATACCAGCGGATGACGATGGGCCCGATGGCAAAGGCGACCGGATCGATCATGGGGAAGGGCACGTGGGGCCTCGAAGCTGATTGCGATTTTGCGGGACCATGCCGCCCGGACCGGCTCTGGTCAAGCGGTCCTCGAGCCCCTACATAGTTGGCAGTGGGCCGGACGGCCAAACAAGAGGAAGTGAGCGATGTCGCAAGGACAAAAGTTTTTCGACGATCTGGGGCGGTTGATGAACGATGCCGCCTCGGTTGCCGATGGTGCGCGCCGCGAGGCGGAGACAGCCATCCGGGGCCAGATGGAGCGGGTCGTCAACGATCTCAACCTCGTCAAGCGCGAGGACTATGACGCATTGCGCGAACTGGTGAGCATCCAGGGCGAGGAAATCGAAGCCCTGCGCCGCGAACTCGAAGCATTCAAGCGCCGCAAGAAGACCACCTAAGTATCATGCGGGTCGCGGTCATTTCCGACGTCCACGCCAATGTGCTGGCGCTTGAGGCGGTGCTGGCCGACATCGCGCGGCACGACGTGGAGAAGATCCTCAATCTCGGCGATCATTTCGCCGGACCCCTGTGGCCCAAAAAGACCGCCTCGGTCATGGCTGAACTCGATATGGTGGCGATCCGCGGCAATACCGATCGCTACCTCGCACAAGGCGATGCGGATCTGCTCGACGAGGATGATCTCAAGATCATCGACGCCATTGAGGGTGAGCCGATGAATTGGCTCAAGCACCTGCCCGAGACGGCCATTTATGCCGATGCAATCTTTATGAGCCATGGAGCGCCGCGATCGGACGAGACCTATTGGCTCGACCGCAAGGTCAAAAAGCACGGCTTCCGTGTTTCCTCGCTCGAAGAAGTAGAGGCTGAACTGCCTCATGGCGATTATCCGGTCTATTGTTGTGGCCATACCCATATTGCGCGGGTGGTGACGCTGGACGACGGGCGGATCGTTTTCAATCCTGGCAGCGTGGGGCGGCCCTCGTTCAACATGAACGATCCTGTGTCAGCGGCGCGGCTTTCGCCGGCGGCCGCCTATGCCATTGTCGAGCTCTCGGCGGGAAAATGGCACGTCAATCTGCGGCAGGTGGCTTATGACAACATGGCGGCGTCTGCCATGGCGCGGGCATGGGGCAATGAAACCTGGGCCCGCGATCTCGCCGAAGGGCGCACGCGCTAGAGCGCTTTGTGACAGTCGTGTAAAACCCTGTGGTTTGAAGGGTTTGTTAAGAACCCGTTAACCATATCGCTCCGATCATCCACAAGAGAATTTCGGTTTTGGGCCCGCGTTTCTGGGTCCCTGCCGGAGGTGCAGTGTACAGTCGAGACAAATGACGATTCGTACATCCTGTCCCCGGCCGAGCCGGTTCGGTTGTGCCGCGTAAGGCGTCCGGCATCCTGTCGGCCGCTGCATCTTCGAACCCAACGCATAAGCGTGCGGAGCCAGCCATGTCACTCCTCGAATTGGAACTGGATCGGACCATTCACCCGGTCGATATTATCGAGCACATTGCCGCGATCAGCGACTGGTCGTTCGAGCGGCAGGACGCTGACGAAATCTCCATTTCGGTCAAAGGGGGCTGGAGCGACTACCACGTATCGTTCAACTGGATGGAGGAGATGGAATCGCTCCATCTCGCCTGTGCGTTCGATCTGAAGGTGCCCGAGGCGCGCCGTGGTGAAATCAAACAGCTCATTTCGCTGATCAACGAGCAGTTGTGGATCGGTCATTTCGACATCTGGAGCAAGGAAGGCGTGGTTCTGTTCCGGAACTCGCACCTGCTTTCGGGCGGCGCGGAGGTCTCGCCGCAGCAATGCGAAGCGCTGTTGCGCTCGGCGACCGAGAGTTGCGATCTCTATTATCAGGCGTTTCAGTTCGTGGTCTGGGCCGGAAAATCTGCCTCCGATGCCCTGGCGGAAGTGATGTTTGAAACCGTGGGGCAAGCATGAGCCTTTCGACTGTCGGCTCGGTGCTGCTGATCGGCGCCGGCAAGATGGGTATGGCGATGGCGGCAGGCTGGATGCGGGGCGGCCTGCCCGGTCCGGCGCTAACGCTGGTCGACCCGCAGCCCCATGACAGCGTTTCGGCATTTGCCAGCAAGCACGGCGCCGTGCTGCGCACCGGTCTTCCCGACGAGACGCCGCGTGTCGTGGTGCTGGCCGTCAAACCCCAGATCATGGATGGCGTGCTGGGCGTGGCAAGGCCGTTGGTTGGGACCGAAACGCTTGTGGTGTCGATCGCTGCCGGAATTTCTTCGGACAAGATTGTTGCAGGTCTGGGCACCGACCGCGTGGTGCGGACAATGCCCAATACGCCTGCGCAGATCGGCAAGGGCATTTCGGGCGCTTTTGCCGGCGATGCGGTTACGTCCGAAGACCGAAAATTGACCGAGGCGCTTTTGGCGGCAGCGGGTGGTGTGGTCTGGGTTGAAAACGAGACACTGATCGATGCTGTTACTGCGGTTTCCGGATCCGGGCCGGCCTATGTGTTCCATCTCGTCGAAGCCATGGCGGCGGCCGGTGAAGGCGAGGGGCTGAGCCCGGAACAGGCCATGGTTCTGGCGCGCCAGACGGTGGTTGGTGCGGCGGCCCTAATGGAAGCAGATGACAGCGAAGCTGCGCAATTGCGCAAGAACGTCACCTCTCCCAACGGAACGACGCAGGCAGCGCTCGATGTTTTGATGGCGCCCGATGGGCTTGGCGCCTTGATGAAACGGGCGATCAGCGCAGCCCGCAAGCGAAGTGAAGAATTGGGGCAATGAGCGACACCATCACTTTTGACGATTTTCTCAAGGTTGACATCCGCACCGGGACGGTGGTCGAGACGCGGCCTTTTCCCGAGGCGCGCAAGCCTGCGATCATTCTGCTTATCGATTTCGGCCCGGAATTGGGGATCAAGAAATCCTCGGCCCAGATCACCGTTCATTATACGCCCGAGCAACTGATCGGTCGTCAGGTTATGGCGGTCGTAAACTTCCCGCCGCGCCAGATCGGGCCGCTGAAATCTGAAGTGCTCACGCTTGGTTTCGAGGATGAAAGTGGCGCCATCGTGCTCGCCGCGATCGACAAGCCGGTGCCCAACGGACGCAAGCTGATGTAATCGGCATGAGAAGGGCTCGCTTGTCTTGGTGCGTGGCTTTGCCATATAGGTGAGCCTCCTCAGACCGGAATTAGCAATTGACCAAGCCGGACCTTATTCCCACCGAACGCGAACCCCGTCTGCTTGGATCGAAGCGCTCGGCGCTGGTGCCGCCCATGGCGGTGGCCCGCTGGCTGATCATCCTGATCCTGCTGGCGTGTGTTTATTTCTTTCACGGCTTTCTCGTTCCCGTTCTTGCCGCCTTGATCATCGGCTTTGCGAGCTGGCCGGTGTATCGGCGCGTTCTGGGCACGGTGGGCGGAAATCGCACGCTGGCGGCGAGCCTGATGATCGCCGTGATCGTGCTGTTTATCCTGATCCCCATTCTGATGGCGCTGACCTATGCCACCAATGAGGCGCGGCAACTGATCGGCTGGGTTCTGGCCACGAATACCAACGGTGCCGCCGCGCCCGACTGGTTTGCGACGTTGCCTATGATCGGGGAGTGGGCCACCGAGCAGTGGGACCTCTATGTTGGGCGGCCTGGCGCGCTGGGCCAGTATGTCGCCTATATCGGGGGCGCAAATGTCTACAATATTTACCAGACGGTTCTCGCTGCGGGGGGAAGTTTTCTCGATCTGGCGCTGAACCTGCTGTTCATGTTGATCGCGCTGCTGTTCGTTTATCGTGACGGCGCCAACCTCGCCGGGCAACTCGACCGGTTTGGCGAACGCATTTTGCCCACGCGCTGGCAGCGACTGTCGCGGGTGGTGCCGGCGACGATCAGTTCGACGGTAACGGGCATGACCATCATCGCGATTGGAGAAGGCATCGTTCTGGGTATCGCCTATGCCTTGGCGGGTGCGCCGTCACCTGTGCTGTTGGGTGTGGTCACCGGCGTGGCAGCCATGATTCCGGGTGGCGCGCCGCTCTCGTTCACGCTGGTCTCCATCTATCTGATGGCCAGCGGATCGATCGTCCCGGGCATCGCGCTGTTTGTCTGGGGTTCGGTCGAGCTGTTTATCGTCGACAAAACGCTGCGGCCCAAGCTGGTCGGGGGGCCGATCAAGCTGCCGTTCCTGCCGACGTTTTTCGGGCTGATCGGCGGGGTCAAGACGATGGGTTTTGTCGGCCTGTTCATCGGCCCGGTTTTGATGGCGCTTTTTGTCTCGATGTGGCGCGAGTGGGTTCACGATCTCGACCAGGTCGACGATGACGGCGGCGCGGGTCTTGCCGTGCCGCCCGAGGTCGAGGATTTACGCGATGCCCGCATAGATCAGGCCCAGAAGGAGCAGGCCTAGCACGACGCGGTAGATCACGAAGGGCGTGTAGGACTGGCGCTGCAGCCATTTCATCAACAGCGCGATGCTGGCCAATGCGGCAAAGAAGGCAAGGACGCCGCCAAACAGCGCGTCCGACGTCACCTGCGCATTGCCGGCCTGATAGAGATCGTAGCCAGCCAGCACGCCGGCGCCCAGGATTGTGGGGATCGAAAGCAGCATGGCAAGGCGGGCCGAAAGCGGCCGGTCCATGCCCACGAAGCGTCCAGCCGTCATGCAGATTCCCGAGCGCGAGACGCCAGGAATGATGGCGATGCACTGGGCGATGCCGACAACCATTGCATCGCGAAGCGAGAGGGTTTCGAGCGTGCCGTTTTGTTCGGGGCGCCGGTCGGCCAGCCAGAGCAGAACGCCGAAGATAATCGTGGTCCAGGCGATGATCGTTATGTTGCGGCCGGCCTCGGTGACCAGGTCCTTGGCGAGAAAGGCAATGACCACTATGGGAAGCGAGGCGGCGATCACGACGAGCAGAGTGCGAAAACGCGGACCCATCCTGCCCGTAATGCCATCGACCAGTCCCATGAACAGCATGATGACGTCACGCCAGAAATAGACGATGACCGCGCCAAGCGAGCCGACGTGAAGCGCGATATCGAGCGCAAGTTCCTCAGCGGGCGTCATGGTTGTTGAGGCGACGCCCAGAAGGCCGAGCAGCCAGCGGCCCAGAATCAGATGGGCCGAGGAACTGATGGGCAAGAACTCGGTGATGCCCTGAACGAGGGCCAGAAAGACCGTGCTGATGATATCCAATTTAAGGGGCGTCCTATGACATCGGTTCGATGAGGCGCAGGGTGCGCAATAATTGGTGGTCGCCCCGCTCGGTCATTTCGGCAAAAAAGTGTCGGACGCAGTCACGGGTGTCCTCGGGCAGGGCAGCAAAAGCAGCCTCGATGCGGCGGGCCTGAGTGGCGCTCAGAACCTCGAAAAAGTCGCGGCCCTTCTCGGTGGGAAACAGCAGGCGCTGGCGGCGGTCGGTCTCGCCATGTCGCTGGGCAACATATCCGCTGTCGATCAATTGGCGCAGGACGCGCGCCAGGCTCTGTTTGGTGATCCGCAGGATATCGAGCAGATCGGCCACGGTCATGCCCGGACGCAGATTGACGAAATAGATGACACGGTGGTGGGCCCGGCCGAACCCCTGCATTTCGAGCAAGGCATCCGCATCGCGAACGAAGTCCCGGTAGGCAAAGAAGAACAGGCCCATGATATCGATGGGCATCTCGGGAAAATCGTAGATGGCTGAATTTATGTCAGCCTTATTGACATTTATCGAATGCGCTGGCATCGTCCTACCAATATCTTTGCCTTCTAATGAGTTATCACAGAGCCGCTTTGGTTTGCCAAGTGGTGAGAGAATACTGCAATATGGGGCACAGATCGTGGCCGAACGGCCCAAAGCCAACAAACGCATAATCGGGAGATAAAGATGGCCACCGTGCCAATGGATCAGCGAGACGGTTGGATCTGGTACAATGGAGAGATGGTTCCCTGGAAGGATGCCAAGCTCCATGTGCTGACTCACGGTCTTCACTATGCCAGCAGCGTCTTTGAGGGGCAGCGCGCTTATGGCGGAGAGGTGTTCAAGCTGCGTGAGCATACCGAGCGGCTGATCTTTTCGGGCAAGACGCTCGATTTCACAATTCCCTATTCGGCCGACGAGATCGACGACGCTTGCCGTCAGGTGCTGGCCAAGAACAATCTTGTCGATGCCTATATGCGCCCGGTCGCCTGGCGCGGGTCCGAAACCCTTTCGGTGCCTGCACGCGACAACAAGGTGCACCTGGCAATCGCCGCCTGGGTGTGGCCGAGCTATTTTTCCACAGAAGAGCGCCTGAAAGGCATTCGCCTTTGCTGGGCCGACTGGAAGCGGCCCTCGCCCGAAACCATTCCATGCAAGGCAAAGGCCGCGGGTCTTTACATGATCTGCACGCTTTCCAAGCACGCAGCCATGGACAAGGGTTATGCCGACGCATTGATGCTCGATTATCGCGGCTATGTGGCCGAAGCGACGGGTGCGAACGTTTTCTTTGTCAAAGGCAAGGACATCACCACGCCGCTGCCGGACTGTTTCCTCGATGGCATCACGCGCCGCACGCTGATCGGGCTGGCCAAGGCCAATGGCTATACGGTCACCGAACGGCACATCAAGCCCGAAGAGCTTGCAGAGTTCGACGAGTGCTTCCTGACCGGCACGGCCGCCGAAGTGACGCCGGTTTCTGAAGTGGGCGAGTACAAATTCACCCCGGCCGATGCCTGCCGGACGCTGGTTGAAGCCTATATGAGCGAAGTGCAGCCCAAGCAGGCGGCTGCGGAATAAAAAGCTGCACTATCGCAGAGATTTGGGAGCCGGGGAGAAATCTCCGGCTTTTTTCATGACCACCGGGCGGTGGCCTTGTCGTCGCTGTCCTTTGCCTCGACCCAGCGGGCTCCGTCCGGTCCCTCTTCCTTTTTCCAGAAGGGCGCAGTGGTCTTCAGAATATCCATGATGAAGTTGGCGGCGTCGAAAGCGGCTTGCCGGCGCGGCGCGAGGGTCATCACCTGAACTATCGGCTCGCCGGGATAGAGCTTGCCGAAACGGTGGATGATTTCGGCATCGAGGAGAGCGAAGCGCTCGATTGCGTTTGTGCGCAATTGCTCGAGTTGGCGCCGGGCAAGAGCCGGGTAGTGCTCGAGGGTCATCGAAGAGATGGGGTCTTCGCGAGTGGAGCGCACGAGGCCGGTAAAGGTGACAGCAGCCCCGGCACCCTCGTTTGCCTTGAGAAAGGCATTGAAGAGCGTTCCGGGATCGAACGGATCGGTCTGCAGTCTGACGCCCATCTCAACCACCCGTCATGGGCGGGAAAAGCGCCACGGTCTTGGCGTCTCCCAGCGGCGTTTCGTGGTCGACCAGTTCGTCGTCGATGGCGGCCCGGATGAGCTTGCGGTTTGCCGCGGCCAAAGCAAAGCCCTCGTCGTGACGGGTCATCCATTCGATGAGGTCGGCTATCGTTGCTACGGAATCGGGCGGGGTCACGTCATCGCTGTCCCGTCCGAGGCGTTCGCGCAACCAGGCGAAATAGAGAATTTTCATATCGGATCGTCCTCGTTGCGCGCCATGTGTGCCGAAACCCCCGACCAATATTGCCAGCCGGTGATGGCGGTGAGAATTGCGGCGAGCCAGAGGAGAATATCGCTCAACTCCCGCGTGCCGGGGATAAGCGGCTCGGCGATGACGATGCCGAGCGCAACGAGTTGAACCGTCGTTTTGTATTTGGCGAGCTTTGAGACCGGCACAGTGATCTTTTCGGTGCCCATGAATTCACGCAGGCCGGACACGAAGATTTCGCGCAGCAGGATGATCGTGGCCGGGATCAGGTCCCAGACGCCAAAACTTCCATCAAAGCAGAAGACCAGCAGCAGGGCGCCAACCAGCAGTTTGTCGGCGATGGGGTCTAGCATGCGGCCGATCGGGGAGACCGAACCGTATCTGCGCGCAAGGTATCCATCGAAAAAGTCGGTGACCGCGGCAGCAATGTAGAGCAGCAGCGCCAGCCAGCGCAGAGGCGAATTGTCGGCGAGAAGAAACAGCATGATGACCGGGATCGCGAAGATGCGGCCGTAGGTCAAAAGGTTTGGCAGACGGGCCATGTCGAATCTGGTTTCGGTCATTGTGTGTCCTTGGCCCCTGGTCATCTTTGGTTGAAGTGATCGTAGATCAATTGCGCCATGGCGGTCGAGATGCCGGGCAGGGCGGCGATATCGGCGACCGAGGCGCGCGAGACCGCCTTGGCCGAGCCGAAATGCTGGAGCAGCGCACGCTTGCGTGTGGGACCGATGCCGCCGATCTCGTCGAGGGGGTTCTTGACCATCTCCTTTTTGCGCCGGGCGCGGTGCGTTCCGATGGCGAAGCGGTGGGCTTCGTCGCGCAGGCGCTGGACGTAATAGAGAACGGGATCGCGAGCCGGCAGCATGAAGGGCTCCTTGCCTTCCATGTAGAAAGTCTCGCGGCCCGCATTGCGTTCCTCGCCTTTGGCGATACCGATGACGGTCACATCGCGCGGCAGGTTCATTTCGGCCAAGACCGCCTTGACGGCATTGGTCTGGCCGGCACCGCCGTCGATCAGGAGGACGTCGGGCCAGTCTGGCATCTCGGTGGAATCGTCTTCGGCCTGGGGGTCGCTTTCATTGGCCAGCCGGGTGAACCGGCGCGTGAGCACCTCGCGCATCATGCCGAAATCGTCGCCGGGGGTGAGGTCTTTCGATTTGATGTTGAAGGTGCGGTAGTGCTTTTTCGATAGCCCTTCCATACCCGCAACGACCATGCCGCCCACGGCGTTGGTGCCCTGGATATGGGAGTTGTCGTAGATTTCGATGCGGCGCGGGGTTTCATCGAGACCGAAGGTTTCGGCCATGGCTTCGAGCAGCTTGCGCTGGCTGGCCGAATCCGAAAGGTGGCGGCCCAGCGCCTCGCGTGCATTGGTCAGTGCGTTGTCGACAAGCGTGCGTTTTTCGCCGCGGCGCGGCGTTTCGATCCGGACGACGCGGTCGGTGCGGGAGGACAAGGCCTCGCGCAGCAAGTCGGGTTCGGCCAAATCCTCCGAGAGCAGGACGAGCCGAGGCGGCGTGCGGTTCTCATAGAACTGGGCGATAAAGGCTTCGAGTACCTCGGCGTTCGTGCTGTCATCGTCGGCGCGCGGATAGAAGGCGTAATTGCCCCAGTTCTGGTGCGCGCGGTAAAAGAACACCTGCACACAGAAATTGCCCGCCTCGTTGTGGATGGCGAAGACGTCGGCCTCGGGGATCGATTGGGCGCCGGTCCCGGTAGAGCCCTGAATGAGTGCCAGCGCACCAAGGCGATCGCGCAGCATGGCGGCGCGTTCGAAATCGAGCGCTTCGGCGGCGCCGTTCATTTCCTTTTGCAGATGATCCTGCACCGCCTTGGTCTTGCCCGAGAGGAAGGCGCGGGCCTCGGCGACAAGTTCATTGTAGTCCGGGATCGAAATGACGCCGGTGCAGGGCGCAGCGCAGCGCTTGATCTGGTGTTGGAGGCACGGGCGGGTGCGCGCGGCGTAAAAGCTGTCCGAGCAATTGCGCAAGAGGAACGCCTTTTGCAGCGCGGTGATGGTCCGGCTGACGGCGACGGCGGAAGCGAACGGCCCGAAATAGTCGCCCTTGCGGCGGCGCGAGCCGCGGTGCTTTGTGAGTTCGGGGGCCTCGTGTTCGGTTGCGATCAGGATGTAGGGAAACGTCTTGTCGTCGCGCAGCAGCACGTTAAAGCGCGGGCGCAGGCGCTTTATCATGTTCGCTTCGAGCAAGAGGGCTGCCGCTTCGGTCTCGGTTCGCACGAACTCCATCGACCGGGTCGAGGCGATCATGCGGTTGATGCGGACCGAATTGCCTTCATAGCTCGTGTAATTGGTGACGCGTGATTTGAGATTGCGGGCCTTGCCCACATAGATGACGTCGCCCTTCTCATCGATCATGCGATAAACGCCCGCGCCGGTGGGCAGGGTTTTGACGAAGCGCTTGATGATATCGGGGCCGGGGAGGGTTTCGTCTGTCATTGCTTGCGGGGGGTCGGCGCGTTGCGCGCGCTCCATTCGAGATGCTCGCCACCATCGAGCGCGATCATCTGACCAGTCATCGAGGGCAGGTTGAGGATCGAGAAGACGCCGTCGGCAATCTCGTCGGGATCGGCGCCGGTCTGCAGCGGCAAGCGCTGACGGGAGGCTTCAAATTCGCTTTCGGACTGGCGGGCATTGGCGAGGGTGGGGCCGGGGCCGATGGCGTTGACGCGGATGCGGGGCGCCAGGGATTGGGCGAGGGTGCGGGTGGCGGTCCACAGCAGGGATTTCGAGAGCGTGTAGGAAAAATAGTCGGGTGACAGCGAGAGGACGCGCTCGTCGATGAGATTGACGATATTGCCCTTTTCGTCGTCGGGCAGCTGGGCGGCGAAATCGCGGGCGAGGAAGACCGGCGCTTCGGCATGGACGGCCATGTGCAGATCCCACAAATCCTCATGGACAGTGTCGGCGCTGTCGGGCTCGAAGACCGAAGCATTGTTGACCAGGACGGTCAAAGGACCGAACGGCTCGGCAGCTTTGGCAATCAGGCCCATGCGGTCCTGGCGCTTTGCGAGGTCGGCACGCACGATTTCGGCGCGACCGCCATCGGCCGCGATGGCATCGGCCAGGTCCTGGGCCTTTTCGCCGGACGAGCGGTAATGAATGACGACCGCATAGTCCTCGGCGGCCAGGCGGGTCGCAATAGCCGCGCCAATTCTGTCGGCGGCGCCGGTGATGAGGGCGGTGCCTCTCATGATTTGCTCCTCGGCCGGTTGCCATCCGATTCGGGATCGATTTTTTCGGAATTCATGCTTCTGAGATAGGGAGAACGTAATGGAAACGCAACTGGCGTTCTATCGGCGGAACCTGCCGATCCCCCACATTATGAGGCCGGCGACAACGCATAGGCCGCCAAGCGGGGCGACGGACAGGCTGAGCAGGACCGCAACGAGGGCGGGCGCGCCAGGGAACAGCGTTGCCATGACGACCAGCGGCAAAAGGCCGATGGCCAGGAGCAGAGCTCCAAGTTGCATGAAGGCGATGCCCCAGCGGGATAGTCTCATGGACCGGCTCCTAGAATGACCTGTCACGATACCGGATCGTTCCTGACCCCAGAGTGAACGAGATTAGCATGAGATGATCGTGCGGGGAGAGCTTGCGGGAAGGATCGTGATGGCCATGTTGGAGGGGCAACATCAATCACGGAGGCAGGCGGCTTGATTATCGTGCTCTATGCGGCGCTGGGACTGGCGGCGATTACCATTATCGGCAATCTGATGCTGGCGAAGTGGAATACGCAGCGGGTCGAAAAAAGGATCGGCGAGCGGGCCGAGGCCTATCTGGCCAGCCTCGAGCGCGAGGGGGTGCCCGAGCCGCTTTCGGCGATGAGCGATATCGAGCGGCGGGAGACCGTTTTGAGCGCGGGGCGCGAGGTGCGGGCCGAGAGCGACAGACGCTTTTATGTCGCGACGATCGGCGGGATGGCGGTGTTTTTCGTGGCGCTCGGGTTCGGCATCGAAGCGGGCGGGATGCAGGCGTTCACTCTGGCGCTGGCAGTGGGCGGGGCAGCGCTCTACGGGGTGACCGTATTCATGCGCCGCAGCCTCAGATCGCGGCTGGCCGCCCGCGGCCTCGATGCCGAGCGGCTTCGAACAAACTGAAAATCCTGTTTGTCGCGTTGCCGAACCGAAAAGCCGGTGCTCACCTTTTCCGGCAACGCTCCTATTTCAGCCCCAGAACCGCGCCGCCGACATAGACCAGAACGCCGGCGGCGATGAGAGCCAGGGGCGCCAGAGCCAAAACGGATACGAACGGTCCGGAGCCGGCAGGGAGATGGATATTGCCGCTGGCCATGCCGCTGGCGATGGCGCGTTCGAGAGCGACGGCGCCAATGCCCGAGAGCATGAAACCGGATGCAAGCTTGACGTAGGATTTCATCGGATGGGTCCGCTATACGACTGACAGTGAAGCTAGCATATCGTTCCGGCGCGGGGAAAAAGCAAGATGGCCGGAGCGGTGAACGCTCCGGCCCCTTGTTACGGTTTGGAACCGATCAATTGCCGATGCAGAAATAGCCGTTGGGACCGTTAAAGCACACCTGGCTGTCGGGCCGGGGACGCGGGGGCGGGCCCGGGTTCCAGAGCGGAGGCCGCGGATTGTTCCAGTGCGGCGGGCGGGGCGGATTGTTGCCCCAGAACGGCGGGCGCGGCGGATTGGGGTGCCAGCTCGGCGGCGTGGGGCGCGGGGGCTGCCAGCTGGGCGGGTTGGGCCGGGGCGGCGTCCAGTTGCCGACTTCGCGCAGATAGTTCTGCGACGCCCAGCCGGTGCGGCCGTAGCGGCCCGTATCGAGAAAGCACCAGCCCGAGCGGCAGTACTGCACATCGACGACCTGATTGCGCTGGAGGGTGGTCACCACACCATAATTGGTGCCCGGACCCGAGCGCACGTTGAGGGCGTTTGTCGCGTAGGCTTCCCAGGCAAACGCGCCTGCGGTCATCATCGCGACCATGAGAGCGGCAAGGCCGCCCTTTATTGCTGTTTTTCCGAGAGCCATAACGCTTCTCCCATCGAGTGTTGCCGGCAGGTTTTCCGTCTGCCTTGGCCCTCAATAAAGCCCATTCAAGCTGAACCTTAACTGAATGTAATATTTAGGTTAGAGCCGGGTTTTCCCCGTCTCGCCCATGTCGATATCGCCACCGGTCGCCGCGGCGAAGAGGAGCTTGGCCTTGGCGACGGCGCTGCCGGGGCCGTCCCAGAGTTCGCCGCGCGAGGGGGTGACGGTGAGGAGGCGGATGGCGGGGTCGTTTTCATCGTCCCACCAGGCCTTGGCGAAGTTGGAGAAGATTTCGGCGATCTTTGCGCGGTCGTTGGAGAGTTTGGCTTCGCCGGCGATCACCACGTAATCGTTGGCGCCCTTGTCGACGAAGGCGCAGGAGACTTCGGGGTATTTTTCGATCTCCTCGTTCTTGTGACCGGATTCATCGACGAGGAAATAGAGCGCGTGCACGTCGCGGTCGACATGCGCGGAGAGCGGGCGGGAATGCTGCTCGGAGCCGCTCCAGGTGGTGAGCATGCAGATCCTTATGTCGTTGGCGAGCTTCCAGATCCTGTCTTCGGTCTCGGCGGGGGAAAGCTGATCGGCCTGTTCTGTGTGGTGGGACATGAGCAAACTCCTTTTTGTGTTCGGGGAGAACGGCGTGTGCGCTGAAAAAGTTGCCCGATGGTTCGCTCTTGCTCCCGCGCGTCATCCTCGGGCTTGACCCGGTGATATGCAACGCCGCCACGCTGACGGAAGCAGTGAAACCCGCAATGCCGTCGTCGAAAACGCCTTCAGCGGCTTCCCCACCAAGCGGATCCCCGGGTCAAGCCCGAGGATGACGGTGGGGGAGGTCGGGGTGCTCACCATAGAGGACGGTGGCAGTCGTCAGAACGCGCGGAAGCGGCCGACGGCCGGAAGGCCTCGGGGGACAAGGGTGGGCGATGAACGGCGAAGCAAGCTTCATCCGATTTTTTGTAGTGTGCGAAGCCAGCTTCGCCGTTCATGACCGGGGTTTTTGGCTTATGGCGGCGTCTCGGGCTGGGGTTTGTCGGGATAACCCCATCGCTGGCGTTATCCACGGTGCCCCTCCGGGTTGCCCCGGTATGACGTGGACTCCCATCCTCGCCTGGCCATCCGTCCGCTTTGGGCCTTCCCCGCAGCGACCCGCGAGGAACCCGGACCGACCTGTCGGTTGGGATCGAAATGCCCGGAGGCCGATGCGACATGGGCTCGGTCGCATGCTCCCCCTTTTTCCAATCCCGCCCTCACCGGAAGCTCGTATGCATCTTCGCCCTGGTGCGGTCGTGAGCCAAGATTAGGCGCAGCGGAGAGGGCGGGGATAAGTTTTCGGGCGCGGCCCGGTCTTACCAATCGTTGCCGATGTCGATGCCGTGGCCGAGATAGGCTTCCATGCGGGCCACGAGCGCCGTGTGGGCATCGGAAATGGCCCGGCGTTCGGTCTCGCGGTCCGGGTCGTCATCGGGCACGGGGCAGAGATAGCCGTCGCGAATGCCACGCAGGATGCGGCCATTCATCATCCGCACGAGATCCTCGACGTTCCTTTCATGCTGTGCCTTGGCCTCGGCATCGGCCACGGGCCTGTCGAACCCCTTGCGCCTGCCGAACGCCATGAAGGCGTGATGGGCCTGGGCAAAGGCGATGGTGGCTTGCGAGAAACTTGTGGGCTCGCCGGCGGGCAACACAGGCAAGCCGCGCGCCTCGATGGCGCGGGCCATCAGGCGTGCCATCTGCGCCATGAGATCGACGGCCATGCTCAGGACGGGCTCGGGCATTTCGGCGGTGGCGCGGGTTTTGGCCTGCGCGGAGAGTTCGGCCTGAAATGCAGTGAGCCGCGCCATCAGCGCGGCATAGGCGGCGTGGGTGTCGTGTCTGGAGTGAGGGTCGGCGTGGGCGGGTTTCTTGTGGCGCGGCATGGGCCGGTCTCCGTGTCAGGTCTGGCTCCGGCGGGGCGGAGGGTGACAGGAGAGGATAGGGGAGGTGGGAGGGGTGGGGATAGAGGACCAGGAATTAAAATCGCTAAGAGCGAACTTTAGTCTTGAAAAAACAAATTTTGCTCGCTATATGTATTCTCGGTCTAACGGAAGAACGTCGTTATCTGAAGGTCGGGCTCTATTATCCCGACCGTGGAGGGGTGACCCTCTATCACTTCCCCCAAGAGGCCCCGGTGGGACGGGGACCGACACGGGCGAAGCAGCCGCGATCAACGACTGATCGCGGCTAGAATGAAGGTGAAGTTGCTGTTTCCGACCTCTGTTTGAGACGACCCTAGAGGACTTCCCCTCTAGGCAAACAGAAGGAGAACACCATGAGTGTTTCTGAAGACCAACAGCAACGGCGGCGGTGGACGCGATGGTGCATCTGGCAACGGATGCGCAACCCCAAGGTCCTGACGACGATTATCAGGGCATCATACGCGCTCTATCGGCTTATTCGCTTTATCTTTGAGTGCTTCTGCACTGGGGGATAAACCGCCAACCCAAATTCTATGAAAGGAAAGAGAACATGCTGCAGGAAGCATTACGGCTTATTCGAGTTTTTCACGATCTCAAACAGTTTGAGGTTGCCGAAAAGATCGGAGTATCTAAGTCTTATATTTCTGAACTCGAAAATGGATCGAAGGCGCCTAGCTTGGAGGTGCTCCAAAGGTATTCATCCGAGTTTGGCATTCCAGTGTCATCGCTAATGTTTTTCTCAGAGCAAATAGACGCTGCCAAGAGTGGTGAAAAGGTGCGAACAACTATTGCTTCTAAGGTGATAGACATCCTAAAATTCATCGAAAACAAGTCTAAGGCGGACGCTGCCTGATGAAGGCTGGCCATCGGATTGTCGATAGCGCCCTGTACAAGGTGCGAACCCGCCGGCGGCTTGCTGAGTTACTTTTCACCGAAGTTGGATTTCTTGAAAGCCTTGAGAAAAACCAGCCTAAGTATGTGGTGAAGTACAAACCTAAGTACGATGACAAGGCTCCCTGGCTCGCGATGCCGCCTCCTCCAGAGCTGGCAGATAATTACCGGCCCATTAGCCTGCCTCCCTCTGCCTTGAAGCGGCTGCAAGCTCGTTTGGCCAAGCTACTTGGCATGATAACGGTGCCACCATATGTATTTAGCTCCGTAAAGGGCGTGTCATACGTCGACAATGCCGCCGTTCACGTTGGTGCAAGGGCATTTTGGCTCCTCGATATAGAGGCGTTTTTTCCTTCTTGCACCGCAGAGCGTTTAACGTGGTTCTTTAGGGATAAGTTACAGTGCAGCCCGGATGTAGCGGCGATACTGGTGGAAATTGTGACGTTTGATGGATGCTTACCCCAAGGGTCGCCATGCAGTCCCATTCTTTCATACTTCTGCAATGCGCGAATGTGGTCTGATATCTATCAGCTTGCCGGGGAATACGGTTGCACTCTAAGTATCTACGCCGACGATATTACCCTCTCTGGAGCAGTGGTCCCGAAAAAATTAGTTTGGCGAATAAAAGAAGTATTGAAGAACAATGGATTTAGAACGAGCCGATCCAAGGAAGTCAGCCTGGTCAACGCGCCCGCAGACATTACGGGCGTCATTGTTCGTGACAACAAGCTCTTTTTGCCGAATAGACAATTCAAAAAGCTGAGGGTGGAGCTGGCAAAAAGGCGTGACGCTAAGACGTCGATTGAAAAGCGGAAAATCGACAATCGCATTGCTGGACGCAAAGCGCAGGCCCGCCAAATTGAGAAGCATTCCAAGAGCGGCAGATGATGCCGGTCACGCCAGTTAAGTTTGGCGCTTTCGATCAATTGGATTTTCCGACTACTCCCTCGCTGTCCTAGTGAAAACCAAGGTGTATGTGCGGATGCCACTGGCTAGAGCGGCTGGGAGAAGCCGCTGGGACCCGTGTCGAGCACGGGACAGCGATGGTGGGGGACGAGAGGGTCGATACAATCGCCTTCGCTTCCCCGGCGAAAGCCGGGGTCCATGAGCGGATGCCGCGGGCGACGGGGGCTTTGGGGGGCTGCTGGGTCCCGTGTCGGGCACGGGACAGCGATGGTGGGGTAGTGCGGCGTGGGCAATGAATTTGGTCGTCGTTAGATCAGGGTTTCGGTGAGGTCGCGCCAGTTGGGGTTGGTGGTTTCGATCAACTGGATTTTCCAGGCGCGTTTCCACGCCTTGATACGCTTTTCGCGGAGGTAGGCGCTGTCGAGGGTGGGGTGGGTTTCGTACCAGACCAGACGGGCAATATCGTATTTGCGGGTGTGGCCGGGGACGGCTTTTGAGCGGTGGTCGTGGATGCGGCGGGCGAGGTCGTTTGTCATGCCGGTGTAGAGGGCGCCGTTCTGGTGCTTGGCGAGGATGTAGACGTAGTATTGGCGTTGTTCGTACATCGCGTGTTTTCCCCCAAAGCGGAGTGGATTTTGGGGCGGGGGCGCGGGGAGTGCAAGAGGGGCGGCGCGCACCATCGCTGCCCCGGTGAAAACCGGGGTCCATGTGAATTTCCACTGGCGACAGGGGCTTGGGGAGGCTGCTGGGTCCCGTGTCGGAGCACGGGACAGCGATGGGGGTGGGGGTGCGTTGGGGAGTGACGCTGGGGCTGTTGGCGTGGGTGGGATGCGCGGAGGTACGCGGTCTGCACATCGCTGCCCCGGTGAAAACCGGGGTCCATGTGCGATGCCGCTGGCGACAGGGGCTTGGGGAAGCTGCTGGGTCCCGTGTCGGGCACGGGACAGCGATGGAGGTGGGGAGAGGGCGGAGGACGGAGGACCGGCCCGAGAGGGGCCGGGCGCCGGGGATTAGCCGCCGGGGCCTTCGAGGGTATCCAGCTCCATCTCCCGCAGCTTCTTGATCTCGTCGCGCAGCTTCGCCGCTTTCTCAAACTCCAGATTGGTGGCGGCTTCGCGCATCTGGTGTTCGAGGTCTTTGATGACCGCGGCGAGGTTGGCGCCGACGGGGACGGTGTCCTTGCCGTCCTTGCCCGGGCGGATTTTGACCGAGACGTGGTCGCGCTCATAGACCGAATCCACGATGTCGTTGATGCGGGCCTTGACCGATTGCGGGGTGATGCCGTGTTCTTCGTTGTAGGCGAGCTGTTTTTCGCGGCGGCGGTTGGTTTCGGCGAGGGCGCGCTCCATGGAGCCGGTTTCGCGGTCGGCGTAGAGGATCACCTTGCCATCGACGTTGCGCGCGGCGCGGCCGATGGTCTGGATCAGTGAGGTTTCCGAACGCAAAAAGCCTTCCTTGTCGGCATCGAGAATGGCGACGAGGCCGCATTCGGGGATGTCGAGGCCTTCGCGCAACAGGTTGATGCCGACCAGCACGTCGAAATTGCCCAGGCGCAGATCGCGGATGATCTCGATGCGCTCGATGGTGTCGATGTCGGAGTGCATGTAGCGCACGCGAATGCCCTGCTCGTGCAGATATTCGGTCAGATCCTCGGCCATCTTCTTGGTGAGGACGGTGAGCAGCGTGCGGTAGCCCTTTTCGGTGGTTTTGCGGATTTCATCGACAACGTCATCGACCTGAGTGGTGGCGGGGCGGGTTTCGACGACCGGGTCGATCAGGCCGGTGGGGCGGATGACCTGTTCGGCAAACACGCCGCCGGTCTGGTCGAGCTCCCAGGCGCCGGGGGTGGCCGAGACGTAGACCGTCTGCGGGCGCATGGCGTTCCATTCCTCGAACCGCAGGGGGCGGTTGTCCATGCAGGAGGGCAGGCGGAAGCCGTATTCCGCCAGCGTTGCCTTGCGGCGCAGATCGCCGCGATACATGGCGCCGAGCTGGCCGATGGTGACGTGGGATTCGTCGACGAAGACCAGGGCGTTGTCGGGGAGGTATTCAAAGAGCGTTGGGGGCGGCTCGCCGGGCTTGCGGCCCGAGAAGTAGCGCGAATAGTTCTCGATGCCCGCGCAGGAGCCGGTGGCTTCCATCATTTCGAGATCGAACAGGGTGCGCTGTTCGAGGCGCTGGGCCTCAAGGAAGCGGCCCATGCCGTTGAGCTCCTGCAGGCGGGCGTTGAGCTCGCGCTTGATCTCCTTGATGGCCGCATTCATCGTGGTGCGGGTGGTGACGTGGTGGGAATTGGCGAAGACGCGGACGGCAGTCAATTCGGCCGATTTCTTGCCGGTCAGGGGATCGAATTCGGAAATGGATTCGATCTCGTTGCCGAACAGGGTGATGCGCCAGGCGGCGTCGTCATAGTGGGCGGGGAACACTTCGATGGTGTCGCCGCGCACCCGGAACGTGCCGCGCACGAAGCCGATGTCGCCGCGCTTGTATTGCAGGGCGACGAGTTCGTTCAATAGGGCGCGCTGGTCGATCTTCTGGCCCTTTTCGAGCCAGATGGTCATGGTGGTGTAGTCTTCCACCGAGCCGATGCCGTAGATGCAGGACACCGAGGCGACGATGATGACGTCGTCGCGTTCGAGGATCGCGCGGGTGGCCGAGTGGCGCATCCGGTCGATCTGCTCGTTGATGGTGGATTCCTTCTCGATATAGGTATCGGTGCGCGGGACGTAGGCCTCGGGCTGGTAGTAGTCGTAATAGGAGACGAAGTATTCGACCGCGTTGTCGGGGAAGAAATTCTTGAACTCGCCATAGAGCTGGGCGGCCAGGGTCTTGTTGGGCGCCAGGATGAGGGCCGGGCGGCCGGTCTGGGCGATGACCTGGGCGGCGGTAAACGTCTTGCCCGAGCCGGTGACGCCGAGCAGGACCTGGTCGGTTTCGCCGTTGTTGGCGCCTTCGAGCAGTTCGGCAATGGCGGTGGGCTGGTCGCCGGCGGGGGTGTAATCGGTCTGGAGGCGGAAGGGGATGCCGCCCTTGTCCTTTTTCAGCGCGGCGGGGCGGTGGGGCTTCCACGCATTGGTGCCCTCGACCTCCTTGCGGCCCTCGGCGATGATCTTTTCGAGCGCGGCGACGGTGGCCGATACGCCGGCCGAGGAGTTGGTCACATCCGATGGCGTGTGAAAGCCGGCCTGGGGGGCTTCGGCGAAGCCATCGAGATTGGTGGGGCGCTCGACGGAGTTGGCCTTGGATTTGGGGGCCTTGAGCGACATGCCTGTGGCGGCGCTGCGTTTGCCTTTCGCATCGCTGGCCTTGCGGGCGTTGGCTTTGGCGTTGTCCTTGCCCTTGCCGGCGAGGCGCTCGGTTTCCTGGGATTCGGCGGCTGCTTTTTGGTCCGCACGGTCGAGCGCCCGCTTGTTGCGCATGCGCTCGGCGTAAAGGGGCTTTGAAGCCTGGGCATCCTCGGCCTTTTCGATCTCCTTGATGAAATCATCAATGGAGAAATCGGCTTTGCCGGGGCGACCGGCGGAGGGGGATTTTTTCTCGGAGGTCATGGAGCACCATATCGGGCCGCGGGGGGACTGATTCAATAGAGCGGGTCGCGCGGTCGAACCGAAAAAGTCTGCAACTTTGTCTGACCGCACTCTTACCATCAACGGAACGGAGTGTGAACAGTTGCTGCTGACAGGATGTGTCAGGAGAGGGCCGGTCCGCGATCCTTCTGCTGGGCGGCGCGCTCCTCCCATTTCTTTCGGGCGTAGGCCTGCAGATCGGCGATGGAGTCGCCCTCGTCGACGATTTCCTCGCCCAGCAGGGTCTCGATCAGATCCTCGAGGGTGACGAGCCCGGCGGTGCCGCCGAAATCGTCGGTGACCAGCGCCATGTGGCGGTCCTTGTGGACGAGGGTGTCGAACAGCTCTTCGAGCGGGGTGGTTTCGACGACGCTGGTGATTTCGCGGCGGAAATTTTCCAGCTTGCGGTCGAACTCTTCCTCGAGCGCAAGATTGAGGATGTCGGTCTTGAGCACGAAGCCGGTGGGTGTGTCGATCGTGCCGTCATACACCGGGATGCGGCTGAAATGGAGCTCGTTGCGGCGGTCGATGGCTTGGCGGACCGTCGTCTGCTGGTCGAGGGCGAAGGCGACGGTGCGCGGGGTCATGATGTCCTTGACCGTGAGGCGGTCGAATTTGAGCAGGTTGGCGACGACCTTGGAATCGCCACGGTCGATGATGCCTTCGCGCCGGCCGATATCGGCCAGGGCAACGATCTCCTCGCGGGTGACCGGGGGCTGCGGTTTGCCGCGCGAGAGCAGAACGGTGATCAGTTGGGACATCTTGACCAGAGGCCACATGACCCAGATCAGCACCGGAAGGATGCGCGAGGCGGCCGGGGCAAAGGATTGCCAATAGAGCGCGCCGAGGGTCTTGGGAATGATCTCGGACAGTACCAGGATCAGGAAGGTCAGGACCGCCGAAAACACCGTCACCGCGGCATCGCCGAAAACGATCTGGGCCTGCGCACCGGCGCCAGCAGCGCCGACGGTGTGGGCAATGGTGTTGAGGCTGAGAATGGCGGAAAGGGGGCGGTCGATATCGTCCTTGAGCTGCCTGATGCGGCTGGCAACGCGCGGCTTTTTTTCTTCGATGGTGGCTGTGAAGGTGGGGGTGATGCTGAGCAGCACCGCTTCGAGCATCGAGCACAAGAACGAAATGCCGATGGCCAGCGCGATGTAAAGTATCAGAAGCGTCATTGGCGCCCTTCCATAGTTTCGCCGCACATGCGGCCCTGGCAAGAGGCAATGTCCGGCGGGTGGCATGGTTCCGGCCCAGGACAATTCCGGACACGCTGCATCGGGGGCTGGCGGGACATATATCGGGGATTTGGACGGAGCCAAGGTGTGCTCCGCCATGACACATCTGGGGTCGAAAGAGTTCAGTTCAAGAATTGGCATCGATTTGGTTGGGCGTATTGTCCGGCGCTCTGGTGAGAGCAAGAGGGGAAGGCGGATGACCGAACATGCTGTGGTAATTGCCGGGGGCGGGCCGACGGGGCTGATGCTGGCGGGAGAGCTGGTCCTGGCGGGGGTGAATGTCGCGATTGTGGAGCGGCGGGCGAACCAGGATATGCCGGGCGCGCGGGCCGGCGGGCTGCATGCGCGCACCATCGAGATCATGGATCAGCGGGGCATCGCCGAGCGGTTTCTGGCCGAAGGCACGGCGCTACAGGTGGCAGGGTTCGGTCCGGCGCGGCTCGATATCAGCGATTTTCCGACACGGCACAATTACGGGCTGGGCCTGTGGCAGAACCATATCGAACGCATATTGGCCGGATGGGTCCAGGAGCTCGGGGTGCCGATCTATCGCAGCCGCGCGGTCACTGGATTTGAGCAGGACGAGAACGGGGTCGATGTGGTGCTCGATGGCGGACAGGCTTTGCGGGCGCATTATCTCGTGGGGTGCGATGGCGGGCGGAGTCTGGTTCGCAAGCTGGCGGGGATCGAATTTGCCGGCTGGGAGGCCTCGGTCAGCAGCCTGATCGCCGAGGCGGAGCTGGCCGAGGCGGCCGAATTCGGCCTGCATGCCGACGAGGTGGGCACCCAGGCGATGGGGCCGATGGGCGAAGGGAACAAGGTGCGGATCGTTCTGACCCAGCGCTATGCGGGGCAGAGCGATCCGACGGTCGATGACCTCAAGGCGGGGCTGGTGGCCGTCTTTGGCAGCGATTATGGCGTGCACAACGTCACATGGCTTTCGCGGTTTACCGATATGGCGCGGCAGGCTGTGGCCTATCGCGACGGCCGGGTGTTGCTGGCGGGCGATGCTGCGCATGTCCATTCCCCAGTGGGTGGCCAGGGGCTCAATATCGGGGTTCAGGACGCGGTCAATCTGGGCTGGAAGCTGGCGCAGGTGGTCAAAGGGATCTCTCCCGAGCGGCTGCTCGACACCTATCACGCCGAACGGCACCCGATTGCGGCGCGGGTGTTGCGCAACACGCTGGCGCAGATCGCTCTGGGGCGGGGCGACGAGCGGACCAAGGCGCTCAATGAGATCATGGGGGAGGTGCTGGCCATGGACGCGCCGCGCAAGCGGTTCGCCGGGATGATGTCGGGGCTCGATGTTCACTACGATCTGGGCGAAGGGCATCCGCTGCTGGGGCGGCGCATGCCCGATCTCGACCTGGTGACCGCTGATGGCGCGATCCGGCTCTACAGCCTGCTGCATGAAGCGCGGCCGGTGCTGATCGGGTTCGATGAAAATGGCTGGTCCGACACTGGGCCATGGGCGGATCGGGTGCAGGCGGTGAGGGCCGATTGTAACGGGACATGGGAGCTTCCGGTGCTTGGGACTGTCGAGGCGCCGGGCGCTGTGTTGACCCGGCCCGACGGCTATGTCGCGTGGGTCGGGGATGGAAAGGGGGCTGATCCAACCGGCGCGCTGGAGACCTGGTTCGGACCGCGTTAACCCGGCCTTGGTCCTTGTACTCCTACGATGGGGAAAATTCCCTAGACGCGGGGGAGGGCAGGATGAGCGGATCGATACGGTTGGCCGAGGTGCTTGGGGCACTGAGCCGGGCCCTGGACATGACCGAGGGGCAACCTCCCGGCCATTGCATGCGCTGTTGCTGGACCGGGGTGCAGGTGGGCCGGGCGATGGGCATGGACGAGGCGGCGCTGCGCGATCTCTATTATGCGCTGCTGCTCAAGGATCTGGGGTGTTCGTCCAACGCGGCGCGGATCTGTGAATTGTATCTGGCCGACGATCTGACCTTCAAGCGCGACTTCAAGCATCTCGACGGCAGCCTGCCGCAGGTTCTGCGGTTCGTCCTGTCGCATACGGGGGCCGAGGCGGGGCTGGCCGAGCGGTTCCGCTCGGTGGTCAACATCATGCGCAATGGCGGCGAGATCGTCACCAATCTGATCGAAACCCGATGCCAGCGGGGGGCCGAAATTGCCCGCCAGATGCGGTTTTCCGACACCGTGGCGCAGGCCATTCTCGATCTCGACGAGCAGTGGAACGGTGGCGGCAAGCCACTGGGCAAGGCGGGCACCGACATTTCGCTGTTTTCACGCATCGCGCTGCTGGCGCAGGTGGTGGACGTGTTCTTCATGTCCGGGGGGCCGGAGGCCGCGATGACCGAAATCACCTCGCGTTCGGGGACGTGGTTCGACCCGGCGGTGGTGTTCGCGTTTTCCGACGTTGCCGCGGACGAGACGTTCTGGGCGATGCTGGCGCGCGATGACATCGAACAGGTGGTGCTCGATCTCGAACCGGGGCAGGAGGTGCAGAGGGCCGATGAGGGCTATCTCGACGACATCGCGCGGGCCTTTGCGCGGGTGATCGACGCCAAGAGCCCGTTCACCTCGGGCCACAGTGAGCGGGTTGCTGTGTTTTCCGATCTTATCGCCGAGGAGATGGGGTACAATCCGGCCCGCCGGCGCTGGCTCAAGCGCGCAGCGCTGCTGCACGATATCGGCAAGCTCGGCGTTTCCAACAGCGTGCTCGACAAGCCGGGCAAGCTCGACGATGACGAATGGGTGGCCATGCGCGACCATTCCCGGCTGTCGGAAGACATTTTATCGCGCATCGGGGCTTTTGCCGATCTGGCCGTGGTGGCGGGCGCCCATCACGAGCGGCTGGACGGCAAGGGCTATCCCAACGGCAAGACGGCCGACGAACTCGACCTCGACACGCGGATCATTTCGACCGCGGACGTGTTCGACGCGCTGACCGCCGACCGGCCCTATCGCGCGGCAATGCCGGTGTCCAAGGCGATGGGGATCTTGTGGGAGGGCGCCGGGGCATCGCACGACCCTTTGTGCATCGAAGCACTGGAACGGGCGCTGGCGCGGTCGGAAGAGGCGGTGGCTTAGGCTTTCTTATCGCCCAAGGTAGACAGCCGCGATCTCTCACCACAAAGTCTGCCTGATCCGTTGGGTTGACCCTACCAGTTTCCGGTTGACCTGTGGCGTTAAATTCTGGAACATAATAAGAACACGTCTTGATTCGTGTTACTTTACGTGACGAACTCTCGGTGTTGTGCCAATCCAAGGAGATTGAGATGGCCAAGAATACTGGTGACGGTTACAGGCGCGGCGCGGTTACTGGCCGTACGCAATTTCAGCATGAAAATGGCAATTGGCAAAAGCGCGACGAGCGCACGGGTCAGTTCATGGACCGGAAGCAGAGTGATGGACCGTTCAAGGGTGTCGCTAAAGAGCCGGACGGACGGGATACTCCGAACGCCTGAGCGACCCTAAAGCGCAGTCTCAGGTACTGCGGTGAGTGGGGTGCTAGCCGCCTCACGTCGTCCCATCCCCCGCCGTGGCGGCGTTGACTACGTCGTCGGGGATGTCGTCGAAGCTGGAGTAGTTCATGGTGTAGAGGCGGGCGTAGAGGCCGTTTTTGGCCATGAGCTGGTCGTGGTTGCCCTGTTCGATCAATTCGCCGTTCTGGAGCACGATGATGCGGTCGGCGCCGCGGATGGTGGCGAGGCGGTGGGCGATGACGAGGCCGGTGCGGCCTTCGAGCAGGGTTTCGAGCGCCTTTTGAATCTGGCGTTCGGTGTAGCTGTCGATATTGGCGGTGGCCTCGTCGAGGACGAGGATTTTGGCGTCGGCGACAAGGGCGCGGGCGAAGCTGAGCAATTGGCGCTGGCCGAGCGAGAAGTTCGAGCCGCGCTGTTCGAGGACGGTATCGTAGCCATCGGGCAGGCGGGTGATGAACTCGTGGGCGCCGACGGCCTTTGACGCGGCGATGACGTCATCGAGTGTGGCGGATGCCTTGTTGTAGCGGATGTTTTCAAACACCGTGCCGGTGAACAGGAACGGCTCCTGAAGCACCATGGCGACCTGTTCGCCTAAGGATTCCTGGGTGATGTCGCGCACATCGTGGCCGCCAACGCGGACGGCACCGGATTGCACTTCATAAAAGCGATGCACGAGCGCCATGGCGCTGGTCTTGCCCGAGCCGGTGGGGCCGACAAGGGCGACGGTTTCGCCGGGATTGACGTGGAAGGAGACGTTTTTGAGGACAGGGCGCTTGGGATCGTAACCGAAGGCGACATTGTCGAAATCGACCGACCCATCCATGTCGCGGGTGAGGGTTACCGCGTCTGGCTTGTCGGCGATGGAGACGGGGACGTCGAGCACTTCGGTGATGCGGCGGCCCGAGGTCATGGCGCGCTGCATGATGGAATATTGCATGGTCAGCGAGCGGATGGGATCGAAAAAGCGCTGAATGTAGAACAGGAAGGCGACGATGATGCCGATCTGCATGGAGCCGTTGAGCACAAGCGAGCCGCCGACCACGATGACGGTGGCCATGGCGATGCCGGTCAAACTGTCGACGATGGGGACCATGACCTGGGCGTAGCGCGAGCCGGTCAACTGGGTTTTCAGGTTCGACCAGGCCTTGTCGTCATAGAGGTCGAAATTGACCTTCTGACGGTCGAGGTTCTGGATGGTGCGCACGCCGTTGATGCCTTCGGCCATGGCGCCATTGGTGGCCGAATTGGTCTCGTGGGCGGCCCAGAAGGCGCGCTTGGCGCGCGGCAGCCAGAAGATGCGGACGATGAACAGGGCGGGCATGGTGGCGAGGGTCAAAAGCCCCAGGCCCCAATCGAGGCTCAAAAGCACGACGACGATACCGCACAGCAGGACCAGATCGCCGATGGAGACGATCGAGGTTTCGAGAAATTCCTGCATGGAATTGACGTCGCCCTGCAGCCGGCTCATCAGGCGCCCGACTTCGGTCTTGTCCATGAAACCGAGCGCAACGATCTGCAGGCGCGCGAACATGGCGCGGCGCATGTCGAACAGCACGTTTTCGGCGACGTTTCCGACCTGTTTTTCCTGGATCCAGGAGGCGGCATAGTTGAGGGTGACGACAATGGCGAAGATCGCAACCGACCAGATCAGGCCACCTCCGCCCGCGAGGGGATCGACCAGCGCGGTGTCGATGGCATTGCCGACGATCAGGGGAATGGCGAGCTGGGTGGCGGTAAAGATCAGCACGGCGATGACCGAAAGATAGATGCGCAGGCGATAGGGATGCACGAAGGCCCAGATGCGCCGGATGGTGCGCGGGTCGTAGGCCTTGCCGAACACTTCCTCCTCGATATGGGCGCTGCCCACGGTGGCGCGGGGCGGGCGCTGGCCGGGGAACGTGGCGGTGTCGTGTTCGTCGTCGAGATCGGTCGCGGTCATTGTCCGGCCTCTTTTAGTTCGATGTCTTCGGTGGGCCGGGTCTGGAGATCGTAGAGGGCGCGGTAGCGGCCGCCCAGCGCGAGCAGTTCGTCATGGGTGCCGCGCTCGGCGATGGCGCCGTCCTCGAGGAAGAAGATGGTGTCGGCGTCCATGAGCGAAGAGAGGCGGTGGGCGATGATGATGGTGATGCGGTCCTTGGCAAAGCGGCGGATGGCCGAGCGGATGCGGTGTTCGGTGCCGGCGTCGATCGCGGCGGTGGAATCGTCGAACACCATGACGGCGGGCTTGAGAACCAGGCTGCGGGCGATGGAAAGGCGCTGGCGCTGGCCGCCCGAGAGCGAGACGCCGCGTTCGCCGACGACGGTATCGTAATCGGCGGGCAGGCCCATGATGTAGTTATGGAGTTGGGCGCTTTCGGCGGCCTTTTCGATGCGGGTTTCCTTGGCCCAGGGGTTGCCGTAGGCGATGTTGTTTTCGATCGTGGTGGTGAAGAGGAACGTATCCTGCTGCACGACAGCCACGCTGGTACGCAGGGATTTCAGCGTCACGTGGCGGACATCCTGGCCGTCGATCTTTATGCTGCCTTCTGAGACGTCGTAAAAGCGGGCGATCAGATGGGCGAGGGTGGATTTGCCGCTGCCGGGGGCGCCGACGATGCCGATGGTCTGGCCCTTGCGGGCGGTGAAACTGACGTCCTTGAGGGTGGGGTGGGCGGCACCGTCATAGGTGAAGCCCACATGCTCGAAGCTGAGCGTGCCGTCGGTGACGGCAAGATCGGTGGCGCCGGGCTTGTCCCTGATATCCACGGGGGCGTCGATGAAGGCAAAAAAGCGCGTGCCACAGGTCGAGGCGCGGGCAAAGGAATTGACCATCAGCCCGAGCTGACGCACCGGCATCTGCAGGATGGTCATGAAGGTGAGAAAGCTGGCCAAAGTGCCCACGCTGATTTCGCCGGCGATGACCTTGTTGCCGCCCACCCAGAGCACCAGCCCCATGGCGGCAAAGAAGGAAAAGGTCATCATCGAGGTGTTTTTCACCCGGATGTTGGTGCGCTGATGGGCAAGGCCCAGGGCATCGTCGGAGGCGGTATCGAACTTTTTGAGCTCGTGCTTCTGGCCCGAAAAGGCGCGGACGACGCGGATGCCGCCGAGGTTTTCTTCCATGATGCGGGTGAGCACCGAGAGCTTTTCCTGCAGGGTCAGCCAGGTCTTGCGCAGGGTCAACTGGGCCACCGAGGAGCGCCAGGCGACGAAGGGGACAAAGCTGAGTGCGAGAAGGCCGAGCACGATATCGGTCGAAATCAGCATCCAGGCGCCGACACCGATCAGGATGGTGAGCAGGACGACGCGGATCAGGCCGGTCGAAAAGAACATGCGGATGCCGTCGAGATCGAGCAGGCCGATGGTGATCAGATCGCCCGAATGGACCTTGTCGTGATAGGCATAGGGGAGGCGCTGGACCTTGTCGTAGAAGGCCAGGCGCAACTCATAGCCAACGTGATGGCCCACCGATTCCGCGAAATAGTTCTGGAGCAGGGTGAAAACGCCGCGCAGGATCGAGACGACGAGCAGGGTGATGGCGCTGGCCCAGAGGGCCCGTTCGGCATCCTGGCTGGAGACCGAAAGGATATTTTGCGCCTGATCGATGGCCTGGCCGAGAAGGCGGGGAATCGAAAGCTGGAGCAGGGCGGCGACAATGGTCGCGACGACGGCGATCGCCACCTGCCAGTGGTGGCGGAAGGCCAGAAGGGCGATCCGCAGCAGGGGCCGGCGATTCTTGCCGGAATGGGCGGCTGCAACATGGGCCCTGGCGTCGCCACGCGAACGCTGCCGGCCAGCCGTGAGGGTGGTCACTTGGGTATCCAGACATCAAAAAGCGCCCGATGGTGACGCGGGAATCGGTCTTGAGGAAAATCGGGCAAATCACTCGCCGGTGTATTCAAGGCCGATTTGTAACATGTTGCAAGATGTTACCGGCTGCCAAAGGGCAATTTGACACCACTGAAGCGGCCAACCCGCCGACGAAAAATCAAAAACCCCGCCGGGGAGGATCGGCGAGGGTCTTGATGCATGGGAATGAATGAGTGAGCTTGCCGGTCAGGCGAAGGCGCCGGTGAAGGCCATCACTGTGACCATCATGGTGACCATGACGGCGCCAGCGGCGGTTCCGATGCTCATCTGAATAAGGGTGCGGGCCATTTTCAGCCTCCAGTGTTTGATGCCTCTGTACCGTCCTTAACGAGGCCGATCGATGTTTGGTTTCATCGTTGACGGTTTCGTGTGCGGTGAGGCGATAAAATCATGTGCCGGCTGAACCGGGACTGAATGGTCGGTTCAGGCGGGGCATGAGGGTCGCGGGTTTTGCGCGCCCGGGCGCAATGTGTCGAAAATTTTAAGTATTTCTGCCTAGGGTCGCGACAGCTCCGGCGGTGATCAGGGACGGCATTGGCCGGGGCAACGGGCGGATTGCGCGTTTGGCTGGCACTGTGTTGTCCCTGGCATTCAATCCTCCCTCTCAAAGACAACCTCTCGTCCAGAAGGGCGGAAGGGCTCAGGGCTCGAATTACGGATTGAAAGACAGAATGGTTTCGAAACTCAGCGTTAAATTCAGGGTTTATGGCGCCTTTGGCGTTCTCATGGGATGCCTTGTACTTGTCGGTCTGGCTGGCCAGTTCGGTGTGCAGGCGATGAGTGGACTTCTCGACGGATACCAGAAAAGTGCCGCCAAGACCCAGGAAATCAACGATTATGTTCGCGACCTCGAGGCCGCGCGGCGGCTCAATTTCGACTTCCGGCTCTCTCCGTCCGCAGAGACGGCCGAAGCATTGGTGGTCATGATCGAAGATGTGGCCACCAACGACGCCGACGGGCTTGCCCACTTTGCCGGTGACCCGGAGGCGCTGGCCACGATCGGTGAAGTCGAAGTGCTCGCCCAGCAATACCTGACCGCCGCCGAAGAGATGATTGCCGCCCAGGAGGCGATGAATGTCACGGCGCAGGTCGCCGCAGCACGCACGCTCGATGAGCTGGGCCCGCAGATGCAGTCGCTTTACGACCGTCTGTCCGACCAGGTTACCGATCAGCAGAATGCGCTGGGCGCGCGGATCGACGGCGAGCAAAGCTATTACATGACGATCCTGATCGCCGAGATCGTTGCGGCGCTGCTGATCGGCACCGTGTGCGCGTTTGCGATGGGCCGCTGGCTCTCGGGCGCGATTTCGGGCATGACAGCGATGATGCGGCGTCTGGCCGATGGCGATTTCAATACCGACATTTCGGGAAGCGAGCGCGAGCATGAGCTGGGCCAGATGGCCAAGGCGCTGCAGGTGTTCCGCTCCAACGGGCAGGCCATGGAAGCGGCGGAGGCCGAGCGGCTGCTCAATGCCAGGACCGCCGCAGAGCGGGCCGAGATGATGGAGCGGTTCCAGACGGCGTTCGACGCGGTGATCGAGGCCTGTGTTGCAGGCGATTTTACCAAGCGGATCACCGAGACCTTCGGCGATGAAGACATCGACCGTGTGGCGGCCAATTTCAACGCGATGCTCGAAACGGTCAATGCGGGGCTGGGCGAGGCGGGGCATGTGCTTTCGGCGCTGGCCCGGACCGATCTGACCCAGCGCATGGAAGGCCAGTATCAGGGCGCCTTTGCGGCGCTGCGTGATGACACCAATTCGGTTGCCGAAAAGCTGACCGAGATCGTGGCGCAGCTCAAGACGACGTCGCGCGGCCTCAAAACGGCAACCGGCGAAATCCTGGCCGGAGCCAACGATCTGTCGGAACGCACGACGCGGCAGGCGGCGGCGATCGAGGAGACCTCGGCAGCTATCGAGCAGATGACCTTTACGGTCAAGGGCAACGCCGACAAGGCCGAAATCGCTTATGGCAAGAGCCAGGCGGCGGCCGAACTCGCCAATGCGGGCGGCACGGTGATGGTCAAGGCAACGACGGCGATGGAGCGCATCACGACGTCTTCGGGCAAGATCTCCAACATCATCGGCATGATCGACGACATCGCTTTCCAGACCAACCTTCTGGCGCTCAACGCTTCGGTGGAAGCGGCGCGGGCCGGGGATGCGGGCAAGGGCTTTGCCGTTGTCGCCGTCGAAGTGCGCCGGCTGGCACAATCGGCGGCGTCCGCATCGGCGGAGGTCAAGGCGCTGATCGAGCAAAGCGCCAATGAAGTCGATGGCGGATCGAAACTGGTGGCTGAGGCCGCGTCCAAGCTCAGCGATATCCTGGCGGCGGTTCGGGAAAATTCCGAACTGATGCAGGGAATTTCCGAAGCCAACCGCGAGCAGACAACGGCGATTGGCGAAGTGCGGACCGCCGTCCAGCAGATGGACGAGATGACCCAGCACAATGCGGCGCTGGTCGAGGAAACCAACGCGGCGATCGAGCAGACCGAGGCGCAGGCTTCCGAACTCGACCGGGTGGTGGAGATTTTCACTATCGATAAAAACACCGCGATTGCCAGCGAAACCGCCGCGCCGCAAGCGCGCAAACCTGAAGTGGCCAAGGCGGCGCGCTCGTATCTGACGCAGGGCAATGCCGCGCTCAAGGATGACTGGTCGGAGTTCTAGAGCCGTTCAGGATTTGATTGACTCAAATCCTTGGCTCTAAACCCTTGTCTTGTCGCGTGTCCGAACGGCAAAACCGTTTCCATCCCCGATCGCGTCGAGGACATGTTTTTGCTGGACACGCTTTAGACCGCAGACATCATTGTGAAGAGCCCGCGCGGTAAGCCGCGCGGGCTTTTGCCTTTGTCAGGCTTGCGCGGGGCCGGCTTTATAAATATGAGTTTTGAAATCATGTTATAGCCGTCGCGATCGAAGGAGTTTTGCGGTGAGGATTGCAATCAGAACAGTGTTGGTGCTGTCGATGTGTGGTGTGCCGGCAGGCCCGGCGCTGGCGCAGGATTTTCCGGTGACCATCGCGCACGCCTATGGGCAGACCACCATCGAGGCGCAGCCCGAGCGTGTTGCGACATGGGCGTGGGGAAACACGGACGCGGTCCTCTCACTGGGCGTCAAGCCGGTGGCCATTCCGTTCATTTCCTATGGCGGTGGCGATAACGGCATCCACCCCTGGGCGGAAGAGGCACTGGACGCGATGGGCGGAGAAATGCCCGCTATCCTGGCCGAGGGCGACGAGCCGCCTTACGAACAGATCCTGGCGGCTGATCCCGACATCATCATTGCGGCCTATTCGGGAATCACCGAGGAGCAGTACGAACGGCTGAGCCAGATCGCGCCGACCATCGCCTATCAGGATGCTGCCTGGAGCGCGCCATGGCAGGATGTGACCCTTACGGTGGGGCAGGCACTGGGGCAGGCCGAGGAGGCCGAGACGCTGGTGGCAGAGACCGAGCAATTTGTCGCCGACACCGTCGCCCAGCATGAAGGGCTGGCGGGCACCACATTTATCGGGCTCAACGATTATGACGGCTCGCTGGCCATCTATGCCGGGCTCGACTCGCGGGTGAAGTTCCTGACCGATCTGGGACTGGTCTATGCGCCGAGTCTGGATGCGTTGGGCGGGGACGACGAGAATTTCTATTTCTCGGTCAGCTATGAAAATGCCGACCAACTGGTCTCGGACATTCTGGTTTCCTATTATGAAAACCAGTCAGATTCCGATGCGTTCTTTGCCGAGCCCTACATTGCGCGTCTGTCCCAGACTCAGGCGGGGGCCTATGCGTCGATCGTGGGGATCGAACAGGTGGCCGCCGTCTCGCCGCCTTCAGCGCTTTCCTTGCGCTGGGGACTTGAAGACTATGTCGCGCAACTGGCGGCAGCCGCCGAGAAGGCCGAGTGAGATTGGCCCTAGAGCCGTTCAGGATTTGATTGACTCAAATCCTTGGCTCCAAACCTTTGTTCTGTCGCGTGTCCGAACCGCAATACCGCTTCCATCCCCGATCGCGTCGAGGGCATGGTTTTGCTGGACACGCTCTATGCCGCCAGGGCGCCGGTGACGAAAAGAACCATGGTGAACAGGGCGCACAGCGTTGCGCCCGTCAGGGCGGCGACGGACATCGATACCAATTTCTGGGTCGTCATCTTGTGGGACATGGACAAGCCTTTAGTTGACCGGTTGGCGGACCAGCCAAGGACGTAAACCGCGATGCCCGCGCGCAATTGGCGCAAGCACCGCATTCAATACAGCCCCCAAACCGGCGTGTGCGCATGTCGCCAAACATCCCGCACAACGCCGGCGGCATTTCTGCCGCGGCCGCAAGTGCATCTCAGGAAATGTCCTTGCGGCACCCAGACTATGCGCGGTTAACAGGACGTTTTGGGGAAAACTCAAATTGTCGGTAAATTTTTGGTTTCGGTCTGCGCCCCTCTGTGGAGAACAGGGCGACGCGGTGGCAAAAGCCCAATAAAAACAGGGCGCTCCGGAGGTTCGGAACGCCCTGTGGGAAACCGCTTTGGGCCGGGAAAAATCAGCCGATGACTTCGACGGTAACCTTGGCGGTGCCCGAATTGATCATGTCAATCCGGTTGGCCGCTTCACGCGAGAGATCGATGATGCGTCCACCGGTGAAGGGGCCGCGATCATTGATGCGAACCACGACGCTTTCGCCATTGTTACTGTTTGTCACCACCACTTCGGTGCCGAACGGCAGGTAGCGGTGGGCAGCGGTCAATGCGTGCTGGTTGTAGGTTTCGCCATTGGCGGTTTTTCTGCCGTGGAACTTGCCGCCATACCATGATGCGGTGCCTGACAGGGTCTGAACGATGGCTATCGTGTCCTGTGCGTTGATGGCTGAGGTGGCGAGGGGGAAAGCTCCAAGAGTGAGTGCTGCAACCAGCACTGCAGGCTTGATGAATTTCATGAGGGTCCTGACCCGTTTTGTTTGGCGACGGGAAAGGGTTCTACACGAAGATGTGACAAGAACGAGGACCGAATCGGTCAAAAAATGGGCAGAGCCGTTTCTGCGGCAATTGGTCAGGAACCGTGGCTTTTGGGCAACGCCACGAGACGGGTTGGCAAAACTGCATGCAAAACCCGCCCGGACGGACCGGGCGGGTCTGGATCACGTTGGGTCCGTTGCGATCAGCGGCGGCCCAGATAATAGGACGAGATGTCGTCCGAGAGCATGCCCAGATTGCGCACCGAGCGATCGATCACGGCGCAGCGGCCATTGAAGTTGGAGCTGGTGCAGACCGTGGCGCTGACATTGCCTTCGACGCGGGCCGAGCGGATACGGTCGTTCCAGAAATTGCCCAGAAAGCGCTCGTTGTCGTTGTCCGCTGCGCAGAAGCTGCGGCCGGCGTAATTGTATTCTTCGTAAAAACACACACGGCCGTCGGGGGCGGGTTCGGTCGGGCGATTGTTGCCGATGGTCACGTTGAAATTGGGTGTGTTGATGGAAAAGCCGATATCGGGCTGATTGGGCGCGGGTGACGGAGCCGGCGCCGGTGCGGGCGAGGGGCGTCCGTCATTGACCGGACGCAGATATCGCGCAGAGGCCCAGCCGCGGATATTGGTGGCGGTCACCTGGCACCAGGTGTTGGCGTTGTTGCATCCGGAAACCTCGACAACCTGATTGGTCGAAAGCGCGGCGATGACCGGATAATTGGTGCCCGGTCCTGTGCGCACGTTAAGGGCCGTCGTGGCGAAAGCCTGATAGGCCTGGGCGCCGGTGACAGTTGCCAAAACGCCGGTCACCGCGATGATCGCCGCGGCAGCAATTTTCCTGAAATTCATATTGCTCTCCCTTCGAGAGATTGGGGCTTTGTGGCAAAAATCTGCCAGTGGCCCCTTTGGTTCCATTTGTCCCTGCCGATGCGCGGTTTACCGCGAGGGGGATGCTCGGTTACACAGATTGACGATTTCACTTGAACCGCGAATGAACGGGGTTGATCGGCGAGATGTCTCAAATGCTCCTCGAAAGCGTCAATGTCGGCCAGCCGGTCGCTCTGGATGCCGGGCGGCCGGACAAGCGCACCGGGATCTGCAAGCAGTCCGTGGCGGGGGCGGTGCGGGTGCACGGTCTGGGCCTCGAAGGCGATGCGGTTGTGGACACAAGACACCATGGCGGTCCGGGACAGGCGCTTTATCTCTATTCGCGCGAGGATTACGCGTTCTGGGCGGCGCGCGATGTTGCGACCGGTCCGGGGATGTTTGGAGAAAACCTGACCGTATCGGGGATCGAAAGCGCAGATCTGTGCATCGGAGACCGGCTGGCCGTCGGGGATGTGGTGCTCGAGGTGACCTCCTCGCGCATTCCGTGCGCGACTTTCGCCAGGCGAATGGGCGATCCGGGGTTCGTCAAGAAATTCCGCGATGCGGGCCGGCCCGGTGCCTATCTGCGGGTTGTCGCAGAGGGGTACCTTGAGGCGGGACAGGCGATTGAGTTGATCCCGTTCGCGGGGGACAGGATTTCGCTGGGCGAGCATTTTGCCCTGGTGTTTATGGCAATGAAAAAGCCCCTGCCGCGCGAAATGATCACGCGGCTGCTGGCGCTGCCGCTCGCCGAACGCGATCGGGCCGACAATCTCGAACGGCTGGCGGCGCTTTAGGGCCGAGGATTTGATTGAATCAAGTCCTCGACTCCATACCCTTGTTTATCGCGTGTCCGAACCGCAAAACCGTTCCCATCCCCGATCGCGTCGAGGACATGGTTTTGCTGGACACGCTTAGGACCTGGTTTCGCCAACCAAGCGCTTTTTTCCGTCGTCGGTGAGCGCGACGTAAATGAAGTGGCCCTCGGTCACTTTGGTGCGCAGGGGCAGATCGCGGGACTTGGTCCAGGCTTCCATGCCGACCTTGATGGAGGTGTTTCCGATCCTGTCGATCCAGGTATAGACGCAAAACACATCGCCGACCTTGACCGGGGCGATAAAGCTCATGGCTTCAACGGCGACGGTGGCCACGCGTCCGCCCACGTTCTCGACGGCACAGATCGCACCGGCGATGTCCATCTGGCTCATCACCCAGCCCCCGAAGATGTCGCCGGCAGCGTTTGTATCGGCGGGCATGGGCATTGTGCGGATGGTCATCGCGCCGCGGGGTTGGAGTGTATCGTCTTGCATGGTCATGGTCCTTTTACCGGCCAGCGGCCGACAGCTTCTTCCCAGTGTTTGCGACAGAGCGAAAGGTATACCGATTTTTCGATGGAAACCTGATCGCCGTCGGTCAAGACACGCCCGTTCATATCCTGACGCACGACCATTGTCGCCTTGGCGCCGCAAGTGCAGATGGTGCGGATTTCGCGCAGGGTGTCGGCGGTGGCGAGCAGTTCCATGGAACCGGGGAACAGCTTGCCCTGAAAATCGGTGCGCAGGCCATAGCACATCACGGGAATGCCGAGCCGATCGGCGACGCGGGCCAACTGCCAGACCTGATCGCGGGTCAGAAACTGGGCCTCGTCGACGAGAACACAATCGACTTTGGATTCCTCCTCATGGTCACGGACCGACTGATAGAGGTCATCATCCTGCCCGTAGAGCAGGGCCGGTTCGGCAATGCCGATGCGCGAGCGGATCAGCCCGATGCCGTCCTCGACATAGAGGGCGGATGTGTAGAGCAGGGGGCGCATGCCGCGTTCGCGATAATTGTGGGCCGCCTGCAAAAGCAGGGTGGACTTGCCCGCATTCATCGCGGCATAGGAAAAATAGAGCTTGGCCACGGGGCCGTTCCGGAAACTGTGATCGACAGGCGCTTGTAACCCGAGCAGGCGCCGATGGCGGACCTGTCGGTGGCCTCTTCCACAGGAAAAGAAAACGGTCGCCGGGGTGGGCGACCGAAAAGGTGGTGCCGAATGGGGTATCGGCGTCGGGCGGACCGGCGGGGTATGCCGGCTGCAAGGACAACCCTATTGTCGTCTCATGACGCTGATATGACGGCGGTGCATGGGATGCCGGTTCATCTGATGTTCAGTTGAACCACGCCAAAAAGATCCGACATTGACATATCTCAATCCTGGTGGAGTTTAGCCTCAATGGCGCGTTGTTTTCGCACCCTTCTCAAGCTGGTTCCCTTTGCTCTGGCGATCATGGCGACCGCGCCTTCAATGGCGCAGGACCAATTCAATCCCATCGGCCTGTGGGAGCCCGACAACAGGGAATCGCGCTACGAGTTCACCTATTGCGGCGAAAATGGCGACCGGCTGTGCGCGGAACTGGTGTGGATCCAGCAAGACAAGCAGGACGCGCGCAACACCAAATATCTCAACACCTACATGTTCAAGAACGCGCGGCATGTCCGGCCCAACCGGTGGCAGGGGACCGTAACGCTTGAAGGCTTCAATATCGGGGGCACGGTGACCCAGACCGACAACAATACCATGCAGCTCGAAGCTTGCGCGCTGTTCGTGATCTGCGAAAACATCCGGCTCAGGCGGATCGAGTAGCTCTCGATCGCCCGTTCCAGGCCGCTTGCGGCCGGTGCGGCACCCCTTGTCCGGGTCAGCTCGATATGTATTCGCGCAGCGCTCCGGCTTCCTGCTCGGCCTCTTCGATCTTGCGCTTGACCACATCGCCAATCGAGATGATGCCGATCAGTTCGCCGTTTTCGACGACCGGCAGGTGGCGGAACCGGCCCTGGGACATGATGTTCATTGCCTGATCGACGGTGTCGGATCTTGAGCAGGTCTTGGGCGCACGGGTCATGAGCGTGGAGACGGGCTTGGCCCGGAAGCCCTCGGCGCTGCCGGCAAGATGGCGGACGACGTCGCGCTCGGAAATGATGCCTTCGACCTTGCCATTGTCGACCACGACAACGGCGCCGATGTTGTGCCGGGCAAGCGTGGCGACCAGATCACCAATGGTGGAGTCCGACGGGACCGTCACGACGTCGCTGCCCTTGATGGTCAGGATCGATTCAACAAACATGGCCTCTACCTCCTCATCGCGAACGTTCAGCTTGCCTTGTGCCGGACAAACGCGCAAGGGCCCGGAAAGGTCGACGAATTGGCGATTGACACTGCCGGTGGCATGGCGAGGTTCGCAATCACGGGCTATAGAATGGCACCGTTGGCCATTTAGATAATAGAGAAATGTCATGGGACTTATTTCTGACGCCCTCTCGCGCGTGCAGCCGTCTGCGACCGTGGGGATCAGCCAGCTTGCGCGCCAGATGGCGCAGGCCGGAAAGGACATCATCGCGCTATCGGCCGGTGAACCCGACTTCGACACCCCCCAACATGTGCGCAAGGCGGCAATCGACGCCATCGAGCGGGGGGAAACCCGCTATACCAATGTCGAGGGCATTACCGAGCTCAAGGAAGCGGTGGCGGCCAAGTTCGGGCGCGACAACGGGCTCGATGTGGCGGCCGAGGACTGTTTTGTCTCGGCGGGCGGCAAGCAGATCATCTTCAACGCGCTGATGGCGACGCTCAATCCCGGTGACGAGGTGGTGGTGCCGGTGCCCTATTGGGTGAGCTATCCCGAAATCGTGCGGCTGGCCGGCGCGGAGCCGGTTTTCGCGCAGGCGAGCCAGGAGACGGGATTCAAGCTGACGCCGCAGGCGCTGGAGGCGGCGATCTCGGACAAGACCAAGTGGCTGATCCTCAACACCCCATCAAACCCCTCGGGCGCTGCCTATACCGAGGCGGAACTGGCCGGATTGGCGGCGGTGCTGATGAAATATCCACACGTCCATATCCTGACCGATGATATTTATGAGGTGCTGGTTTACGACGGGCGCCGTTTTGCAACGATCGCTCAGGTGGAGCCAAAGCTGATGGCGCGGACGCTCACCATGAACGGGGTGTCGAAGTCGCATGCCATGACGGGCTGGCGCATCGGCTATTGCACGGGCCCCAGGGAAATTCTCAAGGCCATGCTCAAGCTCCAGAGCCAGTCGACGACCAACCCGCCTTCGATCTCGCAATGGGCGGCCGTGGAGGCGCTCAATGGGCCGCAGGGGTTTCTGGCGGACTGGCGGGCGACGTTTCAGAAGCGGCGCGACTATGTGGTCGGGCGCCTCAACACGTTCGCAGGGCTCGATTGCCTGACGCCTGAAGGGGCGTTCTATGTGTTTCCGTCATGCAAGGGGCTGATCGGCAAGACCAGCGCCGGTGGGCGGGTTCTGGCCACCGACGAAGACGTGGTGATGGCGCTGCTCGAAGAGAATGGCGTGGCGCTCGTCCATGGGTCGGCGTTTGGGCTGGCCGGCCACTTCCGGATTTCCTATGCGGCCTCGGACAGCCAGCTTGCCGATGCGATGGACCGGATCGAAGCGTTTTGCTCGGGCGTGCAGTGAAAAAAAAGAGGCTCCGTCCGAAGACGGAGCCTTGATCGAGGGCAAAGCCCTAATCTCTCAGTTTACGACCCTGCCGAGGGAGGAGGAGACGGCTCAGGTCGGTTGAGCGAAGGATGTGGGAGGAGGATACATCATTCGCTCGGTTGCCGGGAGCGAGGGGCCTAGGGAGGAGGAGAAGGCGCGTCGCTCATCGACAAGCCGAATATGGCCCGCGCCGGCCCGAGCAACAACAAGCAAAAGCGCATACCAGCTATGCATTAGGCACGTTCGTGCTGCTGGTGAAAATTTAGGCAGATGTGGATCCCCCAAAACGAGAGAAGCCCCACCGAGGAGGATCGGCAGGGCTTCTGATCAGTCGGCCGCATTCGAGGGAGGAGGATTCGAATTACGGCCTTAGGAGCGTTCAGGGAGGGAGGAGGAGGAACCCATCCCGCTCTTGTCGTCACGACACAGGGGGCTTTGGGAGGAGGAGGAAAAGCGCGCCGCGTCAGTGACGGTTCGTATATGCCATTCTAATCACGACTTGAAAAGTCGTCTAATGGCATGGCAGCCATGCATTTTGCGCAAGCCCTGCTGGGCGGTCTGCACAAAGGGTGGGCATGGAAGGCGTTTGGGCAAAAAAGAAGCCCCGCTCGAGGGGAGAGCGGGGCCAGGACGAGAAGCAAGCTTCTCGTTAGGAGGGAACATCAAACGCGCCCAAAGGGAGGAGGAAAGACGCGCAATGTCTGGCTGGTAGGTAGAGATTAGACGGCATCTCAACAACCCCATTCCGGTTATGTCAGCCATGCATTGGATGCATGGCAATGCCTATTTGGCGGGCAATGTGCCTGTTTTCCTTACATTATTTTGTATGCACCGGCGCGCGGCGGGTGCCAAAAAAATTCCCGACATCGACGTTTTTTGCCTGTTTGTGCGAAGCGCAGCGGGCTTTGCCGAGGTCCAGGCCGCTCGACAAGCGTCAATAATGCTTTTTCCGCGCGGAATCGGATCGATTTGCTCTGAATGCTTCGCGGCGATTCCGGTTGGAACCGCAGTCGCTAGCTCGATTTGAGCGCAATGCCGATTGCTGCGGCGCGAGCGGTTTCGCGCCGGCGCTTCTAGAGCCGTTCAGGATTTGATTGACTCAAATCCTTGGCTCCAAACCCTTGTTTTGGCGCGTGTTGCGAACCGCAAAACCGTTTCCATCCCCGATCGCGTCGAGGACATGCTTTTGCTGGACACGCTCTAATATTGCCAGTCGCGGGCCTTGTCGACGAGAAAGTCGCGGAACACCCCGACGCGCTTGGAGCTCTTGAGGGCCGGAGGATAGACGAAATAGGTCTCGAACTCGGGAAGGTCGATATCGTCCAGAACCCGCCTCAGGCTTGGCTCTTCCTCGGTGATGTAGTCGGGAAGCATCGCGATGCCGATTCCCTGACGGCAAGCCTGCATCATGCCGTAGATGGCGTTGACCTTCAGCGTGGTCCGCCGGGGCGAGTTGTCGGGGCGCCCGATTCGCTCGAGAAAGTTCACATCGCCCAGATAGGAGGGCGAGGGTTCGCCAAAGGTGATGATCTTGTGGCCATCAAGGTCTTCGATCGATCCCGGAGTACCGTTTTCGGCAAGATAGCTTTCGGAGGCGTAGATGTGGAAGTGGACGGTGAACAGCTTGCGCTGGATCATTTCGGACTGATTGGGCCGGTGCAGGCGTATGGCCACGTCGGCCTCGCGCATGGCCAGATCGAGTTCGGCGTCGTTGAGTTTGATTTCGAGCTGGATGGTTGGATAGAGCGTCACGAATTCGTGGATACGCTTGGTCAGCCAGGTCGAGCCGAACCCAACGGTGGTGGTGACCAGAAGGGGCCCGGTGGGTACGTCCTGGCTTTCGGTCATCTGGGCCTGAACCGACTGGAGCTCCCAGGCCATGCGATGGGCGGTGCGAAAAAGCTGTTCACCCACCTCGGTAAGGACGAGACCGCGGGCATGACGGATGAAGAGTTTGAGGCCGAGGTCTTCCTCCAGCGCCGAAATCTGGCGGGAAACGGCGGACTGGGACATTCCAAGCTTTTCGGCCGAATGGGTAAAGCTTCCCGATTCGGCGGCGACATGGAATATGCGCAGCTTGTCCCAGTCGAGCATCCCCCACGTCCCCTCTTTGTGGCGCCGTTCGCGGGGGATCCGCGAGCGGCGATCAGTCGTTGTGGTTCGCCGCCGTTATTCGGCGGCTTCGGCCATTTCATGGGCCGCGAGATAGCGTTCGGCTTCGAGCGCGGCCATGCAGCCCATGCCGGCGGCCGTTACGGCCTGGCGGTAGATATCGTCGGTCACATCGCCCGCCGCGAACACCCCGGGCACCGAGGTTGCGGTGCTGTCGGGCGCGGTGACGATGTAGCCGCCATGCTTCATCTCGAGCTTACCGTTGAAAATCTCGGTGGCAGGAGCGTGGCCGATGGCAACGAAAATGCCGTCGACCTCGATTTCGTGGGTCTCGTCGTTCGTAACGTCGCGCAGGACGGCGCCGCGCACCGAGGGGGGCATGTTGTCGCCCTTGACCTCGTCGAGCACCGTGTTCCAGCGCACCTCGATCTTGGGGTGCTTGAACAGGCGCTGCTGCATGATCTTTTCGGCGCTGAACTGGTCGCGGCGATGGGCGATGATGACCTTGGAGGCGAAATTGGTCAGAAACAGCGCTTCCTCGACAGCGGTATTGCCGCCGCCGATCACCAGGACCGTCTTGTCGCGGTAGAAAAATCCATCGCAGGTGGCGCAGGCCGAGACGCCGAAGCCCTTGAATTTTTCCTCGGTCGGAAGGCCGAGCCATTTGGCCTGGGCGCCGGTGGCGATCACCACGCTATCTGCGGTGTAGGTCTTGCCGCTGTCGCCGGTGAGGCGGAAGGGGCGGATGTTGAAATCGACGTCGACGATCAGATCGTTTTCGATTTTCGTGCCCATGTGTTCGGCCTGGGCGCGCATCTGTTCGACCAGCCATGGCCCCTGGATGGGATCGGCGAAGCCGGGATAATTTTCGACGTCGGTTGTAATGGTGAGCTGACCGCCCGGCTGGATGCCGGCGATCATGAGCGGTTCAAGCATGGCGCGGGCGGCGTAGATGGCGGCCGTATAGCCGGCCGGACCCGAGCCGATGATTATGGTCTTGGCGTGCATTGTATCGTGCCGATCAATTTGCGTTCGAAACAAATATGGCACGGTGCCCCGCGGTTACAAGCGCGCGTGCCACTTGGCAGGGGAAAACCCGGTATGCTGAGGCGAAATTGCATCAAGGGACGGGCGGACCTGCGATCAAGTCCGCCCGGCCCGATCAAATGAAGACAATCTTGAGGATTTCGTAGCCGCGCGCGCCGCCCGGAGCGGTCACTTCAATCGAATCGCCCACCGACTTGCCGATCAGGGCGCGGGCAATGGGCGAGGAAATCGAAATGCGGCCGGCCGAGGCATCGGCTTCGGCATCGCCCACGATCTGGTAGGTCTTTTCCTCGTCGGTGTCCTCGTCGACCATTGTCACGGTCGCGCCGAACTTGACGGTCGAGCCCGAAAGCTTGGAAACGTCCACCACTTCGGCCATGGCCAGCATGGATTCAATCTCCATGATGCGACCTTCATTGTGGCTCTGCTGTTCCTTGGCCGCGTGATATTCGGCGTTCTCGGAAAGGTCGCCATGGGCGCGCGCTTCGGAAATCGCGTCAATGATCGCGCGGCGTTCGACGCCGGCGCGGCGTTCGAGTTCGGCTTGGAGTGCGGCGTGTCCCGCCACTGTCATGGGGACCTTGTCCATTTCGGCCAATCCCTCCTATCAATTATTAAATACGTTGAAGCGCATATCGAGATCCTCGCTGACTTCACGCCAGCGGACTCGACCTACGCTTTCGGGAAACTTACCTGCGAGAGGTTGCCCGTACCGGCCATTGTGGTCAAGGCCAATCGGTGGGCATTCTCCCGCGCCTCCGCTGTGCACCGGCACATATGGGGCTTTGTGCGGCGGCTGCAAGTGTCCCTTGAAATTCCTGTTTCCCAAAGAAAAGAGCGCAAACCCGCGGTCTGCGCCCTGTTTCCGTTGCCCGGCCAATGAGCCGGGCTAAGCTCATTTGGCGGATGCCGAACTAGTCGGCAGCGACCAGGTTGCCGGCGGCCGATTTGCCGGTGCGCTTGTCCTTGACGATCTCGTAGGAAATCTTCTGGCCTTCATCGAGACCGGTCATGCCGGAATTCTGAACGGCAGAAATGTGAACGAAAACGTCAGCTCCGCCTTCGTCGGGCTGGATGAAACCATAGCCCTTTTGAGTGTTGAACCATTTGACAGTGCCGGTTGCCATGGCTTTGTCCTTTCACGTCGTGCTGTCTGGAGCTCTATCCGGCCCGATTGGTCCGGAGCTCCAAGTCCTTGTTTTGCCGAGGGCGAACCGAAAAAATCGGTAATTTTTCTGGCCGCACTCTGATGGGGGTTTGCCGCCCCCGGGTATATCGAAGTCTTGGTTCAGGACGTCAGCAGGCGTTAAAGACGCACGGCTAGATCAGTCGGCCGCAATTTCGATCCAGTTTTTTTAGAAGAAATGGCCGAAATATTCAAGTACTTGTCAGAATCAGGGCCGGTAAAAAAATTTCGATGGCGATAACACTGTAGTTAGGACTGCAATCGGGTGCCGGCCGGCTGACATGTCAGTATTGCATACCTTTACGATAGAGAAGAGCGTGAGGCCCAAAGTATATCGGCTGGAGAGGCCGGTGTTCAAGTTGGGATGCGGGCGGTTGGCGGCGAACACCGGACGCGCTAAGCATCGGCCGCACTATCGACCACGGGTTCTCAAGGCAAACAGATGACGACCAGACGCTATGATTTTCGCTCCGATACGGTGACACGACCCGATGCGGGCATGCGCGCGGCGATGGCCGACGCCCCGGTTGGAGACGATGTCTATGGCGAGGACGAAACCGTCGCCGCGCTCGAAGCGAAAGTTGCCGAACTGACGGGTAAGGCGCGGGGCGTGTTCCTGCCCTCGGGCACGCAATCGAACCTGATCGCGCTGATGAGCCATTGTGGGCGGGGCGATGAATTCATCGCCGGGCAGGATGCCCATGCCTACAAGTATGAGGCGGGCGGGGCGGCGGTTCTCGGCTCAATTCAGCCCCAGCCGATCGAAAATGGCCCCGATGGCTCGCTGCCGCTCGACAAGGTCGCCGCGGCCATCAAGCCAGAGGATATCCATTTTGCCCGCACGCGGTTGCTGGCGCTCGAAAACACCATTGGCGGCAAGGTGCTGCCGCAGAGCTATGTGGCCGATGCGGTGGCGCTGGCGCGGCGGCATGGGCTTGCCACCCATCTCGACGGAGCGCGGATCGTCAATGCCGCGGTGGCGTCGAACCGGAGCGTCAAGGAGTTGGCCGAGGGGTTCGACAGCGTTTCAGTGTGCCTGTCCAAAGGGCTTGGCGCGCCGGTCGGATCGGTGCTGGTGGGCGATGCCGATTTCATCGCCAGAGCCAGGCGGTTGCGCAAGATGCTGGGCGGCGGCATGCGGCAGGCGGGCATTATCGCGGCGGCGGGACTTTATGCGCTCGAGCACAATGTGGCCCGGCTGGCCGATGATCACGCGCGGGCCCGGCGGCTGGCCGAGGGCTTGGCGCGCCATGAGGCGCTGACCGTGGAAATGCCGCAGACCAATATCATCTTTCTCACCGCCGATGCGTCGGTCGCAAAGGGGTTTGCCGATCACATGGCGGCTCAGGGGATACTGGTTTCGGGTCGCTACGGCCAGCAGCGCTGGGTGACGCACAAGGATATCGGCGACGATGCGATAGAGGCGGTTCTGGACGCAGCGGAAAAATTCTTCGCGGGCCTTTGATCTTGCCGCTTGCTTTTTGCCACGCGCGGGCGCATTTCCCCGCGCGCCGGTATTTGCCGGTTTTTGCGGGTCGCAACACAAATTGACAACAACTTTCCTGTCTTCGGGCGACCTCATCGTCGATCGCCGGGCCCATTATGCCCAGATGCTGGCCGAGGCCGGCGAATTTTCATCCGCCGCGGATCTGATGGAGCAGGCGCTCAACGATGCGCCGGGCTGGGCGGCGGGCTGGATGATGGCCGGGGACTACCATCTCAAGGCCGATGCCTTGGGTCGTGCGATTGCCGCCTGGCAGCGGGCGGCGGAACATGATCCGGCAGGTACGCTCGGCGCACAGATGCATCTGGCGGCGCATGGGGTCGGTGAAGTAGAGCCACAGGCGCAGGCGGCGTATGTCGAAGCGCTGTTCGACCAGTATGCCGGCCATTTCGAAGAAGCGTTGTTGCAAAAGCTCGACTATATCGTCCCGGGCCGGCTGGCAGACCTGGTTGGCGGCACCATGGAAGAGCTCGGCATCGAAGGGTTCGCGCGTGGTCTCGATCTGGGGTGCGGTACCGGATTGATGGGGGAGCGGCTGCGGCATGTGGTGTCGCATCTGAGCGGTGTGGATATTTCGGCCGCCATGGTCGCCGAAACACAAGGCAAAGGGATCTATGACGGGGTGGAACGGGCCGAATTGCTCGATTTTCTCGGAGCGCAAGGACGCATCGCCGATATCGTGACGGCGGCGGACGTCTTCATGTACTGCCCGGCATTGCCACCGATTTTTGCCCTGGTCAGTCAGGTGTTGCGGCCCGGCGGGATTTTTGCGTTTTCTGTGGAGCGCCATGATGGGGCGGACAGTCAGTGGCTCCAGGCTTCGCTGCGTTTCGCGCATAATGGGGAGGCGATCCGGGCCGCTCTTGATGAGGCGGGGCTGGACATCGTGCGCGTGAGCGAGGAGACGATCCGGCGCGATCGCGGCCAGCCTGTGACCGGACTTTTGTTCGTGGCACGCAAGCCCGAAAACATCGAGGGGCTGGAGGTTTCGGACATCGATCTGGGCGTTGAAATGCCGGTGGTGCCGATCAATTGAGCTGGTCCCCGGGGATCGGTTGCGACCCCCGGGGAGGGCTTGTCAGAAGGTCAGGTTGCACGCCTTGCGAATGGCGATCTGGACCGGCGAAGGGGGCAGGGCCGGATCGAAGTCGTGTGCGGGCATCAGCGGTGGCTGGGCCATGAACTTGACGCGGCTCCCCCTGTTGGGCTGGGCTGCGTGAACCAGGAACGGGTGGCACAGATAGACCGTCCCGGCGGGGCCGGTTGCCAGCGCTTCAGGACATTTTTCCGTACCGGCAAAATTGGTGGCCATCATCTGGTGCATGGTCGCCCCTTCCTCGCCGAAGGGCAGGAGAAAGCGGGCCATATCCCTATGCGAGCCCACGCGGATGCGGGTGGGGGCATCGTCTTGTGCGACATCGGAGAACAGGAACAGCATCAGGAGGGCCCGGCCCTTCGATTTGATGTTGGCCCGGATCGAGAAGAAGTCGTTGGGATCGTCGGTCGGCAGCATGTAGCTGGCGTCGATATGCCAGCCATCGTCACCCGGCGCCTGGTCCGAAGGGAAGCGGATCGGGAATGTGCCCAGGCCCTGCGGTGAAAGCCAGCGGCCTTCGCCCACCAACTGGTTGTATGCGAAATGGAGCCGTTCGGTGTTGGCCGCTTCCCGGAAGGGCGCATCGGCATAGCCGCCGAGGCGGATCACCGGTTTTGTCCAGGTCGAGGGGTCGTCGGGGTCGCAACCGGTGTCGCGCCAGAGGATGGCGCGGCCCTGAGCGGCCAGATTTGCGGAAAAGGCATTGTCGATTCTGACGAAACCGTCGGTGACAAAGGTTTCGATCTGCGCCGGGGTCAGCGCGTTTTCTGTTGCAGGCATTTGGAAAGTCCATGAATTCGCAGTGCTGCACGAGGCAATTTGCGGGCCGCCAAGCGGCCCGGCTCAAATGCTTCCGGACGGGAAGCGCCAATCAGGCGCTCAGGAAGACTGCGAATGTGTTGGACATCATCATCATGAGCGCAACATTATCGAATTTGTGATTTCCGTCAACGCTCGACGCCGGCTTGCATCAGGTACACCTGGCCAGCGATTTCGAGGCGGCGGAACAGCATTTCGGAAAGGGCGTCGTCGTTGACCAGTGTTTCGCGCCAGACGCTGTCGATCATTGCGTCCTGGCCCAGATCACGGTCGATGCCGATGAAGCGATAGGGCTGGAAATTGCGGGCCGCTTCGGGATGTTCGCCGCCGGTCCACTGATAGGTGCCCGATTCTGCGCTGGCCCAGAAGCCCATGACGGCCAGTTCCGCAATCGTGTGCGCTGGCGTGGACAGCCCATCCACCGCGTCAGGATATTGAGCCGGCCAGTCGGGCAGGGTGCCGCTCATCTCCTGCCAGTCGGCCATATCTTCAAATGAAGCGTAGGGATCGAGGCAGGGACGACCGGTGCACTCGTCATCGGCAGCGTCTTCGGGCGAAATGATGCGGTTGGAGACCTCGCGTACCATCGCTGCATTGTTCATCAAGGGCGTGAAGACGAAACGCCAGGCCATGTGATAGCCGGTGCCGAAGTCGTCGGGCGAGCCCACATTTTCCGCTCCATAGGCCTCGATTGTATCATTGCGAATTTGCGGACCGAGATTGTAGTGGCGCAGTTCGATGAAGCTGACTGTCCCGGCGTCCCGGTCGATCATCTCGCCGTATGAAATGGCGGTGCGGGTCCGGGTCGAGGGGATGGCGCTGGTGGCCGTCAGCACGGCCTTTTCGATAGGCCCGATCGGGCCGCCGGGGGAAATCGTTTCCAAATCGAGCCAGAAGGCGTTGAGGTCCTGTTCGGTGGTTACAGGATCGAGGCGTTCAAAGCCGGGGGCTCCAACGAACTTGATGACGGCGTCGGAGACCTCGCTGCTCTGGGCGAAGGCCGGTCCGGTGAAAAGCAAAATCGCGATGGCCGAAAGTCGTTTCATTGCGCGTCCCCTGTGCATGAAAACCGGGGCCGACTATTCAGCCTGCCCCGGCATGTGGTCAAGGTCCGGGGCGAAGGTCCAACAAAAAAGGGCGCCGAAGCGCCCTTTGGAAACCTTTGGATCAGGCTGCGAAATAGTCCTGCAGCGCTCTCACCGAGAAATTGCCGCTGCGGTAGGCGAGGATGCCCTGGACGGCCGCAACCGTGCCGGGGATGGTCGTGTAGTAGGGCACCTTGCTCATCAGAGCGGCGCGGCGGATGTCACGGCTGTCGGATACGGCCTTGACGCCATCGGTGGTGTTGATGACCAGTTGGACCTCACCGTTCTTGATGGCATCGACGATGTGCGGGCGGCCTTCGAGCACCTTGTTGATCTTGGTGCATTCGATGCCCTGTTCGGCCAGGAACCGTTGGGTGCCGCCGGTGGCGATGATCTTGAAGCCGGCATTGGCCAGGTCGCGGATAGAGTCGACGATGGTGGCCTTGTCCTCGTCGCGGACCGAGACGAACACCGTGCCTTCACGCGGAACCTTGGTGCCGCTGCCGAGCTGGGATTTGGCAAAGGCGGTGGCGTAGTCGGTGTCGAGACCGATCACTTCGCCGGTCGATTTCATTTCCGGGCCGAGAACCGTATCGACGCCGGGGAAGCGGGCGAAGGGGAAGACTGCCTCCTTGATCGCGATGTGCTTGATTTCGCGTTCTTCGAGATTGAAGGATGCGAGCTTTTCGCCGGCCATGATGCGCGCGGCGATCTTGGCGATCGGGTAACCGATGACCTTGGCGACGAAGGGCACTGTACGCGAGGCGCGGGGGTTCACTTCGAGGACGTAGAGGGTGCCGTCTTTCAAGGCGAACTGCACGTTCATCAAGCCACCGACATTGAGTGCGCGGGCCATTTCGGCGGCCTGGCGCTTGAGTTCGGCGATGATTTCGGGGCTGAGCGAATGGGGCGGGAGCGAGCAAGCGCTGTCGCCCGAATGGATGCCCGCCTCCTCGATATGCTCCATGATGCCGGCAATGAACACGTCCGTGCCATCGCACAGGCAATCGACGTCGATTTCGACGGCGCCCTGAAGGTAGCTGTCGAACAGCAAGGGATTGGCGGCGAGGACCGAATTGATCTGGCCGGTCTTGTCGTTGGGATATTTGTGCCGGATTTCGGGCGGGACCAGTTCAGTCAGGGTGGACTGGACGTAGCGCTCGAAATCATCGGCGGAATGGCAGATGACCATGGCGCGGCCGCCCAGAACGTTGGACGGGCGGATAACCAGCGGGAAGCCCAGCCCCTCGGCGATGATGCGGGACTGCTCGAGCGAATAGGCGATGCCGTTGCGCGGCTGGGTGAGATCGAGCCGGTTGAGAAGCTTCATGAACTGGTCGCGGTCTTCGGCTAGGTCGATCTTGTCGGGCTGGGTGCCCAGGATCGGGATGCCGGCGCGTTCGATGGCATTGGCCAGCTTGAGTGGGGTCTGGCCGCCGAACTGGACGATGACGCCGTGCAGCGTGCCGTTCTGCTGTTCGGTCTTTAGAATTTCGAGAACGTCTTCTTCGGTCAGCGGCTCGAAATAGAGGCGGTCAGAGGTGTCGTAATCGGTCGAGACGGTTTCGGGGTTGCAGTTGACCATGATGGTCTCATAGCCGGCATCGGACAGCGCGAAGGCGGCGTGGCAGCAGCAATAGTCGAATTCGATGCCCTGGCCGATCCGGTTCGGGCCACCGCCAAGGATGACGACCTTTTTTCTGTCGGTGGGGTTGGCTTCATCGGCAACCGCACCGGCAAACGGGGTTTCGTAGGTCGAATACATGTAGGCCGTGGGCGAGGCGAATTCGGCAGCGGACGTGTCGATACGCTTGTAAACCGGGCGCACGCCGAGGGTGTGGCGATGGGTGCGCACGTCCTTTGACGTCTTGCCCGACAATTCGGCAAGGCGAGCATCGGAAAAACCCATGGCCTTGAGGCTGCGCATCTGGCCTTCGGTTTCCGGCAGGCCGTGTTCGCGGACCTTGGCTTCGGTGTCGACGATGGCCTGGAGCTGCTCGAGGAACCACGGGTCAATATGGCAGGCATCAAAGATCATCTGATGGTCATAGCCGCGCCGCATGGCTTCGGCGACCCAGAGCAGGCGGTCGGGGGTCGGCGTGCCCAGAGCGGCCTTGACCGCGTTCTTGTCGTCGCCTTCACCCAGACCGGGGATGCCGATTTCGTTGAGACCGGTCAGGCCGGTTTCGAGCGAGCGCAGGGCCTTTTGCAGCGATTCCGAGAAGGTGCGGCCAATGGCCATGGCTTCGCCGACCGACTTCATCGATGTGGTCAGGCGGTTGTCGGCGCCGGGGAATTTTTCAAAGGCGAAACGCGGGATCTTGGTGACGACATAGTCGATTGTCGGCTCGAACGAGGCCGGCGTGGCGCCGCCGGTGATGTCGTTTTCGAGTTCATCGAGCGTGTAGCCGACAGCGAGGCGCGCGGCGACCTTGGCGATGGGAAAGCCGGTGGCCTTGGATGCCAGCGCCGAGGAGCGCGACACGCGGGGGTTCATTTCGATGACGATCAGGCGGCCATCGGCCGGATTGACGGCGAACTGAACGTTCGAGCCGCCGGTTTCCACACCGATCTCGCGCAGCACCGCCAGCGAGGCGTCGCGCATGATCTGGTATTCCTTGTCGGTCAGCGTCAGGGCCGGGGCGACGGTAATGGAATCGCCGGTATGGACGCCCATGGGATCGATGTTTTCAATCGAGCACACGATGATACAGTTGTCCTTTTTGTCGCGGACAACTTCCATCTCGTATTCTTTCCAGCCGAGGACGGATTCCTCGATCAGGACTTCGTTGGTGGGCGAGGCGTCGATGCCGCTTTCGCAGATGGCGAGGTATTCCTCGCGGTTGTAGGCGATGCCGCCGCCCGTGCCGCCAAGCGTGAAGGAAGGGCGGATGATGGCGGGCAGGCCGATATCTTCGAGGGCCTGCAGGGATTCGATCGTGTTGTGGGCGAGGCGCGAGCGGGGGGTATCAAGCCCGATCTTGGTCATCGCGTCGCGGAACAGCTCGCGATCCTCGGCCTTGTCTATGGCTTCGGCGTTGGCGCCGATCATTTCGACGCCGAATTTTTCAAGCACGCCCATCTTGTTGAGCGAGAGGGCGCAGTTGAGCGCGGTCTGGCCGCCCATGGTGGGGAGCAGCGCGTCGGGGCGTTCCTTTTCGATGATCTTGGCAACGACTTCGGGGGTGATGGGCTCCATATAGGTGGCATCGGCGATGTCGGGATCGGTCATGATCGTCGCCGGATTGGAGTTCACCAATATGATGCGATAGCCTTCTTCGCGCAGCGCCTTGCAAGCCTGAGTTCCCGAGTAGTCGAACTCGCAGGCCTGGCCGATAATGATCGGTCCAGCCCCGATGATGAGGATGGATTTGATGTCTGTGCGTTTGGGCATGTGATACTTCTCGTACGGCAAGCGCGCGGCAGAAAAGCTGTCGCGCGTCGGACGGGGTATGGATTCTGTTGGCTAAGCGGTCTCCTTAGAGCAACCTTGTTCCGATTTCCAGCGTTAAGGAGCGGATTCTTTTACTCCTGATTGCCGCAGGGCGATTTTGCACGCGATCGGGGTGGCACAAACGGGCCATCGCGTTACACTGCCACCGACCCTCCCAACGCCGTGAGTTCGATTGCGGCGCATCATTTTCATATCGAAGCAAGGAGCGCCGCCATGACGCAGCAGAGCTTTATCGAACTTTCCGATGGCAACACGATTCCACAGGTCGGGCTGGGAACCTGGAAGCTTGACGGCGCGAACATGCAGAGTGTGGTGGAAGCGGCCATTGGCGCGGGGTATCGCCATTTCGATACGGCCTATGCCTATCGCAACGAAGCGGCGCTGGGTGCCGCACTCAAGGCGTCCGGCGTTGGCGCGGACGAAGTGTTCATCACCAGCAAGCTGCCGAGCGGGCGGCACGGGTACGACTCGACGCTCAAGACCTTCGATGAAACCATGGTCAATCTGGGGGTCGATGTGCTCGACCTCTATCTGATCCACTGGCCGATGCCCAAGACCGGCAATTTCGTCGATACGTTCAAGGCGTTCATCAAGCTCAAGGAGGACGGCCGGATCAGATCGATCGGGGTGTCCAACTTCCATCAGGCCCATCTGGAAAAGCTGATTGCCGAGACCGGTGTGACGCCTGTCGTCAACCAGATCGAGCTTTCGCCCGCATTCCAGCAAAAAGAGCTCCGGGCCTTTAACGAAGGGCTGGGAATCAAGACCGAAAGCTGGAGCCCGCTGGGCCGGGGCGATGTTCTGGAAAGCTCCATGATAAAGCAGATCGCACAAAAGCATGGCAAAACGCCCGGTCAGATCACCATTCGCTGGCATGTCCAGAACGGGCTGATCGTCATTCCGAAATCGGCCAATCCGCAGCGGATTGCAGAAAATTTCGCCGTGTTCGATTTCGAGCTCGACGCCGAGGATATGGCAAAGATCGAAGGGCTCGACAGCGCGGACGGCCGGACGGGGGTCAATCCCGACGGGGCCGAATTCCTGCAGGTCTGATCCTGTTCAGATATAAAGCTTGAAACCTTCGTGGCTTCTGGAAAAGCCGAGGCGCTCGTAAAAGCGATGCGCGTCGGCTCTTTTCTTGTTGGAGGTGAGTTGCACCATCGTGCAGCCCCGTTCCTTTGCCTTTTGGACGGCCCAAGCCATCATCTTTTCCCCGATCCGCCTGTTGCGGTGATCGGGGGACACGTGAACGCCCTCGATGGTACAGCGCCAGCCGCCGCGGCGGAAAATGCCCGGGGTAAATGTGAGCTGGAAGGTTCCCACCGCCGCAGCGTCGAATTCGGCGATCAACAAGAGCTGGTTGGGGTCCGCAGCGATGGCCTCAAAGGCCGCCAGATAGTCCGGACCGTGCGCATCGGCGGGGTCGTCGATGCGGTCCAGCACCGTATCGTGGGCGATCAGGCCGACGATGAAAGGCAAGTCGTCGGTCGTGGCGTTGCGAATGGCGAGGTCGGACATGAGGCATCTCCCGGATAAGGCGCCCATGTTTCATGATTCGGATCAGCGGGGCAGCTTGCGTGTTGAACGCTATGTTAACCCTAATGGATGATTACTGCGGGCTACACAGGGCGTTGTTGTTCTGCGTTTTTGGGGGTTTTTATGAAAAAGACGGTATCCATATTCACGCTCGCCTGTGGGCTGCTGCTGACCAGCGCCATTCAGGCGGCCGACGTGATCTATCCAGAGTATGATTTGCCCGTTGCGCCTGTTGCGGGCGGGTTCGATTGGGACGGGTTTTATGCCGGCGTTGGCGTTTCGGGCTCTGTGTGGGGCGGTGGTGCGCGGAGCATTGGTGGCGCTCTGTCGGTTGGCGGCAATGCGACGTTCGACAATTTCCTGGTCGGCATCGAGGGCTCGGCCCATTACGGCTATTCCAACGCCACCAACGACTGGGGCTATGTGCTGGGACTTGAAGGCCGAGCCGGCTATCTGGTGGCGCCAGAGGTTCTGGTTTACCTCTCGGGTGGTGCGGCCTATCTCGATCCGGCGCCGTCCGACTGGTACGCGACGGCGGGTGGCGGTGTGGAGTTTGCCGTTACAGACCAGATGTCGGTCGATGTGCAGTACCGCTATCTTTGGGCAACCGGAAGTTCGGCCAATTCAATCGGCGTTTCCGCTCTCTGGCACTTTTAGTCCGGTTGGCTTCAGCCGTTTGCGATTTCGAGTATGAGCGCCCTTTCGGGGCGCTCTTTTTTGTTTTGGATCAGCGGGGCAGCTTGCCGATGCCCATGCGGGAAAGAAGGCCGTCTCGGCGGATGAAATGGTGGTAGAGCGCGGCGCCGATATGGATGGCCAGCAGCGCCATGAACAGCCGCGCCAGCACCCCGTGGATATCGCGGGGGGCGATGTCGTCGAGATCGGGAATGGGCGCGCCCGTTGCAAGGGCCGGAATGACGCCGCCGATGATGTTGGTGGCAATGCCGGTCGATGCCAGAAGGATGATGAACACGTAGGCCAGCACATGCACCGTGGCGGCAATACGCGACTGGAGGGGCGGGATGCCGGCCAGTTCGTCCGGACGCCGGTCGGCGAAGACCCACCAGAAAATGCGAAATATGGTCAGCGCCAGTACGGTCAGGCCCAGTGCGATATGGGGGATCAGGAGGGCGCGCTTTGTGGCATCGGTATCGGCGTCCGCCGCGTTGAGGCCCAGAACGATAAGCGCCAGGACCAACAATGCGGTCACCCAGTGAACGACGATGGCGATTGTTCCGTAGCGGTCGGGTGTGCTCTTGAGGCTCATGATCGCACCTTGTGGCTGAGCGATTGAGGGGGTATATAGCATGCTATGATTATTAAATAGCATGCTATGGATACCGATGCAACGCCGTGATTCCGAAGGCTATCTGACAAATCGTGCGGCAAGGCTGTTCATGCAGGCCATGACGCGGGCCATCCGGCCGCACGGGCTGGCGAGTGCCTATGTGCCGGTGCTGTACGCGCTGAGCGAGATGCCGGAAATGACGCAGGCCGAGCTCACCGATTTTGCCGGGATCGAGCAGCCCACCATGGCGGCGACGCTCGGCCGCATGGATCGCGACGGGCTTTTGACCCGGCGCCCCGATCCGCAGGACAGGCGTAAATTGCTGATCGGGCTGAGCACTTCCGGACGTGAGAAAGTTGCCGCCATGATGGAAGCCGTCGTGCGGATCAACGGGTGTGCGGCGACGGGACTGGACGCGCAGGAACGCAAGCGGCACCGCGAACGCCTGAAAACGATGATCGGCAATCTCGAGATCCTGCTCGCTGAGGAAAAAGAATAACGATGTGCCTCTGGCCCGTCGGCCAAACACTCCTTCCCGTCGGAACCAATGGTCCCGCCTTTCCGTTTCGATGCCACAACAGACTGTGAGGACGGAAAATGGTCGAACGCGAACGCGAAACGGTTGTGGTCAATTCCGGTGGTGGGGGCGGCGGAATGATCTTTGCGGTGATCGTCGCGCTGGTCGTGGTCATCGGCGTCATCTATTTCGTCAACGTCAATTCCGGTGGCGAGGGCGGAACGGTTTCCGTCGATGTTCCGGCGGTGGACGTCACGCAATAATGGCCGGGACGGGCGTCATCGAACGGCTGATCCTGGAGGATGACGGGCGTTTTCCCAACAGCACGCTTGCCGTTCTGGTCTATCGCGCCGCGATCGAACAGGGGTCCTCCGCCGAGGCATTCAAAACCCTGTTGTCGCGAAATGGGTGGCCGGCCCAATGGGTCGGCTCGATCTTTCAATATCATCACTATCACTCGACCGCGCACGAGGCGCTCGGCGTCGCCAGCGGCAGCGCGCAAATCGCTCTGGGCGGCCCGCGCGGTGTTACTGTGAGCGTGAGCGAAGGCGATGCGGTGGTGATCCCGGCCGGGGTCGCACACAAGCTCGAAAGCGCCAGCACCGATTTTGCGGTCGTTGGAGCATACCCGCCGGGTCAGGATTGGGATATCCTTACCGGCGAGCACGGTGAGCGCGAGACAGCGCTTGCCAATATCTCGAATGTTCCGGCGCCCCGAACCGATCCGGTGCAAGGTGAAACCGGACCATTGCTTGAGGCGTGGAGCGAGGAATAATCCATGAAATGGCGGGGGCGTAAGCGATCGTCCAATATCGAGGATCGACGCGGCGCGAGTGGTGGCCTGTTCCGCCGTTCGTCGGGTATGGGCGGATCGGGGTTCCGCATTCCCACGGGCGGCCGATCCGGTGGCATGGGGATCGGGTTCATCGTCCTCATTCTCATCGTCGGGGTCGCGCTCGGCATCAATCCGATGTCGCTGCTCGATGGCAGTCTGGGGACGGGAACCAGCGGTTCGGGTTCGGTCTCGCGGCCGCTGCCCGAGGCGGGGGAGGATGATCTTGCCGATTTCGTCGCGGTGGTCGTTCAGGACACCGAGGATTTGTGGACCGAGGTGTTCATCGAAAACGGCATGACCTACGAGCCGGCCACCGTGGTGCTGTTTACCGACACCGACCAATCAGCCTGCGGGCTGGCCGACGCGCGCACCGGACCGTTCTATTGTCCGGGGGACCAGAACGTTTATATCGACCTCTCGTTCTATGAAACGCTGCGCAGCCAGTTCGGCGCGCCGGGGGATTTCGCGCAGGCCTATGTGATCGCCCACGAGATCGGGCATCACGTGCAGAACCTGGTGGGGGTGCTGCCGGAATATGCGCAGGCCATACAATCGATGAGTGAAGAAGAGGCCAACTCCTATTCGGTGCGGATCGAGTTGCAGGCCGATTGTTATGCCGGCATCTGGGCGAGCTATGTGGGCGAAGAAAACCTGCTCGAGAACGGGGATATCGCGGAAGCGATCAATGCGGCCGAGCAGATCGGGGATGACGCCATCCAGCGCCGGACGCAGGGTGCGGTCGTTCCCAAGACGTTCACGCACGGCACCTCGGCCCAGCGCCAGGACTGGTTCGAGCGCGGATATTCATCGGGCAATGTGGGGGAATGCGACACGTTTTCGGGCGCTATCTGAAAACCGCACCTGATCCGAAAAGTGAAGGGCCTCAAGTTCTGATTCAACTTGAGGCCCGCCTTTCATGTTGAGTCCGGAACGCGGGCCAAGCCCCTGTTCCAGAATCGCTTTCCCTTAGAGCGTTATGCGATAGACGCCGAAGCCCGCTTCGCTGGTTTCGCCGGTCGGCTCGATGGTGACTGCGGTGACATCGGCCAGGTGCTGTTCGGCGGCGGGGCCGGTTTCAAACAACACGGTGGTGTCGCCCAATTCGGCCAGCGACCAGTTGCTGTCGGCGGCCGGATCGATGGTGCCCTGTTCGACGATGTAGCGCACGATCAGGTCGCGGTTGGTGTCGGGTCCCATGAAGATGATCTTGTCGGGGCCGACGCCGGGGAAGCCACCACCACCGCCAGCGCGGTAGTTGTTGGTTGCGACAACGAACCGGGCCTCGGGATCGATGGGTTCGCCGTCATACATCAGATCGACGATGCGCTCGGCCTCGGGGTTTTCCAGAGCGCCGCCATCGGCGGCATATTTGGACGGCTGGGAGACGTCGATCTTGTAGGTCACGCCGTCGATCACGTCGAAATTGTAGGACGGGAAGGACGGATTGATGAGCGTGGCATCGCTCGAACCGGGTTCGACCTGATTGAAGATACCGGCCGAGCGTTCGAGCCATTCCTTGACGTCGGCGCCGGTCAGCAGCACTGCCTGGATGGTGTTGGGATAGAGATAGAGATCGGCAACGTTGCGGATGGCAACCGGGCCGACCGGGACATCGGTATAGTATTCCGGGCCGCCGCGACCACCGGCCTTGAAGGGGGCTGCCGCCGAGATGATCGGAATGCCTTCCCATTCGGTACCGGCCATCATCTGCTCGAGATAGGCCTTCTGGGCGATGTTAACGATCTGGACCGAGGGATCGTCGGCCACCAGCGCGAAATAGGAATGCAGCGGTGCAGCGGTTTCGCCGACCGGGCGGCGGACATAATCCAGCGTTGCCTGGTGTTCTTCATCGACCGCCTCGGTGACGGTGTCTTCGGATTCGACGGTCGGGGTAACCGCTCCATCGACACGCTCATAGATGGGGCGCGCTTCGGAGGTGTGGGACAGGACCGACCAGGTGCCTGCATCGTCGACTTCGAGCAGCAGGTCGACAAGGCCCATATGGCTGCCCCAGAAACCGGCCATGACGGCGGGCGTGCCGTTGAGCGTGCCGGCTTCGATATCGACGCCTTCGATGCCTTCATAGTCAGGGCCGGGGAAGACGAGGTGCTGGTGGCCGGCGAGGATCACATCGATGCCCTCGATCGCGCCGAGCTGGAGCGAAACGTTTTCCATCATCGGGGAGGCTTGGCCACCCTCGATGCCGCCGTGGTTCATGGCGACGATGATATCGGCACCTTCTTCGCGCATGATGGGCACGTAGTGCTCTGCGGTTTCGATGATGTCGCGCGGGGCGACCTTGCCGGACAGATGCGCGGAATCCCAGGTCATGATCTGGGGCGGGACGAAGCCGATCAGGCCGATACGGATTGTGCGGGTTTCGCCAGCGCCGTCGGTCAGTTCCTTTTCGACGATCACATAGGGTTCAAACAGCGTGTCGTCATCGGCAATGTTGTCGGGAAGGGTCTCGCCGCGCACGATATTGGCGAGGACGACGGGAAATTGCGCACCGGCAATGGCGGCTTCAAGAAATTCGAGGCCATAGTTGAATTCGTGGTTGCCGATGGTGCCCGCGTCATAGCCCAGTGCGTTCATGGCCGCGATGGTGGGATGGATATCCTCGTCGTCCACACCGCGCTCGTAAGCGACATAGTCGCCCATGGGGCTGCCCTGGAGCATGTCGCCATTGTCGAGCAGGATGGCATTGCCGGCCTCGGCGCGGATGTTTTCGATGATCGAGGCGGTTCGCGCCATGCCGAGGGTGTTGTCCTCGCGGTCCGCATAATAGTCGTAGGGCAGCAGGTTGACGTGAATGTCGGTGGTTTCGAGGATGCGCAGATGGGCCTGATTGGCCTGCGCCATTGCTGCAAAGGGATGCATGACGATAGCGGCTGCGCCGACCGAAGCCGTGCCCGCAAGAAAGGCGCGGCGGCTGATTGAAAGGTTATGATGCATGATGTCCCTCCGAAAGGACGCTGGGGTTTGTTGAATCACCAAGAATGATGCGAGGCGCTCGTCTCCCCATTGCCGCAGTTTTCTGACGGCCCGATGACGGACGCGTGAATAACGTCCTCCTTTTTTATCGTTTGGTCAAATTATGACAGCGCACTCTGTGGAAATTTCCACTGGGCTGCTGACACCGTGTGTCACGGCCTCGCGCTAAATTCGCCTGAACACCAAGCGGAGAACATCAATGAGCGTGAAAACCTACCATGGCAGTTGCCAGTGCGGAGCGGTGCGGTTCGAGGCCGAAATCGACCTCTCCGAGGGCACGGGGAAGTGCAATTGCACGAGCTGCAGGAAGCGGCGGTGGTGGAGTGCGAGCGTCAAACCGGAAGCGTTCCGGGCATTACAGGGCGAAGAGACGATGGTTCCCAATCGCATGGGAACGGCGATGTTCTGCCCCGGGTGCGGGGTCACGCCGTTCGGGCGGGTTGCCAAGGCGGAATGGAACGATGGAGAGAGCGTTTCGATCAACGTCGCGTGTCTGGACGACGCACCGCCGGACGAACTGATCGCCGCGCCGGTCACCTATTATGACGGACTGAACGACAATTGGTGGGCGGTGCCGAGCGAAACCCGGCACCTATGAAAACTATTCGGCGAGCACTTCCATACCCTTCTGTTCGCGCACCAGGTTGATGAAGCGCTTGAACAGGTAATGGGCGTCGTGGGGGCCGGGGGAAGCCTCGGGGTGGTACTGGACCGAAAAGATCGGCTTGCCTTCCACGGCGAGACCGGCGTTCGATCCATCGAACAGCGAAGTGTGGGTTTCGACGATCCCGGCGGGCAGGCTGTCGCGGTCGACGGCAAAGCCGTGGTTCATCGAGGTGATCTCGACCTTGCCGGTGGTCAGGTCCTTGACCGGATGATTGGCGCCATGGTGGCCCTGATGCATCTTTTGGGTCTTGCCGCCGAGGGCGAGGCCCAAAAGCTGATGGCCGAGGCAGATGCCGAAAACGGGCTTGCCGGACTCGATGATTTTTTTGATGGTGGGCACCGCATATTCACCTGTGGCCGAGGGATCTCCAGGGCCGTTGGACAAAAATATGCCATCAGGATTGTGGGCCATGATGTCTTCAATAGTGGCGGTGGCCGGAACGACAGTCACGCGGGCACCCTGATCGGCGATGCAACGCAGGATGTTGCGCTTGGCACCGTAGTCGATGGCCACGACATGGAAATCGGGGTTTTCGACGCGACCATAGCCTTCACCCAGCCGCCAGCGGGTTTCGTCCCATTTATAGGTCTGGGTGGTCGAGACGTCCTTGGCGAGGTCGAGACCTTCGAGGCCCGGGAACTGGTCGAGTTCGACCTTGAGGGCGGCGTCGTTGAAATTGCCGTCCGGCGCATGGGCGATCACGGCATCGGCCATGCCCTTTTCCCGGATCAGGGCGGTCAGGGCGCGGGTGTCGAGCCCGGCGATGCCGATGATGCCGCGCTTCTTGAGCCAGGCGTCGAGCCGTTCGGCGGCGCGGTAGTTGGACGGGCTGGTGACGTCGGCCTTGATGACGGCGCCGCGGATGCCCGAGGCTGCGGCCATGTTGACGGTCTCGATGTCTTCGTCATTGGCGCCGACATTGCCGATATGGGGGAAGGTGAAGGTGATGATCTGGCCGGCATAGGAGGGATCGGTCAGAATTTCCTGGTATCCGGTCATGGCGGTGTTGAAGCACACTTCGCCGACGGCCGTGCCCACAGCGCCGATGCCCTGGCCCTCAAGGCGCGTTCCATCGCGCAGGATGAGGACTGCGGTGGGGGCGGATTCTTTCCAACCGGACACGGGGCTTCTCCATTTTTCGTACATCAGGTCAGGCGCGCGGAACCTCCGGCCATGATCGCCGTTTGGTGGTTCTCTTCCGCCCTATATTGAATTTGCGCGAACCTATTTGAAGGGCAGGGCGCGGTCAACCGAGTCCTTTGCAATTGAAAATATTGCAAATCAATGACTTAGCGGAAATTGAGCGGGCGATTGGCTTTGCGGATACGCTTGGGCTATAGGAACGGCACCAAAACAGGACAACAAACCTCAAGGGAAACCGATCATGCGCGATCAGATCAGTGCTGCCATGAAGGACGCCATGAAGGCGCGCGACGGCCGCCGGACGACGACGCTGCGACTCATCAATGCCGCCATCAAGGACCGCGAAATCGCGGCGCGGGGCGAGGGTAAGGATGGTATCGGGGACGAGGACATCCTTGCCATCCTGCAAAAAATGGTCAAGCAGCGCGAGGAATCGGCGGCCCTTTATGGCCAGAACGGGCGGCCCGAGCTCGAAGCGCAGGAGCGCGAGGAAATCGAGATCATCAAGGAGTTCCTGCCCAAGCCGCTGACCGAAGCCGAAGTCGATGCGGCGATCAAGGCAGCCATTGCCGAAACCGGGGCCGAAGGGCTGCGCGACATGGGCAAGGTGGTGGGCGTGCTCAAAGCGAAATATCCCGGGCAGATCGATTTCGGGCAGGCCTCCAAGCAGGTCAAGGCACAACTGGGCGCCTGATCTTTTCTCCTTTAGATATCAGGCGTATTGTTCCCGGGTTGTTGCGGCTTAGGGGACTATCATGGCTGATGAAAAGAAGTCGTCTCGCTTTCCTTCTATTCTGACCGGGCTTCGCGGCGTATTGATGCTGCTCGCGGGGATTTATGCCGTGCTGTTTCCCGGCGCGGCTCTTTTGGTGCTTACCACCTTTGCGGCGGCGCTGTTCGTCATCGACGGCGCGCTGGGGCTCTGGGCGATCACATTCGGGGGCGGCAGGACCGGCAATTTCTGGTTCGACGTGGTGCGCAATGCCCTCTCGATCGTCGTGGGCATTCTGATCCTTATCTCGCCGCTGCTGGGTGCGCTGGTTACGGCGACGTTCCTGGTTTATCTCGTGGCCTTTCAGGCCATTTTCGTGGGCGCCATGGAAATCGTCGTGGTCGTCCGCGAACGCCAGCTCTACGCCAAGATCTGGCCAGTGCTGCTCAGCGGCGCTCTTTACTTCCTGTTCGGGCTGTTGCTCGCCTTCTGGCCACTCGAGGCAGCAGTGGCCCTGGTGATGGTTGGCGGGGTGCTGATGATGGTCTTTGCCTTCGGCCTGCTTGGGCTTGCCTGGCGGCTCTGGCAAGCGGGTCATTGAGGCTGTGAATAAGGAGGAAAAGCGCGGCAACAGGTGACAAAGCGCCAACCAGCGCTTACCTAAAACGCATGCGCTTTTCCGATCATTTTCTGGACGAGATTCGAAACCGCCTGCCAATCACGCAGGTGGTGGGCGAGCATGTTGTCTGGGACAAGCGCAAATCCCAGCCCGGCAAGGGCGATATGTGGGCCTGCTGCCCCTTCCACGGTGAAAAGAGCCCCAGCTTTCACGCCGATGACCGGCGGGGGCGCTATCACTGTTTCGGGTGCGGGGCGAGCGGGGATCATTTCCGCTTTCTGACCGACAAGACCGGGATGAGCTTTCCCGAGGCGGTGGAACTCCTGGCCGGACGGGCCGGCGTCCCCATGCCGGCGCGGGACGAAAAGGCGGAAAAGCGGGCCGAGGCGAGACGGTCGCTTCACGACGTCATGGAACTGGCGACAGCCTATTTCGTCGAGGCGCTGGCCCACAATGTGGGCGCACGGGCGCGTGGCTATCTGCTCGAGCGCGGCGTATCCGGCGCCATGCAGCAGCGGTTCAGAATCGGGTTTGCACCTGACAGCCGCAACGGGCTGAAAGAGTTTCTTGCGGCGAACGGTGTTTCGGCAAGGGAAATGGCCGAGACGGGGCTGGTCGTCCATGGTGAAGACATTTCGGTGCCCTATGACCGGTTCCGCAACCGGCTGATGTTTCCCATTACCGATTTTCGAGGGCGGGTTATCGCGTTTGGCGGGCGGGCGTTGAGCGCGGACGTGGCGGCGAAATATCTCAATTCGCCGGAAACCGAACTCTTTCACAAACGCCAGACGCTCTATAACGGGCAGGCGGCACGGCAGGCCGGATATGACGGCAAGCCGCTGATCGTTGTCGAAGGCTATCTCGATGTTATCGCTGCGGTCGCGGCCGGGTTCGAGGGGGCCGTGGCGCCGCTCGGGACGGCGCTGACCGAAGATCATCTCAACCTTCTTTGGCGTATGACCGATATTCCGGTGCTGTGTTTCGACGGCGACAGCGCCGGGATGCGGGCGGCGGAGCGCTCGGTCGATATCGCGCTTCCCCTGCTCAAACCCGGAAAGAGCGTTTCGATCGTCACGCTTCCCGGTGGGCTCGATCCGGACGATCTCATCAAGCAGCAGGGGCGGCAGGCCTTTGCCGATCTTGTCGCCGGCGGCCGGTCACTGGCCGATGCCGTATGGGCCATGGAGACGGCAGGGGGCATTCCCGAAGCGCCCGAGCAGCGTGCGGCGCTGGAAGCGCGGCTGCGTGAACGGGCAGCACGGATCGCCGATGTTTCGGTGCGGCGCCATTACAGCCAGGCGTTCGATGAAAAAATTTCGTCGCTGTTTATCTCGACGCGCGGGCAGTATCGGCGCGACGGGCGAAACAATGGATATGAGCAGCGGCGCACCGGTCAGCGCGGCAACCCCAAGATGCTCGTCTCGGACACGCTGCGCAATTCACGGCTCTTGAAGGGCGCCGCGACGCCCGGTGTGATCCCCCGCGAAGCGGTGATCCTGATGAGTCTGGTCAATCATCCCGAACTGGCCCAGGCCCGGCTCGAGGCGCTGGCGGAAATCGAATTCCAGTCCTTGCCGGCGCGGCAGGTTCTGGCGGCCTTTCTCGACCTTGTGACCGTCCACCCGGACCTGGGACCGAACGGGATCGCCGAGGCGCTGATCGCGCGCGGGCATGGGCCGGTGCTCGACAAAATGCGCAGCCAACTGTCGCGGCAAGGGATATGGCAGGCCGATGCCGAGACTGCACAATCGGACGCTGAAACAGGATTAAAACACTCGCTGGCCTTGCATTACAAATCCGTTCAACTAAATAGGGAACTCAAAGCAGCCGAACTGGCGCTAGGCGAAGACCTGAGCGAAAACGCATTCGAGCGGCTGCGTGACATCCAGAATCAGATTTCCAGTGTCGACGGTACTGAGGCATTGATCGAGGGATTTGGTTCGCTATCCGGGCGTGCGACGCGGAGTCTTTGAAAAAAAGATGATTCGTGTCTGTGCGCTTTTGCGTGTATGGAGCGCTCCTGCAGCAAAAGGATTCGAATCAGAATCAGGGTTGTTTCGCATTACCTAAGCGATTTGTTAACCCTGTGATGTCTTTCAATCCCAGTTCCAGTGCGATCATCGGGTGATGACACCAGTGCCGCAAACCATGGTGCGGCTCAGGAGAGCGAACTATATGGCCACCAAGGCAGCCAACCAGACCAAGACCGAGACCGACAGCAAGCCGGAATCGCAGACCGAAGCACCCGATGGGCCGCTTCTCGATCTTTCCGATGCCGCCGTCAAGAAGCTCATAAAGACCGCCAAGAAGCGCGGTTATGTGACCTATGAAGAGATCAATGCGGTTCTGCCTTCGGAAGAAGTGACCTCCGAGCAGATCGAAGACATCATGGCCATGTTCTCGGACATGGGCATCAATGTCGTCGACGAGGACGAGGTCGAAGAGGCCGAGGCCGACAACAGCAGCGACGACGAAGGCGGCGAGATCGCGACGACGGGGACCACCGCGGTCGCCAATACGTCCAACGCCAAGTCCGGGTCCGACAGGACCGACGATCCGGTGCGCATGTATCTGCGTGAAATGGGATCGGTCGAACTGCTCAGCCGCGAGGGCGAAATCGCCATCGCCAAGCGCATCGAGGCCGGTCGTGAAACCATGATCGCCGGGCTGTGCGAGAGCCCGCTGACCTTCCAGGCCATCATCATCTGGCGCGACCAGCTTGCCGAAGGCGAGATCTTGCTGCGCGACATCATCGATCTCGAAGCCACCTATGCCGGGCCGGATGCCAAGATCGCCGACGCGACCGCTGGCAATGACGACGATGACGAAGACGAGGATGCTCCGGCTCCCGCTGGTGTATCGTCGACAGCTTCCGCTGCCCCGGCAGCGCGCACCGAACGGCCCGGACGGGCCGAGGGTGGCGAAGAAGATGGGGCAGCGGCCAGCGGCGAAGGCGGTCAGACCGACGACGATGACGATGACGACGAGTACGAGAACAATCTCTCGCTCTCGGCCATGGAGGCTGAACTCAAGCCCCAGGTCGTCGAGACATTCGATCGGATTGCCGAGACCTATGGGCGGATGCGCAAGGTCCAGGATCAGCATGTCGAAGACCAGCTTGCCGCCAAGTCTCTGGACGTCGGCGAAGTCAAGGAACTCGATGCCTGGCGCACCCAGGTGATCTCGGACGTCAAGTCCCTCTCGCTCAATGCCAGCCGTATCGAAAGCCTTGTCGAGCAGCTCTACGACATCAACAAGCGTCTCGTGCGCAATGAGGGCCGTCTGCTGCGTCTTGCCGAGAGCTACAAGATCAAGCGCGACGATTTCCTCAACGCCTATTACGGGTCCGAACTCGACCCCGATTGGGCCGACAAGGTGTTCGGGCGGTCCGAAAAGGGCTGGGCGGATTTCGTGTCGCGCGAGCGGGCAACGATCGATGAGCTGCGTGCTGAAATCCAGACGCTGGCCACCGAAACCGGGCTCGATATCGCCGAATACCGCCGCATCGTTTCCAAGGTGCAAAAGGGCGAGCGCGAAGCGGCCATTGCCAAAAAGGAAATGGTCGAGGCCAATCTGCGCCTCGTGATCTCGATTGCCAAGAAATACACCAACCGCGGATTGCAGTTCCTCGATCTTATCCAGGAAGGCAATATCGGGCTGATGAAGGCCGTCGATAAATTCGAATATCGCCGCGGCTACAAGTTCTCGACCTATGCCACGTGGTGGATCCGGCAGGCGATCACCCGCTCGATCGCCGATCAGGCGCGCACCATCCGTATTCCGGTGCACATGATCGAAACGATCAACAAGATCGTGCGGACCAGCCGCCAGATGCTCCATGAAATCGGTCGTGAGCCGACGCCGGAAGAGCTTTCCGAAAAGCTGCAGATGCCGCTCGACAAGGTGCGCAAGGTTCTCAAAATCGCCAAGGAGCCGATTTCGCTCGAGACGCCGATCGGCGACGAGGAGGATTCGAACCTCGGGGATTTCATTCCCGACACCAACGCGATCCAGCCGATCGACGCGGCGATCCAGTCGAACCTGCGCGAGACCACGACCCGGGTTCTCGCCTCGCTGACGCCGCGTGAAGAGCGTGTGCTGCGCATGCGCTTTGGTATCGGCATGAACACCGACCATACGCTCGAGGAAGTGGGCCAGCAGTTCTCGGTCACGCGTGAGCGTATTCGCCAGATCGAAGCCAAGGCGCTTCGCAAGCTCAAGCATCCCAGCCGCAGCCGCAAGCTGCGGAGCTTTTTGGACAACTAGTCCGCTTGGCGTTAGGCTAGAGACAAATCGGGGCGGCCATTGGCCGCCTCGTGCATATGGAGGGTTCGAGATGTCGTTTTGGAAAAATCTGTTCGGCGCTGGCGGTGACAGGCAGCCGGCCGCGGCCAGCATCGACGCTCAGGAAGAATTCGAAGGCTATCTCATCAAGGCGACCCTGATGAAATCGGGCGGCGAATATCAGGTCGCGGGCACCATCGAGAAGGAAATCGATGGAGAGACCAAGACCTATTCATTTATTCGCGCCGACAAATTTTCCGACAAGGACGATTGCGCAGCGGCCACCCTGGGCAAGGGCCGGCAGATCATCCGCGAACAGGGCAAGTTCCTGTTCGATTAAGTCGGCTTTACCGCAAAATCAATCATGGGCTGTCGCCTCGGCGACGGCCCTGTTCAGTTTCAGATTGGATTTATCATGGCCAGAAAGCCAACCATGCGCACGGAATTCGTGCTTTTCGACATCGTTTATGAGGATGGCAGCCAACGGTCCAACCGCAAGGTCGACGCGAGCCTGCTCGGTGGCCTGGACGGCGACGAGCCCGCACTGACCTCCATCATGGATCAGGATCGGGCCATTTCGGAGAAATCGGGCGTGCCGCCGCTCAAGATCACCTCGATCAAGCGCAGCGGCAAAAAATAGGGAGCTTGACGGTCAGGACGTGCTGACTGTCGGTTCGGGAACGATTTCCGGGCGGCCTGTCGAATCCTCGCTGCCCACCGTTAGGGCAAACCACCCAAAGGCCAGGACAATAACGATTGCTGCGACCCGCAGCACGATAGAGCCCGCGCCTGCGTGGCGCGTCTGGTCGGGTTCGAGATAGGTCATGGCAACCTCCCGCTTCCGTGTTCGGTCAATGTTAAGCGTAAAGCCGGCGATTCGTTCCCCGAAAATTTAGAGCCGTTCAGGATTTGATTGACTCAAATCCTTGGCTCTAAACCCTTGTTCTGTCGCGTGTCCGAACCGCCAAACCGTTTCCAATTTTACTGGACACGCTCTAGCGTGCGGCAGCCTTGTGAATCTCCGTGACCAGAGCGTCGGGCAGGCTGAGCCGGTTGGCCAGAGTTTCGAGATAGGCGCGCTCGGTTGCCGTATCGGCCTCGATAGCCACCAGCGATGCCGCATAAATTTCGGCGGCGTGTTCGGGCGTATCGGCACCGCGCACCACCGCTTCGATGTCGAGCGGGGTTGAAAGTTCGTCAAACACGAACGCCTTTTCCTGGGCCGAGAGCTTCATGTCCTCGAGCCGCTGGAAGATGCGCTCCTTTTCATCGGCATCGATGCGGCCATCGGCTTTGGCGGCCGAGATCATGGCGCGCACAAGCGCCTTGCCCAGCGCTTCCTGCGCGGTCTCGTCGGACGGGGCGGGCATGAAGGGGCCTTCGGGCGGGGTTTCGACATCTGGGGCGGTGTTGTCCTGCCGGCTTTTTTGCCAGGCGTTATAGGCAAGACCACCGATTGCTGCGAGGGCGCCGTATTTGGCGATCTTTTTGATGCCTCCGCCGCCCAGCAGCATACCCGCAGCAAGGCCCGCTGCGCCTGCACCCGCGGTGCGCTGCATGTTGGGGTCGGTCTTGAGGGCCGTTACGATCTTGTCGATGTCGAACATTGCGTAAAAAGAATCTCCGATGATTGCCGAAGCCCACAGATGGGGATTGCGGGCAAACTGCGCAAGAATTCTTTCCAATCTTTAAGGGTGGCCCGTATCGTGGCGATGGGACGAGTAGGGAATCTGCAATGGAAAAGGTCGACTTCAAAAAACAGCTCAAAGCGTTGTACGGCCCGACCAGATCCAGGGGCCTCCACGTCGTCGAGGTGCCGACCATACGGTTCCTGATGATCGACGGGCATGGCGACCCCAATGCGGCACGGTCCTATCGTGAGGCGGTCGAGACGCTTTTTGCGGTCGCCTACACGCTTAAATTTGCTTCCAAGACACAGCTCGGTCGGGACTACACCGTTCCGCCGCTTGAGGGGCTGTGGTGGGCAAAGGACCTGCGCAGTTTTGCCGCCCGCGACAAGGATAAATGGCACTGGACCATGATGATCATGGTGCCCGACTGGATCGGTCCGGCCATGATCGCGGCGGCCATCGAAACGGCGCGGGCCAAGAAAGGGCCGGCAGCGCTCGATCTCCTGCGGGTGGAGGCGCTCGAGGAAGGCAGGGCCGTTCAGGTGCTTCATATCGGCCCCTACGATGACGAAGGGCCGATCCTGGCCCGGATGCACGAGCATTACATACCCGACAATGGCTGGGTGCCGACGGGCAGGCATCACGAAATCTATCTGGGCGATCCGCGCAAGAGCGCTCCGGAGAAACTCCGGACCATATTGCGACAGCCGGTAAAGGAAAGGCCGGGGATTAGCCCCGGCCTTGTTGCTTGATCGGTATGGGTCGTGCTTATCCGGCGGCGCCGTTCATCGGGGTGATGAGCGGGGTAATGCGGCGGATTGTAACGCGACGGTTGGTGCGCTCGGCGGCCTGAGTGTTGACCTTGAGGTAGCGCTCGCCATAGCCCTGCGTGGCAAGGTTTTCGGCGGGAACGCCATAGACGCGGGTCAATGCATAGGCAATTGCCTCGGCACGGCGATCGGACAGGGCCAGGTTGGAGACGTCCGACCCGACGGCGTCGGTGTGGCCTTCGATCAGGAAGGTTTCCGCAGGATTTTGCCTGATCAGCGCCAGCATGGCGTTGGCGGTGGCCGAGAGCGTGCCGATCTCGCTTTGCGAAATGTTGGCGCTGCCGGTCTCGAAGGTCAAATCGGCAATCTCGAGACGACGGACCATGTCGCGCAGACGGGACGAGCGCTTGACCTCGTCGATCGTGTAGTAACGCTGGATGGTCTCGACCGGCGGCTGGTCGAGGAAGGTCGCGACCTGCTGCTCGTTGGCGGCCGAAGCGTTGAGCACATATTCACTGGGCGGAATATTGAGCTGCAGCGGCGGCAGTTGACGGCCCGGATCGATCCAGCGGCCCTGTTCGTCATAACGGCGATAGCTGGGGTCGACATAGACGAGCAGGATTTCACGCCCATCGGGTTCGATGCGCGAGCGGCGGATAACATCGCCATACCGGTCGCGGATCGTTACGATGCGGCTGCCATCGGCCCGCAGGATGGTTTCGCGGGTGCGGTCATCGGACAGGTTCTCGACATAATACTGCTGATCGTCGGGATAGATGATCCGCGGCGTGTCGGGCGTGTTGATGAACTGGTTGGCGCCAATTGCAAAAATCGTGGCCAGACCGATGGTGGCGATGACCTCTGCATTGGATGGGCCTTCACGAACCGGGCCAACGAGAACGCCACCCTGCTGATTGGCCTGTGGCTGGCCCGACCCTTCCTGGAGCTGGGCACTGGCCGAGGCCGATTCGGCTTCTTCGACCTCCTGGATCGAGACTTCCTGGCGGCCCTGACCTTCTTCAGTGTCGATCGAGGGAATTTCGGTCACGTCGAGCGGCTCGGCAGCAGGGGCCGGCTCTTGAGGGGTTTCGCTCTGGGCTTCAGCTTCAGCTTCGGCCTCAACGTCGGCTTCGCCTTCACCCTCAGCCGCCGGCTGGTTCTGCTCGTCGTCCATGACGCCCGAGGCCGTGTCCTTGTCGCTGTCGAGCAGCGGGGCGACTTCGCTTTCGTTGGTGCCTTCAGGAACAATCTCGCCCTGAACGTTGCCTTCGAGAACGATATTGTCGTCCATTTCCTGGGCCGGCGCTTCACCTTCGAGCGGCGCTTCACCTTCCGCGGGCGCTTCCTCTTCAGGGGCAGCGGGCGTTTCGGCCATGCCGTCGAGCTCTGCCTGAACGTCGATGATGTCGAGTTCGATGTCAAAGCCGGTCAGGCACGCATCGAGATCGGTTTGTCCAAGTGCTTCACAGATGCCCTGGAGTTCGGCTTCGGCATCGGTCACGGCCTGTGCGGCCGCGCTGGTATCGCCACCAGCGGCAACCGCTGCTTCAAATTCAGCAACTGCGGCTTCGTATGCGGTTACCGCTTCAAGCAGGGAGGCAGGGGCCGAGGCGTCCGCGTCGGCAGCAGGCTGTTCGGCAGGCGTGGCGGGCTCGGCTGCAGGAGCTTCGGGAGCCGCCGGTTCAGGCTCTTCCATGGTTTGGGGAGCAGGAGCGGGCTCTTCAGCCGGAGCAGGTTCGGGCTGAGGGGCGGACTCTTCAGCCGGAGCGGTGGGTGCTTCTTCGACCGGAGCAGGCTCTTCAGCCGGTGCTGGTGTCGGTTCCTCCGCCGGAGCGGGTTCGGCTTCTGCGGGAGCGGCCTCGGCCTCGGCGGGAGGAGCAGGCTCCTCTAAGGGCGCGGGTTCCTCTACGGGCGCTGGTTCTTCAGCGGGCTCCGCTTCAGGTGCCGGGGCCTCAGGTTCAGCGGCGGCTTCTGCTTCGGCTTCGACCGCCATTTCAGCCTCGGGGGCCGGAGCGGCAGGTGCTATCTCGCCACTTTCGAACATGGCGATGCAGGCATCGATATCGGCTTGTCCGATTGCGGCGCACAGGGCGCCCAGTTCATCGCGTGCGGCGGCCAGAGCTTCCTCGGCTGCGGCGGCATCACCGCCAGAGGCCTGGGCTGCCTCAACGGCGGCCTGGGCCTCGAGATAGGTCTGGATGGCGCCGGCCAGGGCCGGAGGCGCGGCCTGAGCCACGGTAAGGTCGGCATTGCCGCTTTGCGCAAAAAGCGGCGCCACAGGGGTGCCGAGCATGAGCATAGCGGTACTGGTCAAGAGCAATTGTTTGAGCTTCATGGGATTTTCTCCTCTGCCCCCCGGCAAATGATGTGGCCGCTCACGCGGTCACACGAAAGGGATGGATAACATCGTCAAAATGACGCCAAGCTGAACAAGAAAAGGGGCGTGCCGTAACGACACGCCCCAAAGTCTGAAATCTTACTGGGCAGGAGCCGGCTCTGCGGGAGCAGCTTCGGCAGGTGCGGCCTCAACAGGGGCAGTTTCAGCCGGAGCCGATTCCACCGGTGCGGTGGCCTCGGGGGCCGCTTCGAGTGCCGGAGCGGGTTCGGTTGCCGGCGCCGTTTCCGTCATGGGTGCGGGCTCGGTCGCCGGAGGCGTGGTTTCAACAGCGGTGGGAACGGTGTTGACGGGGGCGGGTTCTCCGCCGCTCAACGCAATAAAGCCAATAATCAGCACCGCGAGAACAAGCACGCCGCCGATCCACCAGCCGGCGCTGCCGCCGGAATTGACTGCATAGACGCGCTCGCGCTCGGTGCGATTGCGATCCGTGTAGTCGCGATCAATATCAGCCATTTTCTATCTCCATTCATTTCAACACCGAAGGCGGATGGCCGCGATAGGGTGTCTGGGGTCGAGCGCGTGCCGTTCAAGGGCATTGCAGAAGGGGCAGTGCAAACCCACGAGACGGCACGCGCTCGAGATGTCACAAAAACGCGATCAACCCGTTTGGGTTCCGCGCCGCCTTTGCGATAGGGTTGCGCGGACGATTGGAGACGGTGTGCAATGCAGCAATCGAGCGAGATACTGGAGATCACCACGCGCGGGCAGGGACTTTATGAATTTACGCCCGATATCGGGCGTTTCATGGCATCGAATCCCGTTCGCGACGGGCTGTTGACGGTCTATTGCCGGCACACCTCATGCTCATTGCTGATCCAGGAAAATGCCGATCCCGATGTCCAAACCGACCTCAGATCGTTCTTTGCCCGGTTGGTGCCGCCCGGTATGGACTGGGTCGTCCACACAACCGAGGGGCCCGACGACATGCCCGCCCATATCAAATCGGCGCTGACCCAGACCTCGATATCCATTCCGGTGATCGATGGCCGGCCGGTTCTGGGGACGTGGCAGGGTCTCTATCTTTTCGAACATCGCAACGCGCCGCATCGGCGACAGATCGTCATGCACGTCCTGGGAGAAGGCTAGACGGGCTCTGCGCCCGGGGTCGACAGATGCCGACAAGTGCCCGATAGTCTCTGTGTCCGGTCGACGGCGACAGAGTCGGGCGGCCATCAATTTCTTGCATCAGGGCGCATGACTTCCCCGCGCTCAGGAACAGACGTCCTTGTCCGATATCATCACACATTTTCTCCCCTTCGCCATTGGGTTGGCGCTGACCGGGGCGGTGTCCGGCGTCATGGCCGGCCTGCTCGGCATCGGAGGCGGGATCATCATGGTTCCGGCCATGGTGCTTGCCTATCAACTGCTCGGCTACAGTCCCGAAATCATCATGCATGTGGCCGTCGGCACCTCGCTGGCCGTCATCATTCCCACCGGAATGCGCAGCGCGCGCGCCCATAACAAAAGGGGCGCCGTGGACCACAGGATCGTCAGGCTGTGGGCACCCTGGATCGTTGTTGCCTCGCTTCTGGGCGGGCTCATGGCAGGGCTCTACAGCGCTGCGGCGCTCAAGATCATTTTTGGCGTGATGGCGTTGTTCATAGCGCTCAACATGGCGTTGCCGGTTCAGCGCAGGCTGATGGAATCGCTGGCGGGCGTGCCGATGGTCAATCGTATCTCAGCGGCGGTGATCGGCTATATATCGGCACTCATGGGAGTTGGCGGCGGATCGCTGACCGTGCCGACGCTTACGGCGTTCGGAACGCCCATTCACACCGCGGTGGGAACCAGTTCGACGCTCGGCGTCATCCTTGCCGTTCCAGCGGTCGTCGGGTTCGTCATCTCGGGATGGGGCGCGGCGGGCACACCACCCTTTAGTGTCGGCTTTATCAACATCCCCTCGTTCATTCTCATTGGCGGCCTTGCGACACTGACCGCGCCGATTGGCGTGGCGCTGGCCCACAGGCTCGATGCGAGGCTGCTCAAGATCGTGTTTGCGATCTTCCTTGTGGTTGTGGGCGGGCGGATGATCCTGCAGGCGCTCGGCGTCTGACAAAAAAGGCCGGATCCAGAGGACCCGGCCTTTTTCAATGGTCCATGGTATTGGACTATTGGTTGTCGTCCTCGATTTCCCATTCGATGGTCGCAGTGATCGAATAGGACATTTCGCCCGCTTCCACGGGGACCGACCCATCGGCGGCCATTTCCATGGCCTGGGCACGATACATCGGCATGGGCGGCTGCTGGGCATCCATTTCGCGGATCGACTCGATTGAACCCAGGCGCAATCCTGCTGCCCCGGCATAGGTTTCCGCCTTGGCCATGGCATCGGCGAAGGCCAGCTTGCGGGCTTCCTCCTCAAGCTTGGTCACGTCATCGACGGCGAAAACAATACCGTTGATGGTGTTGGCACCCACGGTTACGGCCTGATCGAGGACGGATCCCAGCGCTTCAAGGTCACGCACCACGATGGTGACGGTGTTGGACACCTGATAGCCCTGAATTTCGGGCGGCGGGGTGTATCCATTGTCATCGCGCCGGTCCGAATAGACATATTGCGGGCTGACGGAGAAGTCCGAGGTCTGGATGTCGCGATCTTCCAGGCCCGCTTCGCGCAGGGCGGCGACCAGATCGGCCATGGCAGCCGAATTGGCGTCGAGCGCTTCGCGCGCGGTCTCGGCTTGCGTTGTCACGCCGGTGTTGATGGTTGCCATGTCGGGCGCGGCGCGCACGGTACCTGTGCCGCTCAAGCTCATGGTGTCGGCAAGCGCCGGGCTTGCGAGCAGCACGGCCATCGCAATGGGTGCAAACGTCAGGGGAAAGCGCATGAATAGTCTCCTGGAAATCTCGTTCGTTGGAATTGGTTGTGCCCCAAGCAGAACACTCAAGTTTTCCTGATGCATTGAGACGGATTTGCGGCAGCGGGCAAAGCCGCCGGAAAAAACGGTAAACAGATGCAAAACCCCATGGACCTCAAAGCGTCGACCCGCTAGGAGAACGAAGCGTGGGCCTGTAGCTCAATTGGTTAGAGCCGACCGCTCATAACGGTCTGGTTTCCGGTTCGAGTCCGGACGGGCCCACCATTTTCACCATGGCTTGATGCGACCAAAAAATGTTGAGTCGATTTAAGCCCGGAAATCCGGGAAGCGACCAAAAGTTTTGAGTCGATCCGACCGGGCAACATGAATCTCGTTGCGAGATGGTTGGCCACAGGATCTCGGCAGCATGGGCTGGTAGCTTGCCAGATGCTATGCCATCTTCAGGAGGGAGGCGGCGCTGTGACCCCTAGGGCGTTCTCTTGGATCAGTTAGCGTGAAGTGACGCATGGTAGGATGAGATGGGCGGCAAGCTCACATATAGAGATGATATTCTGCTGCTCTCCGCCAAGGGGCTGGAGCGCTTCGTTCACCGCTGGGTCGCAACGCGCCTGACCGACTATGTCGACCATCACGAATTCGGTGATGCGTCGGACATGGGCCGTGACGTCGGCGGATTCATCAGCAGCGCCAAGCACGAAGGCCCTTGGGACAATTTCCAGTGCAAGATGCTGGCCAAGCCCCTCGATGGCCCCACCATGTTTGAAGAAGTCGGCAAGATCCTCCACTTCGCGTCGGAAGGCCATTTCACCGCACCGCGGAAATATGTGTTCGTCGCCCCCAAGGGCTTCAATCGTGGGGCCGAGCAGCTGCTGCACAATCCCGAGCGCTTTCGGTCGACGATGCTCGCCGAATGGGACGCGCGCTGCTCCCGCAAGATTAGGAGCAACGGGGATCCGGTCCCGATGACGCCAGCACTGCGGCAGTTGATCGAGGAGTTCTCGTTCGCCGACATCGAAGGCTGGGACGTTGACAAGATGCTCGCGCTGCCCGGTATGAACCTCGTTCTGGCCGACACGTTCGGCGATGACCCCGGCGACGCGCCCAAGGGCATCATACCTGGCACCGTGGCCGACGAGGAATCGGTATATGTCGGGCAACTGGTCGTCATTTATTCGGAGCGCGCCGGCGTGCCGTTCGCCGATGCAGATGCGGTACTGGCCGATGCCGAGCATGGCATTCATCTGACAATGCAACGCCGGCGGTACTACGACACCGACGCCTTCCGCCGTCACTTCCGGGACAATCTTGAGCCCGAGCATCTGCAGCTTTTCAACGAAGAAGTGCATGCGGGGGTTTTCGAGACTTATGCCAGTACCAGCGGATTCGAACGACTGACGAGGGTGATTGACCGTGCAGGCAGGGTTGAGGTCACCGGCATCTTCGGTCGGCATCGGCGGGCGTCTGTCCAGGTTCGCCAGGGCACATGCCATCACTTCGCTAACGAGGGGGTCATGCCGTGGACGAAGATGTGACCGCCACACCACGCCTCTTCAACGGCAGCGTCGAGACTGGCGTGCGATCTCTGTTGATCCTCGAGGCTTGTTATCCGGCTGCCCTCGATCTCGACACCATGTCACTGTTTGACTTCTTCGTGGTCCACACGGCCGATATCGGCGGCCCGGTCAGCCTGCATCCAGCCATCGGATCGCGGGTGGGCGAATATCATGTGCGCAGGCGCGTCATCCAGGACGGCTTGGGCCTAATGCGGCGCGCCAGTCTCGTGGATGTGGTCGAGGCCGACGACGGTGTTCGCTTCGCCGCGTCCGAGGACGCGCCGGCCTTCGTCAGGCTCATGGGCACCGACTACAACCGCGACCTCTTAGACCGCTCCAAATGGTTGGCCGAACAGTGGCAGGACATTGGCGACGAATTCCTGACGCGGTTGCGCGCAAGTATCGAGCGCTGGAGTCTTGAGTTCCGGGAAGAAGGCGGTTCTGCGGATGCCTGAGCCTATGCTTGCCAAGCTCCGGCTGGAGCATCTCACGTTCGTCGGCGATGGCCAAGAACCGGCCGGAATCGAGTTCGCGGAAGGTTTGACCCTCATCTACGGCGGATCGAACGCCGGCAAGTCCTATTCCCTTAAGGTGATCGACTTCATGCTGGGCGGAAAACCCCCCGACATCCTGAAGAACCACGGATCGGAATATACAAAAGTGCTGCTCGGGTTGACGCTCGGAAACGGCCGGCAGGTGACCCTCGAGCGTGCGCGCAAGGGCGGTGGCTTTAAGGTCTACGAGGGTTTGGCAAAAGATGGTAGGCTCGCCGGCGGGACTGGCGTGGTGCTGTCCGCCGATCACGGCAAGGGTAAGACGGGCAGCGTCTCCGAATTGCTGCTCGAAAGCATCGGCATCAAGGATGCCAGGATCGCCTCGACCGAGGCGGCGCAGCTCGTCCCGTTCTCCATCCGTCATTTCATGCCTTACGTCACTGTAGACGAGGACCGGATGTTTTCGGAGGACAGCCCGACCATCGTGAGCCCGAAGAACGGGCCCACGCTAAACAAGAACGTCTTTCGATTCATCCTGACTGGGCAGGACGACGGCGACGTTATCGAAGTGCCCAATGAGAAGGCAATCAAGGCCAGTAACAATGGCAAGGTCGAACTTCTGGATGAAATGATCGGGGAGATCGACCGCGAACTCGGCGACGTCGATCTGGCCAGCCTCGATGCCGAAGTCGAACGGCTGACTGCACAGCTAGAGGATTTTGGAGGCTCGCTGGCCGAGCTTCAGCAAGACCTCGACACCGCCACGCGGGAGCGCCGCGGCCTCATGGACACAATGGATGCGGACCGCTCTAAACTCGGTCAGCTGGTTGCAATGAAGGCTCGCTTCCTTGAGCTTCAAGACACTTACCGCATCGATATTCGGCGGCTCGAGGCCATCGAGGAAGGCGGATTCCTGCTGCAGCGCTTCGAGGACCAGCCATGCCCGATGTGTGGTGCGCTGCCCGGCGATCAGCACCTGCCGCACGAGCTCGGGGACCTTGATCGCCAACACGCAACAGCCCAAGCCGAGATCACCAAGATTCGCCGCGACATGCGCGGTCTGGAAACCGCCTTGGCCGGTATCGACGCCGAGCAGACCGCCCTCGACTTGCGGCTGGAGTTCACGGCGAAAGAGATTCGCGCCCGCGAGGCGACGATTTCCCGCCTGAGACCGCAGGAGGCGTCGGGACGCCGGGACTACCAGGCGGCGGCCGAACGACTCGCCCGATTCGAGAACTTATCGGAGATGCGCTCTCGGCGATCGGCAATGCAGGTCAAGCGGGATGCAATATCCGCCTCAACGGTGGGACGCCAGAAGGCCGACGGTCTGATCATCGGCATCGACGGGCCGACGGGTCACGATTTCGCGCAGGTGGTTCGGGACGTTCTCAAGGCATGGGAGTATCCTAGTGTGGAAGCAGTCACGTGGGACGAGAAGCGGCAGGACATTGCCATCAACGGCCAGCCGCGGGGCCAGAACGGCAAAGGCGTCAAGGCGGTGTTTCACTCCGCTTTCGTGGTGGCGGTAATGATCTATTGCCGCACCAACCGTCTGCCGCATCCGGGTTTCGTGGTCTTGGATTCCCCGCTCGTGACCTATCGCAAGCCGGTCCACTACGAACGTCATGGGGAATTGGAGGCAGACGAGAAGGCCATCGCGAGCACAACGCTGGACCAAGCGTTCTACAAGCACCTCGCCGGTTTGCGCGAAATCGGACAGGTCTACGTGATTGAAAACAACGATCCGCCAGGCTCGATGCCGGACGGCGTCAAGATCGAGCTGTTCTCTGGTGAATCCGGTGATGGCCGGCAAGGATTGTTCCCCGTTCGCCGACGTTTGGCGTCGACCTGAAGTCGAAACTTGGCGAGCCATTCCTCCATTTGCGCGATCTCACTCTTTGCCAGGAGAAGGTTGGAACGCCGGAAAGGGGCTTGGCTGCAGGTTAGCAGCGACGTGGCAACGGGGTGGTCGTTTAGCAGCCGTCGTCGCCGCCTCCGCGCCATCGCCGAACTGAACGTGCTGCCACATGGATATGCCGCTTCTGGTAGTCTGATGATGTAAGGCGAGGGCGAATGTCACCGCCGGCCAGGTAAGCCGACCGGAAAGAGTCCGGAAACAACAATTGCGACTTTCGTTATTAAGGGTTATCGTTAAAACCGTTCATAACGAAAGCTTCTGCTATGGTTTTTGGGTCTTTCTTCCTCGATGAGAACCGTGCCTGCTATCGACCCGGTGTGCCGGTCGTGCCTGCCCTCGAAGACGTGGTGGACGGTCTGCAGACGACCACCATTGCATTGGCTGAATTTGACCGTCGGGTATCGAAACTTGGAGTACAGGGTTCCATTGGCCGACTCTTCGCGCGCCTCGATGCCGTACATTCCTCAGGGGCTGAGGGCAGCACGACGACCTTCACCGACCTCATGGAATACGAGAGCATTCCCGACGCAGCGTCAGATCCGGAAGATGCCAAGGTCGTGGCTGCATGCGCCTACGCATTCGAGGCATCGCTTGACACCCCAGACCCGCTGCAGGCCGTTCTTGCAATCCATCGGCGCCTGTTCGAGAGGGATACGAATGCGTTCAAAAAAGGTGGCGCCGGCGCATTCAAGTCGTTGCCTAATTCCACCTATGACCCTGAATCCATCGGCGGACTGTTCTTTTATACCCATCCTTCCCAACTGCCAGATGCGCTGCAAGAGTGGCTCGGATTCACCATGCAAGTCGACTCCCGCACGCCCGAGCTCATCCGGCAGCTCTGCTCGCACTGGATGTTCGAGAGTATTCATCCCGTTACGGACGGCAACGGCCGCATCGGCCGACTGCTCCTGCCGTTGGTGATGAAATGGAAAGGGGCGACCCGTTCGGGTTCCACATTCATTGGCGAAGCCGTCCATGCCGACAAGGATATCTACATAGATGCCTTAAAAGATGTGCGTCGGACTGGGGATTTCACTCGGTGGTGCAACATCGGGTTATCGTTCGTTCGCCAAACGGCCGAAAGCAATATCGAGCGGCTGGACCGATTGTCTGAAATCACCAGCGAATGGAATGGTCAGTTAGAGGGCATTCGCAAGGACAGCGTCCTTCACCGTATGGTTCCGTGGATGCTCACCAAGCCGGCCTTTACGGTCAAGGATGCGAGTAGCGAACTCGGTGTATCGTTCCCGGTGGCAAACAACGCTATCCAGATGCTTGTGGAAAAGAAGATCGTCACCCTAGCGGGGGAGGGTCGTCGAAACCGCTTATTCCTCGCCGGTGACGTGCTCGATGCATTTGATCGGTTCAGAGCTCCTGAGCCCAATAACACTTCCTTTTACCGGTGATTTTGGCAGTCCGAGAGAAAGGGCTTCCAATCTGATACTGCCAAAGCAAGGTAAACGAGACGGCATAGTCTATTCAAAACCGCGTCGGCCCTGCCAATGTCTTGAACGCGCCCTCGCTATATTGGCGCTCAAGCTCCATCAGGAGGTGGTTCAACCTCATTCGCAGGGCCTCTTGATCCGTCTCATCGTCGGTTGCGATGGTCAGGATCGCCTCGGCGATGACACCGGCCGCACCGACATTTCGCCCTCGAGCACTTGGGATCTGGGTCCGCCGAGACTTGCCCTCAATCTCTACTGGTCCAACAGCATGGACAATCCGCATCATCGTATTGCGGATTCTGGTGGCAGATACCTTGGATTCCTCGCTCAGTGCCGTGCCAGGGTTCGCCTTACCCGCGTCCCAATATAGAGCAGACAACCGCGCGAGCACGAGCAGATCCCCGATCGACACATCGGGCTCGAATATAGTCTCTTTTGCCATGCTTCACCTCAGAGGCAAAATGGCAGCTTCCTGATAACAAATCCCTAAATTGAAGTTGTGTGGCCACGGCGCAATGGCAATGTGCCATCGGCGAGAACGGGCAAGCCATTAGCTGATGGCTTATGAGGGCCAAATTCGAGGAAGTATGCACCTCAACATACTGGCTGATGGCCTCAACCAAACAGCTAATGGCGTTAAGCCATCAGCCAGTGTTATTGAAGCGACAGGTAATGGCCTGGAGCCACTGGAAGATGGCGGTAGCGCGATCGGCACTGACGCTCAGGCGAACAGGTATTTGTGCTTCGGGAGTCACGGCGATGATGGGAAAATCCGATCGCAGCCATCCAAGCGCCGGTCGGTGCAGCGGCATCATTTCTTTTCAGATCCGTTCGGACCGACACTTCGCAAACTGTGCCGTCCGTCGAAATCAACAACGTCCTGTGCCTCGCTACGCCGATCGCTTGCTTCGGTTATGGAAAAGTTGTCAGGCGGCACCTGTATTGCTGGCCCAAAATGCAACGTATTTGGCCCTCCGTGCCCCCGAGAACCTCAGGTCGGTCCGAGACGATAAAAGCGGGAAAACGTCCTTGCCCATCCGGCCGCGTGATCAAGGGCATAGACTTCGGACGTCACGATCGGCCCATTGTCCAAATAGGGATGTGCTTGAACGGTCGTAAGCGAGAAGCCCACCCCGTCTGGTGACGGCCGACATCCGGCGGTATTGGCACCCGAGAATTTGTGATGGGTGTTATGTTCTATGTCTACGACTATGCCTGGAGATGGAAGTTTTCATATGATCGAGGCGGTGCCTGATCGTATGGAGGGCGCGCCTGTCGCTCGGCGGCGCCGGTGGTCGGATGCGTTCAAGGCCGAGATGGTGGCGCGCTGTCTTGAGCCTGGGGCCAACGTGTCGGCGCTGGCGCGCGAGATCGGGATTTCTCCTTCGCAGTTGTTCGGTTGGCGCACCGAGGCATTCAAGCGCGGCGAGGTCGCAAAACGCGATGACGATGCAGGAGTGGTAGCCGCCGCAAGGTCTGAGCGCGGTATGATCGAGATCGTGGTCAGTGACACGGTGGTCCGGGTTGGCTCCGATGTCGGAGACGCCCATCTGCGGCGGGTAATCCGCGCTGTGCGGTCGGCATGATCCCTACGGGTGTAAAGGTTTATCTGGCCAGCCAGCCCGTGGACTTTCGCAAGGGGCCAGACGGTCTTGTTGGTCTGGTGCGCGATGCTGGAGCGGACCCCTTCAATGGCGCGCTCTATGTCTTTCGCGCCAAGCGGGCCGACCGGATCAAGATCGTGTGGTGGGATGGCACCGGACTTTGCCTTTACGCCAAGCGGTTGGAGAAGGCGGCGTTCTGCTGGCCGCGGATTGGTAATACTCGGGTGCAGATGAGCTACGCACAGCTGCTGGCACTGATCGAGGGGATGGACTGGAAGCGGGTGCGAACAGTGCCGGTGAACCGGCCGCAATCTGCTGGGTAAACGTCTGCGGCAGACTGACTCAGGGAGCGCAAAAAGCCAGGCAATCGGGGGTGTTTTGTGCCATGATCGCGGCATGAACCCGGCCGATTTGCATGCGCTCCCCGATGACGTCCACGCCCTCAAGGCGATGATCGTGGCGGCCCAGGACAGGGTGGCGTCGGCCGAGCAGCGGCGCCGGGCTCTGGAAGCTGAAATCGCCGCGCATGAGGCCGAGATTGCCGCCATGAAGGCGGACAAGGCTGCCGACGCGGAAAAGATCGGCCGGCTGGAATCCATCATCGCCCTGCTGCAGCGGGCCCAATACGGCACTCGCTCGGAAAAGCTGCGGATCGCCCCCCTTGATGACGAGCAGATGGCTTTCGCCTTTGATGAGTTGCGGACCGGTCTTGGCGAGATCGAGGCCAAACGCGAAAAGCAATCCGGACAAGCCGCGCTCCGTCCTCCGCGTCCCCGGAAAGGGTTTGCACCGCACCTGGAGCGGATCGAGGAGGTGATCGAGCCCGAGGTGCCGGCCGAGTGCGAAGGCCTTGATGCCGTGCGGATCGGTGAGGACGTCACCGAGCGCCTCGATGTGACGCCGGCCAGGTTCCGCGTCATCGTCACCCGTCGCCCCAAATACGCCTATCGCCTGGCGGACGGCCAGGATCGCATCGCGCAGGCTCCGGCGCCCAACCATCTCATTGCCGGCGGCATTCCCACCGAGGCGGTGCTGGCCCAGGTGGCGGTCAGCAAATACGCCGATGGCCTACCGCTCTATCGCCAGGAAGAGATTTACTCTCGTGATGGGGTGGAGCTGGATCGGTCTCTGATGGCGCAATGGATGGGGCGGCTGAGCTTCGAGCTCGAGCCACTCGCCCACCATGTTCTCAAAACCATCAAGCTCGGTGAGCGGGTTTTTGCCGACGAGACCCGGCTTCCGACCCTGGCGCCTGGCACTGGCAAGGTGAAAACAGCTTGGCTTTGGGCTTATGCCCGGGACGACCGGACCTTTGGAGGATCAAGTCCACCGATGGTGGCCTATTGCTTCGAAGACAGCAGATCAGGCGAATGCGTCGCCCGGCATCTGGACGGCTATCGCGGGATCCTGCAGATCGACGGCTATGCTGCCTATAACCGACTGGGCAAAGCGAGTGGCGCCAACGACGCCATGACGCTCGCCGGGTGCTGGGCGCACGCACGGCGCAAGTTCTTCGATCTCCAGGCCAGTGACGGTTCGCCCTTTGCCGGTGCCGTGGTGACGGCGATGGCACCGCTGTGGGCCATCGAAGACGACATTCGTGGTCACGACCCCGATCTGCGCGCCGCCATCAGAGCCGAGAAGTCCGCGCCGATCGTGAGCGACCTGCTCGCCGTTCTGGACCGGGAACTGCCCCGCATCTCGGGGAAATCGAAACTGGCCGAGGCGATCCGCTACACGCTCGCCCGGCGTGCCGTGCTCGAACGCTTCCTCTCGGATGGCCGCATCGAGCTCGACTCCAATATCGTCGAGCGCGCCATCAGACCCCAGACCATTACGCGCAAGAACAGCCTTTTTGCCGGCAGTGACGGGGGCGGCCGCTCCTGGGCAACCATCGCAACGTTGCTCATCACGGCCAAGATGAACGATGTCGACCCACATGTTTGGCTCACCCAGACCCTCGAGCGTATCGCCAATGGCTGGCCCAACAGCGACATCGACGCCCTCATGCCCTGGAACTACGCCGGCTGAACGGTCCTGCCTTCTCGCTTACCGATGAGCTCGTGGCGATGGGGCAGTTCCTGGTCCTAAACAAGCGGCGCGGACGACCGTTCTGGCGATCTTTCTTCAAGGGCGACGCGCTGCCCGGCAGCGGCGAGGACAAGCAGTCCGGCTTCGATTCCGATCTCGGGGGCACCATCAAGTCGGCGACCCGTGGGGTGACTGTACCGTGGACGCTCGTTGGAAGCGCTGCCGTTGGCCTTTGGCTGATGTTCAGCCGTCTAGCGTTCGGTACCGAGCCACCGATGGCGGACAGCGATCATCTGGTCGGCGCGCTCATTGTCACCGTTGCCGTGATGGCTATGGCGGAAGTCGCGCGGCCCTTGCGCTTCATCAACGTAGCCTTTGGGCTGTGGCTGATTGCGTCGCCCTGGCTGCTTATCGGCGCGGCGCCGCTCGCTTCGGGGGCAAGCGTTATCACCGGCATTCTCCTGATCGCCCTTAGCCTGCCGCGCGGTCCCCGTAGTAAGGAGCATTATGGGAGCTGGGACCGCTATGTCGTGTGAGCCGTGAGAATCCGCGGCTTGTCGCGACATGGCAATCATCAGCCCGGCGCCCGGCTGAGCACGTCGATAATCGGGCAGTCGGCAGCCGTTCCGCCCTCACAGCGTGCGGCCGTATCGGCAAGCGTACGCTCCATGCGCCGAAGATCGGCAATCTTGAGCCGAATATGCTTCAAATGGGCCAGCGCCGCCTCCTGCACATCGCCGCAGGCGTAACGTTTAGCCTCGCCTTTGCGCGGCGCCCGGGAATAGGGTCCATCAAGGTGTAGAGAAGGCCAGCGGCGGCAACGTGACGACCTGTCCGTCAGGCCCTTCGAACGGATCAGGTCCGCGGCCCGATCCTGGACTTGCATGGCCGGGAACGACGATCCGCGCCGGTGTGCTGCCGAGGAAGGTACGCCTCATGCGCGACCTGAAATCGGCGGGACCGCAAAATGGAGCGCTGCGCCAGCAATAACCCGCTTGGATCAGCTTGTGCCATAGTTCCCGCAGGTATCTACGGCGCACGCGGTCTCCGTCAGCAGCTGGTCGCTAAGCAAAAACAGATCATTCAGACGTTGATCGCTCAGGCGATAATGGACAAAACGGCCGCGCTGCTCGCCGGAGACGAGGCCGCATTCGCTGAGACACCGCAGATGGTTCGAGGCGTTCGGCTGCGACAGACCCGTGATCGCGACGATCTGGCCGACAGACAACGGCCGCGTGCGCAAAGCATCAAGAATTGACAAGCGCGAGGCATCGGCCAATCCCCGGAATAGCTTCGTACGCAGAGCAAAGGTTGTATCCTTGATCCGCTCCAGCACTTCGACATTACTAGACATATCAGTCACGGATGATATATAGCCTCTCTCGAACAGGAAAGATAGCCATGACAATAGCAGCATCAGCGCACGATGCCGAGACCGCACGCTACCGCGTCACCGGCATGGATTGCCCCTCCTGCGCGGCTAAGATCGAGAAGGCAGTGCGCTCGGTTGGGGTGGACGAGGTAAAGGTTTCGACTGCCACGCAGATCATGACGTTGCACGTCAGCGACCCCGCGTCCTGCCTCCCGGAGGTCGAACGCGCTGTCAGCGGCATCGGATACCGGCTTGACCGTCTGGATGCACCCGAAACCGACACCGAGGGCGACATTGACGATCTGCCCAAGGACCTATCGCACATTACACCGGCCTATAAACGCGCGTTGTGGATCGTGGTCGTACTCAATGTCGGCTACGGAATCATCGAGATGTTCGGTGGCTTTATTTCTGGTTCGCAGGCGCTAAAGGCCGACGCACTCGATTTCCTGGGCGACGGCCTCATTACTTTTCTTGGCATCCTCGCCATCGGGTGGAGCATCGTCTGGCGCGCCCGTTCCGCCTTAATCCAAGGCCTTTTTCTTGGGGCGCTCGGCCTTGGGGTCCTTGTGAATACGGCCTATCGCGTGCTGGTGCAGCAGCAACCCGAGGCCGAGTTGATGGGCCTGTTCGCACTGGTTGCACTCGTCGTCAATGTGGTTGCGGTTCTTCCATTGCTGCCCCACCGAACGGGCGACGCGAATGTGCGGGCGGTCTGGCTTTTTTCGCGCAACGACGCGATCGGAAACGCAGCCGTCGTCGTGGCGGCAGGCCTGGTGGCTTGGACAGGAACGGCTTGGCCGGACCTCGTCGTCGCCGCCGTGATCGCCGGCCTGTTCCTGCAGTCGTCCTGGTCGATCATCCGCGACGCCCGCAGCGATTTGCGGGAAGCTTCGTCGACACGGCGGAGCGCTCCGGCATGATATCGAGCCGCAAACCCGACCGCTCCTTCACGAACCGCGCCTTGTCGATCAGCTCGATCCGGACAACCTGTCACGGAGGAGCATGAGCACTTGGATATGGGCTGCTGTCCTGTTGGCCGCCGTCTTCGCGGCGGCGTGGGGTTCCGATCATCTGGCGGAGCCCCTTCGTAAGTTGCGCAAACAGTGGGGGCTTTCGGCGGCTGCTGGCGGCTCTCTGATTGGCATCGCCACTGCAAGCCCGGAAGTCGGTGTCAACGTTACCAGCGCCGTGCGGGGCGTGACCGATATCGGCTTGGGGGCAATGCTCGGCTCGACCGCCATCGGCATCCCCGCGCTCGTTTCCGTCGGCTATCTCGCAACGCGCAAGCGCGACATTCCGGATGACCCGGGACATCAACAGCACCTGCGCGAGCACCTATTGCGTGTTGATCCGAAAGCAGCAACCGTGCAGGCTCTTCCATATCTCGGCATATTGGCGCTCGCGGCTCTCCTGATCCTTCCTGCGCCCTGGCAGGGGCTACAGCCAATTGATGGCGGGGTCCTGTTGGCCGCCTATGCCGCCTATGCCGCCCAGGCGTTTTTTCGCGGCCGCGAGAAGCCCGAGCAGGTCGAGTGGTCGCGCAAGGGGATATGGATGGCGGTCGCCGGCGTTGGGGTTCTCGCACTCGGCGCCTATTTCACCGTCATCTCGACCCAAAATCTAGTGCAGGCGTTTGGCATCTCGCCGATCATCGGCGGCCTGTTCATCACTGCGCCGGTTGCCGCCCTGCCAGAGATCTTCGCGTCCTGGAAGGTGTCGCGGAGCGGCCAGATCACGCCGGCACTCACCAACATCATCGGCGATCACGCCATGACCATGACGGTCGGATTTCTGCCCTTGGCGCTTGTCGGGACGCAGATCGACAACTTCCGGCTGGTCTGGGTAAGTTTCGTCTTTGTCGCGCTTATGCCTGCGCTCTACGCGGCGTTCGTCCGCTGGGGCGGGTCCGAACCCGGCTTCCGCCGCTGGCAGGTTCTTACCCTGGTTGGCGCCTACGCTACCTATGTAGCCGTCGTTGTCGTCTGGGTGCTGGAGCTGGTCTGATGGAGATTTCCAGTATCGGAATAGCGACAGCCTTCGCCGCAGGCGTGATATCCTTTTTGTCGCCCTGCGTTCTGCCGCTAGTACCGGGCTATATATCCTATGTCGCGGGGCGCACGATCAGCGCCGACGGGGTTCCGGCCCATTCCGGAATAAAGGCGGCGAGCCGAACCCTCGGCCTCAGCCTCTGCTTCGTTCTCGGCTTCTCGACCGTGTTCGTCTTGCTCGGGGCCAGTGCGACCGCGTTGGGCGGACTCCTGCGCACGCATCTTTACGAAGCAAACCTGATCGGCGGTGTGATCGTCGTCATCTTCGGCTTGTTCACAACCGGCCTTGTACCGATGCCTTGGCTCGATCGTGACGTGCGGTTCCATTCCAGTCCGAACAGCGGCGGCGCTTGGTCTGCCTACTTGCTCGGTCTCGCTTTCGCGTTCGGCTGGACCCCATGCATCGGACCTGTGCTGGGCTCGATCCTGGCCCTATCCGCCGCTAACGCCACGGTTGCAAGCGGAACGGCGCTGTTGGCCGTATACTCGCTGGGCCTTGGCCTGCCCTTTATCCTGGCCGCTCTGTTCATGCGCGGATTCATGACACGGATGTTGTCAATGCGCCGAACTGGCCGGGTGCTCAAAATCGTCGCTGGCGGGGTGATGGTGGTCATGGGTATCGCCATGATTACCGGCCATCTCTCCAGCTTTGCAATTTGGCTCCTCCAGACGTTCCCGGCCCTCGGCCGAATCGGCTGAGCCGGGGTTTTTAAGGGATTATGCGATATGCTCAGGCTCGGCCTTCCAATCGTCCTTGGCGGATTTCTCCTTGATCAGGCGACGAAATGGTTGGTCCTGAACCATGTCATGAACCCACCTCAGGTCATCCCTGTCACCGATTTCTTCAATCTCGTGCTCGGCTTTAACACCGGCGTGAGCTTCGGATTGTTCGGCGAGGCTCCGGCTTGGATCCTGATGGCGTTCACGCTTGCCATAGTCGCCGGGCTCCTGGGCTGGATCAAGCGAACCGACAACCGTCTCACGGCCGCCGCCCTCGGGCTTATCGTCGGGGGCGCGCTGGGCAATCTGCTCGACCGGCTGCGGCAGGGCGCCGTGACGGATTTTCTGGATTTCTACATTGGCAGCTATCATTGGCCAGCCTTCAATCTTGCCGACGTGGCGATCGTATGCGGGGCGGGGCTCTTGCTCATCGAGAGCGTCCTAGCCAGAGACGACACGAAAGCCCGTAGCGCCTGAACCAGTGCCTGCCCGACGAAGGACGCTCAATGCCTCAGATCCCCCGCACCGCAACGCCGGACGCCACTCTGGCCCTTATCAATGATCCGTATCGGTTCATATCGAAGCGATGTCGGAAGTATGGGGCAGACCTATTCGAAACACGGCTGATGCTGCAAAAGGCGACCTGCATGACCGGGCCGGAAGCGGCTCGGCTCTTCTACGACAACGACCGGTTCATGCGGCGTGGCGCCATGGTCGGGCGGATTCAAAAGACGCTGCTCGGACGGGGAGGCGTGCAGGGCCTGGACGACGAGGCTCACAAACACCGCAAGCAGATGTTCATGTCGCTGATGAGCGCTGAGCAGCTCGCTCGGCTGGTGGCGGGAACCGCCGAAGAGTGGCAGACCTGCGCTCGCGCCTGGACGCTAAAGGACGAAGTGGTTCTATATGACCAGTTGCACGGCCTTCTCACGCGCGCTGCCTGCGCCTGGGCCGGTGTGTCGCTCGCGGACTCAGAAGTCGCGCAGCGAACGCGAGAGATCACCGCGCTATTCGATTATGCCGGATCTATTGGGCCGAAACACTGGTGGGCTCGCTTGGCCCGCAAGAGGAGCAACCGCTGGATCGAGACCATCATCGGTCAGATTCGAAGCGGCCGGTTACGCCCCGCCGAACAATCCGCTGCCCATGTTATTGCATGGCACCGGGATCTGAACGGTGAGTTGCTGCCGCCTCACTTCGCTGCTGTGGAAGTGCTAAACGTGATCAGACCGATTGTGGCCGTCAGCGTCTACATCACGTTTGTAGCGCACGCCCTGCATCAATATCCTGAGTGTCGGCGCAAGCTCCAGGCCGGCGATGATGAGAGCTACACTGAACTCTTTGCCCAGGAGGTCCGCCGGTTCTATCCTTTCTTTCCTGCTGTCGCGGCACGGGTGCGCCGTGACTTTGAATGGCAGGGGTATCACTTCCCCCAAGGACGCCGCGTTCTCCTCGACCTTTACGGCACAAACCATGATGCGCGCTCATGGGAAACACCCGAAACGTTTCGGCCAGAACGGTTTGGTGATTGGGACAGGAGCCCCTTCAACTTCGTCCCTCAAGGTGGCGGCGATCACCATATGCATCACCGATGCCCAGGTGAGTGGATCACGATCGAACTGATGAAGCAGGCTTCGGAGGTTCTATCCAGAAGCATACGGTATGATGTGCCGGAGCAGGATCTGCGGATCGACTATTCGAGGTTGCCTGCTCTGCCGCGCAGCCGCTTCATCATCAAAAACGTTCGGCAGACTTCGACCCGCATTCCTGCTGCGTCGCCAAGCTGACGCCGTGCGTTCAACGGCAAATTTGGCTGGGTGCATTGGTGCCGGCGACGTCCGGCAACAATAAGCGAGAATGGACATCAAAATCGTTCTCCGCTCGCCGCGACACAAGCTCAACGAGCTGCCGGTTGCCAAAATTGCATAATCATAGCATCTTGAGTATTATGTTTAAAATCAATGGCTTAGTTCCATAATGTTAATTATGCGACAAACATGGATGGCTCGGCTTTAAGCCCTGACCGCGACTTTACGCGTTCCGTTCTCAACGCTTTCGAACGGTCCCAACAATTGCAGGAACCGGACGGAGTCTCACTCCCCACTCCTCAAGCATAGGAGCATTTGAAAGCTCAACTGCGCCGGGCTCAAATATGGTCATCTTCTCGAGATCGTCAGCAAGAGCCCGTAATTTAGAGACCGTCGCGAGGACATCGGCGCGCATGAAGTCGATTCTGGCCATTTCGCTTACTCGGGGTTTGATAGAGAAGGACAGTGTGAGGAGAAAAGCCCCGTTCACCTATGGTTTTGGGCCGTTCCGCTCGAGAATGGACAGAAAGTTCGACCCGTTGAGGAAGCGCTTGTCGATGAGGGCGTCGGCAATTGCACGAACGTCCCGTTTGTGGGTGACAATCAAGTCCTTGCTTTGGCCGTAGAGTTCTCGAAGATGCTTGTCTACCGCAGCGGAGTGTCGCTCACTTCGCGCAAGGATCATCGGCACACTCTCCTTGTCGGCACGAAAAATCATTTCCTCGCCGAGACCGGTGCCAAGGTGAAGCAGGCCGATGTGCATGGTTGCGCGAGCAAGGTCACTCGCAGAACTTCCACCCGAGCCGGTGCCAGGCTCACCGAGCAGCACTTCTTCCGCGGCCCGTCCGGCGAGCGCCTGGATGACGTGGCGTTCCAGGTCGGAACGCGTTGACAGGTAGGGATCAGTGTCGGTTTGGGTGTATCCCCCATGGTTTTGTCCCGAGATGATCGAGATTGCCTTGACCTCTCCCAGTCCAAGGGCGTGGCACACAACAGCGTGCCCGGCCTCGTGAACTGCCACGCGTTCGACATGAGGAGCGGTGCGGCGTTCGTCGGGAACGAGGACCTCCAGAAGGTCGATCATCTCCATGGCTCGCTTTGCGCGACGCGCCGTCCGTCGTGCTGACCTCACCCAGTCGACGACTTGGGCCCCGGTCGCTCCATACGCGAGTTCAGCGATATAGGTAAGGTCTTCGCCGACAAGGTCGCTGCCGAGATGTTGCCTGAAGATCCCCGCGAGAGCGTCGGCGTCCGGAAGTTCGATCTCAATGATCTTCGACAGGCGCCCAGGCCGGACCAGAGCCCGGTCGATACGGTCTCCATGGTTGGTTGCACCAAGGATGATCAAATTGTTGGTGGCGTTCGAAACCGCGCCGTCCAGCGTGATCAGCAGATGGGTGATCACCGGCAACCACCAGTCCGCTCCGCGAGGAGAGATGGTGGCACGATCAGGGACCGCGTCCAGTTCATCGAGCAGCAGAATGGCAGGAGACATCGCGCGAGCCGCCGCAAAGGTTTGGTCGATCTGCTTGATGATGCTGTCGAGATACCCAGGCGAATTTGCGAACCAGGCTCCGACGCTGGTGGCAACCAGGGGCAACCCCGCACTCTTGGCCAGACTGCGTGCGAATGTGGTCTTGCCCATGCCCGGGGGTGAGACCAGGACTGCGTTGCGGTCGATGGCTTCAAATGGGATCTCACCCCGGCGCCAACTTTCCAGGTCCTCCAGAAGATTGACTGCCCATTCTTTCGCTACACCGTATCCGTGGAGGTCGGCGATTTCGGGAACGTCCGCCGAGGTCGTATCGATGCGGCGTTTGGATTCCACAGCGCGTCGCAAGCGATTCAGACACTCCTCGGAAGTGGACCCTTGGCGAATACAGGCCGCAATTTCCTCAAACTCGAGACCTGCGATATCCTTGTTGTGGAGTCCCTCCGGGATAGTGCCGGTCACAGCCTTGATGACGGCCGAGATGACGCGTGCATCCGGAGGTGGGAGTTTAAGCACTTGATCGGCTGAGGCCAACATCGCGGGTGGCAACATTTGCGACGGGTGGTGCGAAACACCGAAAGCACGACCGCCTGTGCCGAGGACGGCGACAAGTTGCTGTGAGGTGGCGTCATCTCGCGAGGGTTTCTTGATGGCGGGCGGGCAATGGTGAAGGTCCCACGAACCCATCGTCTTGAGCGCGCGATGCAGAGGTTCACACCAATCGAATGACGGCGCCTCCACCACAAGGCAGAACCCCTCACGCGCGCTGATATCGCGGATGCCTTCCATCCCGATAACGCTCTCGATCAATGCCCGCGGAAGAAGGTTCTCCACCGTGTGGCCGCGCTTGCGTGGAAACCTTGCGGTGGATGGTTCCAGTTCGAGATCAAGATCGTCCAAATAATCGTCGTTATCGGCCATGATGTCTCCAGAGCACCTCACCTACCGGCAGGCGCGGATTTTGATGGATACCTTGCGATGCGCGGCAGCGAGATTGGCCGGCGGCCCTGTTGGTGAGGACCGGGCCTCACGCTCTCGGCTGAGGGTTGGATCAGTCCTGAACGCTGATGAGATCAATCCGCGAATGCGGAAGAATAGGTTTGTCGAGATCGATCATCAGCGTGCCGTCGCTGATCATTTGAAAAACGGCGGCCACGGGCGGGGCGGACTTGACCTCACGGGCACAATCGATGACCGTTGAGTAGCCATTCTCGATGAGGTGCAGCAGGACGGCCATGCGATCTTCGGGAGGCACCCAGACTTGGGCGGCATTGCTGATATATTGGCTGTTCGAGAGTCTGGGCTGTCGATGAACGACCGATTCCGGTATGATGCAAGTCCGACGGTTGTTGCCATGACGCTCGCGCTTGATGGCGCGGATCCGGAGCATGGGAAGTGGTTCGTGCCAAATGCTGCCCGGGACGACGATAATGGTCATCACGTTGGCCTTGTAGCTTAAGCGATGCGCAATCACAGAAGTTAGGCCCGCCGCATCGAGTGCTTTGCGAATGACGGCATCGTCACCCAAGGAGTGAGAGCAAGGGCAGGCTTTGATGAGTGAGAGAAAGTTGCGCAACAGCCGGGATGGCGGGTGATCCACCGGCAATTCGGCAAGTTGGAACGGGGGCATCTCGGGATCGTGGAAGGCGCAGGACATCGGGTACCCTCGCAATGGTGGGATGGAACGACGCGAGAAAGCACGCGCCGGCCTGATTAGCCGCCGCAGACGCTCGATTGATGATGTTTGGAAGGACGGTGGTGCAGTCACCGTGGACAGGCTTGTTGCACAAAAACGACGAAAGATCAAGAAGAATGTCGAAAAACGATACTTTGGCCGCTGATTTGGTTAATAAATCTTCCTCTGCGACATCATCTGCGGGCAATCGAAAACGTCTACCCAGTGCAGCGCAGGTGCGCGCTGCGAGGGCTATTCTTGACTGGACTCAAGATGACCTCGCTGGCGCGGCGGGTATCACGCCACAGACCGTCCGCCTCCTCGAGACCGGTCAAAGAGTCCCGTTTGATCGCACTTTGCGCGCCATGAAAAGCGCCTTCGAGGCCGCTGGCGTTACCTTCGTCGTCGAGGCCAGGGGGGAGGGCGTAATCCTATTACAGGCAGTTTCCGAACAAGAATGAGAAGGGCATTTTCCGGTAAATGCGGATACCTCCGGTTGTGCGATCGTAGATGCCGCGCGGTTGTGAGGGCCTGGGAGTCGGCAGTGGCACCGAGAGCACCGGGAACGCCGAGACGAAAAAGCAGAAGACGGTTCTGGCAAACAGGTTGTTGAATTAGAAAGCATGCCGCATCGAGAGGGGCAGCGCCCCGGGTGTATTACCGTTCGTCGGGGAGCACGCCCCGGGATAGTCGCTTGAAAGGTCGGGGGTCGGGGTGATCCCGGCCGAAGCTGATTGCAGCAGGAAGATCAGCGTATGATCTGCCAGATTTCGGCAACGGAGGGCAGAAAGATCGCGACTCCGCCGCGCACCACATCGAGTGCAGCCAGCATGGCATTAACCATGGCAATGCCATGCTAAGGTAAGAAGGTGACCGGGATCGCTCCCGGTCACTGCCATTTATCGGGCGTCGAGCCACTCAAGCATTTCGGCGATCTCACGTTCCTGGGCGTCGACGATTTCCTGGGCAATTTCTTTTACCCATTCGTCCTCGGCATACTCGAGGGCCGCGTTGGCCATCGCGAGAGCGCCCTGATGGTGTGGGATCATGCCGCAAATGAAGGCGACATCGAAGTCTTCGGCCATCATGGCCGCCATCATATCGTTATGCATGGCACCCATATCGGCCATCATGGCCTGGTGACCCTCGCTCATCCCCTCCATCATTGCGCCCATATCCATGTCCATCGACATACCGGCCATGTGGCCGGCGTTCTCGAGACAGATTTCGGGTAAATCCGAGCTTTCATTGGCATCGGCATCCATGCTCATCCCGTCCATGGACATGCCATCCATGTTGGAATGATCCATGCCCTGCGCCATCGCAATGGACGCAGTGCTGGCAAAGAGGATGGCGAGGCTGAGGGTTTTGAACGTCTTCATAGGTATTCTCCGGTTTGAAATTGATCGATATCGCGGTTCAAACCAGTGGCTTTGGAGGAGGGGCAGGAACTTTGGGATATTCGCCGCTTCTGTGCAGGACAGGATAGGCATCAACCAGAACAGCCGTTCGTTCCAAGAGTGTGGGGCGAGCTGTGTTGGCAGGCATCAGGCAGCAGGCAATCGCTGCACACTCCTCGTGGCCATTTAAGTCGTGCTCCACGTCGTTGTGGTGCGCGGCCGTCTGATGCCCATCTTGCGGAGGCGAACTCATGGCGCTCGGCGCAGCCAGAAGGCTGAACACGACCAATAACGGAAGAAGGATCAATTTCGCAAATTGGGACATTAGATTGATGAGCAATGTTCCATGGTGGGCGCTTCAGCAGGTGGCGACTTCGGGTGGACCTGATCGATACGGTTCACTATGGTGGTGAAGGTAGCCAGCGTATTGGGGCAAATTGCGGCAGTGATCGGTATAGCGGCGAAAGACATTTCCTGGAAATCGTTCCTACGCCTTTTTGTTGTGGCGTGGGTAATCGTTATTGCGTTGCCTCTCCAGGCGACCCACGCCCCGCTGCATGGCCCCACTGCGGAAACTCTCTTGACGGGAATGGACTGGGCTGGAGATCCCCAGATCGATGAGGCCGGCACACTTGGTGCTGGCCAGCACGACAACACCGACCACGTCCATGAAACGCCCATAATCGTGAACGCCCGCTGGGCGAGTCCACCCGACTGGCTGCGGTCGTGGAAACATTCTCATGTCAGGACTCAGATATCAGATCGTCCTGCACCAATTGATCAGCCCCCGAGACCGGAACAGAGCGCATAACTCTGTTTTCTGACCCGCCGAACATCGGTTTCAGCGGTGACGAGATGTAATCCAACATCAGATTCCGGTATGACCAATGAACCGACCCGTCAATGGGCCGGCGTCAGCTTCTGGCGCGGGCACGCCCATGATGCTTTCGACCGCCTTCGGAAACCCCGACAACAGTTACAATGCCGTGCGCTTGATCGCTGCGTTGAGTGTGGTGCTCTCCCATTCGCTACTTCTGGGCTTGAACTCACCGAGTTACGATCCCTTGAGCTGGGCCGCTTACGATCTGGGGGCAACAGCAGTAAACGTGTTCTTTGTCATATCGGGCGCGATGCTCACCCACAGCGTGTTGCAGCGAGGACTCGGGCAGTTTGTCCGGAATCGATTCTTGCGGATCTACCCGGCGCTGATCGTCAGCGCTGCACTCATTTCCCTCATTATAGGTCCTTTCGGAACAGGTGCACGCCTTTGGGAGTATTATTCCAGCCCACAGACCTGGCTCTACCCTCTCAACGTCGCATGGAACTTCGAGGGGGCCGTCCTGCCGTCCATGTTCGAGCACGGCCGATATCCCGGCGATGTAAACGTACCGCTCTGGACCATAAAATACGAAATCCTGAGTTACATTGTCTTCGGGATTGCTGCGGCTTTGGGACTTCTGCGCCATCCATCCATTGCGTTTGCTGCGTGGGCGGCGTTCGGCTTTGCCCTTCTGGCCGACGTTGGCGTCGATCCCACCGGTGAAACGCCAGTCGAGAGCCTCTTCCGCTTTGGATTTGCCTTTCTCACCGGGGCGGTGGCGCGACGATTCGGCGAAGTAATTCCCCTGCGGTTTGGTTGGGCAATGGCGGCGCTTGCCTTGGCGGTGGCCGGCACGGGAACCCGGTTTGGGGAGGTGACCTGGATCATTGGGATAGGGTATGCAGCGCTCTACGTGGGCGCCAAGAACTGGGGTCGGATCGCCGAGTTCGCGCGGCGGCACGATCTTTCCTACGGCATCTACCTCATGGCATGGCCAATCCAACAGGTCCTGACGCGGGAGCCCATCTGGTTTGGGCCGCAGGTTGCTGTGCTTTTCTTGCTGTCCAGCACCATTTCCGGAAGCCTGGCGTATCTCTCTTGGAAATTCGTTGAGAAGCCAGCCCTTCGCCGCAAAGCGCCAGCCTCGGAGAAGGAACCGTGAAAGCGAAAGGAAAGAGCCGACGCCGGAAAGCGAGCGGAATCTCGTTGGTGATGATCTGGACAGTCGGGACCTTGTTTTTTGGCCTTGTCCTGATCCTTGCGAGCATTCCACTCGTTTCCAATCCCGCTCAGCGTGCGACCGGTGAGGACACCGTCGATACGTCGGGCATCACGGTCAATGTCAGTGCCAGCTTGGCGGACGATAGAACCCTCACCGTATTCATCAGGTCGCCCGTGGATCGAGCCGATATCATCGATCCACGGGTAAAAATTGAGATGCCTGGACATCAGATGACTGTAGATGCCGACGTCTTGTCAGCAGGTCCCGGAGCCTTTCAAGCCAGTGCGATGCTACCGATGGCCGGGCAGTGGGAGGTGCAGGTCAGTATCGGCGACGACGTCATAAGATTGCCGGTAGATGCGAACCCGGCTGGGCCGTAGCCACTAAAACCAACACCGACCCTCACTGATCCATCAAAAATTCAGCCATGTCCTCAATATGCTGATCCAACAAATAGCTGGTGGAGAGGTGAACGACTTCAGCCATCGCACCTCCAAAAGCATCGCCAGTCGGGGTGAGCCCGGTGCGCAGCGCCGCAATCAGGCTTTCCTCGGTCCAGCCCCCCTCGGCAAGCGCCTCGGTGGTGATCGGGGGTGCGGTCCAACCCGCAGTGCCGCCTGAAGCACCAGCGAACTGAGCGTCAGTATCCAAGCCGCCAGCAAAGTTTCTCGGTGTGTGACAGGCAGCGCAATGGGCCGGTCCCTCCACCATAAACCGTCCACGGTTCCACGATGTCGATTTGGTCTCGTCGACGACATAGTCCACAGGCTCGTAGAAAAAGGTGCGCCAGAGCTTCACGCCCTGGCGAATGCTGAATGGCAGTGGGACCTCGTTCTCTTCAGGCACGAAGTTGGATGGAGGAACCTCTTGGACAGCGGCCCACATGTCGGCCATATCGCGATCGGTAAGAGTGGCATAAAATTCGAACGGGAATGCCGGGTAATATGGAGATCCATCGGGCGCAACCCCGTGCCTTACGGCCCGAACGAAGTCTTGGAAGCTCCAGTCGCCGATGCCAAATTCTGGATCAGGGGTAATGTTTGGGGATACGAAGGTGCCGAAATCAGAGGCCAATGAAACTCCCCCAGCCCATGGGTCGCCGTCTTCGATCGTGTGGCAGGTGACACAGCCCGATAGGCGGGCAAGATACGCACCGCGCTTGGCGTCACCGGTAATTTGCTGCGACAAATCGGGAGTGGAGCTAGGCATGAGCATCCAGGTCACCAAGCCCAGGCCAAAGCCGCCCAAGAGCACCGCGGTTACAACGGGCCATTTGAGATCGATTTTTGGCCAGGTCACTTGCGAAACACCGTGTGGCAGGCCGAGCAGGTGCCGGCGATATCGGTTGCAACCGCGGCAGCGCTTCTGATCGATTGTGTTTCCGGGTCAGAGCTTGAATTTTCGGGGTCAGATTTCGGCGCCAGTCCGAGCAGCACCGAGGTATCCATGCTTGTCCAGTCATTTCGCGCCACCCGAGCGGTCTCCAGCGTCGGTTGGTCAGTGGTCCTTTCTAACTCTTGGGCCAGGCTCTCCAGTTGCTGGGCATACTGAGCAAAGAGAGCCCAGTCCTCCCATATTTCCGGACGTGCTTCCGAAGGGAATTCCGTAGTGCCTTGGGGGAACAACTCGGTCATTGCGTTGCCGGAGTGAGCCGCAATCATCGCTGCGGCCTCCTCAATCACCGCAGGGCCTGGATCGGAAGAGCCGTTGATGATTGGCGTCAGGACCTGCATCTGCTCGCCCAACATCATCATGCCCATCATCCTGTCGGCGACTATGCCGGTGGCGCCGTTATGCGCAAATGCGGACGCACAGCCTGTTGCTGCGCCGGCAAAAGCCAGCGCATAAAAACATGTTCGTTTCATAAGATATCTCTCGGTTGGAACTCGAAATTGCTGTCAATCAGACAGCCAAGGAGTCCTTCCGAGGAGGAGGGGGATCGACCACGAATAAATGAACCGTTAGCTCCAGCGCCGCACTGGTCCAAACCGTTGTCGTCGTATCGAGACGGAGCGCTGACGCTAGTGGGTGCGACAGCAGCAGAGGTCCGCAGTGTTTCGATCCGTGGCCCGAATGGGTATCGTCGGCTGCCGATCGGTCAAGAGACGAGGACGTGTGGACGTGGTCACTGATCTCGACATTTTGTGCTGCATGGAGGTGAGCAGTCGAGGCCACCATCAACGCAAGTGCCAAAAAAATGGTTCCCAGCGCCTTCAAACCCGAGCCTTCACGAATCGCCAACCTAATGGCCCATTGATACCGATGATGATGGTTTGATTAGGGCCGTCGGCCCCAATCGTGGCCCATTTACGGAACCGAAATATCGACTGACCCATCCGACGAAAGGAGAACAAGTCCACCTCCATCGGTTGCCGCTACATACCCGCCTTCAGGCATGGATGTGAGATGAAGTAGATAGGTATCATCGAAATCGTCGGCGACAACGGCGAAGTCGAGTTCAGTCTCAGGTGAATGCACCACGCCAACCCCAAGAACGAAGGCATGAACCCCGTTTGCGTCTACATGGACAGAAGAAACCGGCGCGCTTGTTTCATATATCCTGACCCAGGTTCTGCCCGCGTCCTCACTTTTGAAAAGACCTGAATTGGTCGCGGCATAGAGGGCATCCGGAGAGATGCCCGATGCGGCAAGATCGATAATGCCGTCCGGCAGCAGACCAATCTCCTCCCAACTGCGGCCGGCGTCTGTGCTCGTTTGAAGGGAGGCGCCGTGATGTACGCCATAAAGGACTTCCGGATTGGCGCCGCTGACCGTCATCTGGTGGAAATCGACCGGCCCACCGACGCCTTCAGCGATCTTGGACCAGGTCTCGCCTCCGTCGACGCTCTCGATGACACCTATATTGCCGCCCGCGATCGGATGACCGCTGGCCCAGTATCGTTCGTTTTCAGTTGGGTGGGTCGAGAACCCCATGAAGTCGTCGCGGCTGTCTCCTAAAAGCTGGGCAGTCTCGTTGTCGAGATTTACACTCCACAGTCCATGGTGGGTTGCCATAAGGACTTCGGCGGTATTCTCCTGCGACGCCAAGCCGTGGACGTGCGTGGTTTCCAGAACTTCGCTCAGCGGCTGAAGCTCCTGTCCTAGTGCGGCCTGAGAGAGCGTTGCGGAAGCAGCTATCAGAAGTGCGGCCATGCTGCGGTTCGTGATCATGAATATCTCCAAAAATAGTGGACCAGCCCCGCTCGACGGGGTCGGTCGGTTCTGGTTTAGGCCTGGACCCGGAATTCGGTCATCATGCCGGTCGACAGGTGCGGCATGTGATGGCAGTGCAGCATCCATCGAGCCGCCTCGCCTGCGTCCATGGCAATTGTTACGCTGGCCATCGGGGGGACATAGACAGTGTCGCGGACGGCTCCGGAAATCCGGCGAGCGTTAAGGCCGACGACCTGGAAGGCGTGCCCGTGCAGATGCATCGGGTGGCCCATCATCGACATGTTGTGGAACATCAGCTCAACCCGTTCGCCGCTCTTGGCCGTGATAGGCCTATGTTCGCCCCAGCCGCGACCATCGATTGTCCAGACATAGGGCGACATCGACCCGTCCAGCATAATCATCTGGCTGTTGCTCACCTCCCTGTCGGAGAGAGGATTGATCGCGCGGAACCGCCCTTCCTGGGAGAGATCGATGTCGAAAGCGGGTGACGACGTCTCCCCCAAGTCTGACATTTTCGATACTGCCGCCCCTGCCGGTGCAAGCATCAGACCGGTGCGCTCGCGCTCGCCTTCGCGGAGCGCCAGGATGGGGAAGGTGCGCGTCTCGGAAGGGAGGTCGAGGTCGATATCGAGACGCTGTCCCATCGCAAGTCCGAACCGGTTGCCGTTGAGGGGCGAAATCCTGTGGCCATCGACCGCTACTAAACGCCCCCCGATGCCGGTGTCGATCCAGAAGGTGGTCGCCGACGAGGCGTTGATGATGCGCAACTTGACGCGCCCGCCGCGTTCGACCTGAACGACTTCCGGGTCGTCGAGCGTGCGGTCGTTGGTGAGATACGCATCGAAGTTGAAGTCATTGAGATCCATGGCCATGGTCGACATGTTTGCCATATCGCTCATATTCATCTGCCCCATGTCCATGTCGCCATGGTCCATCTGCATCGAACCTTGTGGCGTCGCAACGGAAGAACCGTGATCCATGTCCGCATGCCCGGCGCCCTGGGTAATCTCATCAAGGACCGCTTGTGGATCCTTGAACGAGAAATCGTGCAGGAACATCACCACTTCCTGGCGGTCCTCAATAACGTCTTCTGTGCTGCGCACGATGAGCGGTGCAGCAAGGAGGTTCATTTCCTGGGTCGGCACGTGGCTGTGCATCCAGTGGGTGCCCGCCAGCGGCTCGAAATCATAGTCCCGGGTTTCGCCAGGCACGAGCTTGGGGCGTGGCAGATCCGGAACGCCGTCCTGGATATTGGGCGGTATCTGCCCGTGCCAGTGAACGATGGTTTCAACGTCGAGGGTATTCTCCAAGGTGAGCTTAAATCGTTCGCCGGGATCGAGGATAAGTCCCTGACCGCCGCCAGGGCCGGCGATACCGTAGACGGAGGCGGCCCTTCCGTTGACCTCGATGGTGCGAGTGGCGACCGTGAGTTGGCGAGACGATTCTTGAGCCCGACCTATGCGAGGAAGGGCAGTGGTTGCCGCAAGCGCGGCAGTTGCCGTGAGAAAGCCACGGCGGGTCAGCACGTTTGTCATTTGAATAGTCCGATCGATGCGCTCAAAAGGCGCGACTGTACGTTACCGCTTGTGAGGCGGCGCGTTAGACGAGGATCGGATTGTGCTTCGGAGGGCGCCGGCCAGGTTCGGGAACAAAAGAGGTTGGACCCAAGCCATGAAGCGGGGCAGACCTCAAGGTCAGAGCCAGAGGCGAATGCAAGCTCACCGGCTCAGACAGCGGACCGGCCACTGCACATGCGGTCGCGCACAGCGTATCATGGTGCCGCTCGGACTTGTGGTGATCGGATCCATGATTGGTCATGGACATTCCCAAGTCGGCGCTGACCTGGTGACCTTTGTGGAGTTGCAAACGGCCAATGTCGCTTGACGTCTGTGCCCATGACATCGCCGTTGACGACACCATCAGCGCGAGGATGGTAACGAGCCGCAATATGTGTGACGCGAACATGGACATAAAAAAAGGCTAACCCCGAACGAAAGCGACATCAAGGCGGGTGGGGCTCCCCCGGCGCGACATATCGCGCCGGGGGCAGTTCTTACATGGACTCAGGAGAATATCCTGCTCCCGCGATGACGCGCTTTATGGCGTCACTCGGCTGTGCACTTTCGATGCGCACGGAGTGCGTGGTGAGATCGACATCCACCTTTGCCGCCGGGTCCGCGCTCTTGACGGCCTTCTCGATTGTTCCTGCGCAGTGGCCGCAGGTCATGTCCTGAACTTTGAACTCATGCATGGGTGTATCCCTTCCGGTTCGACTGCGCCAATCATGGAGCTTCCCACCGTTGGAAGGTCAAGCGCGAATTTGCACTTGACCTTACCATGATTGGAAGGATTAGATCATTGTGCAGTTGTCGAACAAGGACTGCAGAAAATGAACCAGGTGAAACAATTAAACGGCATGAAATCCCTCGATTTTACCATCGAGGGGATGACTTGCGCCTCCTGCGTATCACGCGTTGAAAAAGCTATTCGGGCGGTCCCCGGCGTAGCTTCGGCTTCGGTCAACCTCGCCACCGAGCGTGCGCGAATTGAACTTTCGGGTCCGACAGATGTTCGGCAGATCGCCGAGGCGGTGCATAAAGCCGGGTACACCCCAGAGGCCTCGGAGACTATTACACTCGATATCGAGGGCATGACCTGCGCCTCGTGCGTGGGTAGGGTGGAAAAGGCGCTCAAGCGCGTTGAGGGTGTCGTGGACGCCGCCGTCAATCTTGCGACCGAACGTGCAACAGTCGAGGTGCTTGGGGCAACGGCCACAAAAGACGATTTGGCACGCGCCGTCGCGACGGCTGGCTACAGTGTCCGAAGTGTCGCGGCTGAAGCCAAGTCCAACGGACCCAGTCGCGAACAGATCAAGGAAGCCGAAGCCATCTCGCTTCGCAACGCGATGCTTCTTGCAGCGCTGCTCACCGCTCCGCTTTTCGTCATCGAGATGGGCTCGCACTTCATTCCTGCAGTGCACATGTTCATCATGGACACGATTGGCATGCAGACCAATCGCTACGTGCAGTTCATCCTCGCCACGATCGTCCTGTTTGGCCCCGGGCGCCGGTTTCTCGTCAAAGGCTTTCCCAACCTCTGGCGCCGGACACCGGACATGAATTCCCTTGTGGCACTTGGGGCATCCGCTGCGTGGGGGTATTCGGTGGTAGCGACCTTCCTACCAGATTTGCTGCCGGCAGGGACGAGCAATGTCTATTATGAAGCCGCGGCGGTGATCGTCACCCTGATCCTGCTCGGCCGTTATCTCGAGGCGCGGGCCAAGGGACGCACCGGACAGGCAATCAAACGCCTTGTCGGACTGCAGGCGAAGACGGCGCGGATCGACCGCGATGGTGCGATCGTCGAGGTCGATCTCGATGAGGTCGTGGCCGGGAATGTTGTTCACATTCGCCCGGGTGACAAAATTCCGGTCGACGGACGCGTGCTCTCGGGCTCGTCCTATGTCGATGAGGCAATGATCACCGGTGAACCGGTCCCCGTTCAAAAGGCGGCAGGTGCCGAAGTGGTTGGCGGGACAATCAACAAAACGGGCGCCTTCACGTTTGAAGCGACCCGGGTCGGGCGTGACACGGTGCTGGCCCAGATCATTGCCATGGTCGAGGCAGCACAAGGGGCAAAGCTGCCGATCCAGGCGTTGGTCGACCGGGTTACCGGGGTCTTTGTGCCAATCGTCATCGGTTTGGCCGCTTTAACATTTCTGGTCTGGCTGATGTTCGGCCCCTCTCCACAGCTGAGCTTTGCGCTGGTCAACGCCGTCGCCGTGCTCATCATTGCATGTCCATGTGCCATGGGGCTGGCGACGCCCACATCCATTATGGTTGGCACCGGGCGGGCGGCCGAGCTAGGCATCCTGTTCCGCAAGGGCGAAGCGCTGCAAACGCTGCGATCGGCCGAAGTCGTCGCGCTCGACAAGACCGGAACTTTGACATTGGGCCAGCCCGAGTTGACCGATCTGATCGTCGCTCCTGGGTTCGAGGAAGATGACGTTCTCAGGCTCGTGGCAAGCCTCGAGCAGCACTCCGAACACCCGATAGCCGAGGCGATCGTTCGCGGTGCGCATGCCAGGTCTGTGGACCTTTTGGCCGCCGATGATTTTCTGGCCGATCCGGGTTTTGGCGTCACCGGTGACGTGGATGGGCGCAAAGTGCTGGTTGGGGCCGATCGTGCTTTGAGACGCAGCGGAATTGAGGTCGATTCATTTGCAAACCAGGCGGTTGAATTTGCCGAAATGGGAAAGTCGCCACTCTATGCAGCAATTGATGGACGGCTGGCCGCCATCATTTCGGTGGCCGATCCTATCAAGCCCACGTCACGCACAGCGATCGAGCGCCTTCACGCCCTTGGGCTTAAGGTGGCGATGATCACAGGCGATAACGAAAAAACCGCCCAGGCTGTAGCCAAACAACTCGGTATCGACGAGGTAGTCGCCGAGGTGCTGCCGAGCGGTAAGGTCGACGCCATCAAAGCGCTTCGCGGGGCAGGCCGCCACCTCGCCTTTGTGGGCGATGGTATCAATGATGCGCCCGCGCTTGCCGAAGCCGATGTCGGCATTGCCGTGGGAACGGGAACGGACATCGCGATCGAAAGTGCCGATGTGGTTTTGATGTCGGGCGACCTCACCGCCGTCGGCGACGCCATCGCCTTGAGCAAGGCGACCATCCGCAATATCAAGCAAAACCTCTTTTGGGCATTTGCATACAACACTGTCTTGATCCCGGTGGCAGCCGGTTTGCTCTATCCCGTTTGGGGAATTCTGCTCTCGCCGGCCCTCGCTGCGGGGGCCATGGCCCTTTCGAGCGTGTTTGTGCTGGGGAACGCCCTGCGGCTGAGGCGGTTTTCGCCTCGGCCCATCAATCCTCATTCCGTACCTCAGCAACTTTCCCAGATGAATCTGGAGCCCGCACAATGAATATCGGACAGGCAGCCAAAGCTTCAGGCGTATCGGCAAAAATGATCCGCTACTATGAATCCATAGGGCTCATAGCGCCGGTGCACCGAACAGATGCAGGGTATCGCATCTACGATGATCAGGACGTCCACACATTGCGGTTCATCAGCAGGGCGCGGGATTTGGGGTTTTCGGTGGACGACATGCGCGAACTTCTGGCGCTGTGGCGGGATCGCGAACGGGCCAGCGCGGATGTCAAAGCGATCGCATTGGCCCATGTAGAAATACTGGAGGAAAAAGCCAGGGCCCTGCAGCAAATGAGCGAGACGCTAAAGCATCTCGCCTCCCACTGTCATGGAGACGGTCGCCCAGACTGTCCCATCATCGAGGATTTCGCCAAACCTGAATTGGCCAAACAAAGGTTGAAACGCAAGCCTCGCTTTGAGGCAGGAGTTTTGGTTTCCGCGAAACCGGGATGACTGCCTTCTGACTATCAGTTTTGCTCGGACATTTGTTCTTGGTAAGCGCGTGCGCGTTCTGGCCAAGTGCTTTTGATGTAGTCGAGAATTGCCTCGATCTCGTCGTCAGTGAGCAGGTCCCCGAACGCCGGCATGTCGCTTTCATAATTTCCACCAACAATTGCTGCCACGCCATCATGAGTGATGCGAAAAAGTTGCTCGTCGCTGTGATGCCAGGTGTGACCTGTCTCATCATGGGGAGGAGCCGGCATGCGACCGTTAGGCAGACGCTCGCGCCATTGGGGCTGGCCCTCGAGCGTTTCACCGTGACAAGCAGCGCAATTGTCGAGATACAGCTGCCGACCTTCGGTCGAATTCTCGACGGCATGCGAGAGGGTTCCGCCGGTCGCGATGGAGACCGCAAGAATGGCCAAGAGAATACTCACCGATGCGGTTATGACCGCTATTGGAGCCATGGTGGAATTTTTCATTTCTAGGGTTGTGCGCCGGAAAGCATGGCGATGTCGACCAATCTATCCGCAATTTTAGTCATCTTAGGGCGTGCATGAATTTTTGGCGACCTTCTTGATGTTTTCCGTAACTTACGTATAATTCCCGTGGGAGAGGAAGGCGTCATGCAAAAAGTTCCGGCAGCCGAGATCGCGAAGAACTTCGGAGAGTGGCACGATCGTGCCTTGAACGAGCCGGTCTTCGTAACTCGATATGGACGCGAAAGCGTAGTGATCGTTTCTGCACAATTGTATGGTGACCTCGTCTCGACAAACGATATTGCCAAGAGAGACGAGAGGAAGCGCACGCCTCTCTTTTCACCTCATCAGATTCTTCAAGCGTACTCTCGCGGTCACATCGGGTCTGATGAGGCTGCCACGCGACTTGGCCTGGGCGGCTATCGAGACCTTGCTGTCGCCCTGGAGGATGCCGGTCTTCCCCTTCCGGGCACCGACGAAAATCGCATTAAAAGGGAAGCGATCGGCGCGGCGAAACTTTTGGCCCCTTATCTTCTAAGGGACAACGATGCTTAGGCTGGTCCTCCCCGACGCAGGGCCCCTAATCAGTTTGGGGCTGATTGACCGACTGGATCTTCTTGATCGCTTCGACTGTGCAATCGTGGTCACGGATATGGTTCGGTACGAACTTGAGCGTGGTGGGGAAGGTGCTCCGGACAAGCCAGCACTGGATCGGTGGTTCTCAAAGGCGGGCAATCGCATCCAGTCCATCGAAACAACGTATGGGCTCATGTATCAGGCTTTGCCACCGGATGTTCAGCGTCGCATCCGGCTGACGACCGACGCCGGTGAAAACTCCATCAGGGAATTTTCCGATCACGTCCGACACACTCTGTCTCGGGGGGATCAGATATTGATCCTCTACGAGGACGGCAAGGTGCCGACCAAAGATTTCGGGCCACAGGCCCACCTCGTCCACACCTTCGCCTTCTTGTTGGCGCTGGAGAATATGGGCGTCATACAATCTGCTGACGCGTTGCGAGAAGCAATCCATCATAAACGCCGAAATCTTGCACGCGATCTCTTTGAGCGACCGGCAGCGGATGCTGGAGACGAGAGTTGGACGCAAGCCTACGATACGCAGCCAGGTGGTTCGCAAATGTGAGTCGATGCTGAACCCAAGCAAGGCTCAGTCTCAATCCCGCGGCGATGGGAAAGTCTCTTCAGTGAACGCTGCCAGACGATAACTCAAAAGGCCGACCCATTCGTGGGCCGCCAGGTCGGTTGTTGAGAGCCCGTTCGACGCCGTTCCAGGCCAGGTGCCGCCTGCGGATTTGGTCCGGTAATCGACCGGGTAGGGTACAACCGTCAGGTTCGTGGTCCTGAAGCAAGCAACAGCGCGTGGCATGTGACTGGCCGAGGTCACAAGAACCCAGGTGCCGGACGCGCGCCCAGCAAGAGCGGCGGCCGTTTCTCGGGCATTCTCGCACGTGTTGCGGGATAGTTCTTCCATGGTGAGGCGTTCGGCGGCAACCCCAGAACTGATCAAGGCGTGTCGCGCCAGTTCGGACTCGGTGAGGCTACCATCGTTCGACTGGTGTCCTCCACCGCCGGAAAGAAAGATCTGGGCCTCGGGATAGCGCGCTGCGAGCATGCGGGTCTCAACAATGCGCTCGCCGGCTTCATTGAGAACGAGTGTTTTCCGGTCGAAAGAAATGTGCGTGTCGACAGCACCACCCAGCATGATGACGCCTGCAACTTCGTCGGGTAGTGCAGTCCTGGGAAATCTGTTTTCCAATACGCCCAATGCGAACGGGCCAAGAGGTGACCAAGCCGCAAGGGCCAATCCCAAAATCGAAACGATCCCGAATGCGGCAGCCAGTTTCCGGATCTTCATGACCCAAAGCGCCAGCGCCGCCAAAAGGGCCAGCAACAAAACGTTGGACGGCGTGAGAAAGAAGTCGAGAATTTGCGAAAGGGCAAAGAACACCGGAAACCTCCCTTGGTTTCGCCACCTAACACTGGCGGCATCAACAAAGGATTGACGTGAATAGGACTTGACCTTCCCAGCATTGGAAGGAGCACCATACCGTTCGTTTGTCTCACCCGCGATCAGTGCTCGTGGCCGAAAACATGTAGGGCTTTTGCAAGAGCGAAGAGGAATTGGAATGGATCAGCATCAACAACACCGTCATGCCCATGGCACTGCCGCGACCGAAGACACCACGGGACGCGACAAGCATGCGGGGCATTCGGTGGCAATGTTTCGTGACAAATTCTGGCTCTCACTGGCCCTAACAGTTCCGACGGTGTTTTGGGAGCCGATGATCCAGGAATGGTTCGGGTATACGGCGCCACGGTTTCCAGGATCCGAATTCATTCCCGCCCTTTTTGGGACGGTTGTCTTCATCTACGGGGGGTGGGTGTTTCTGAACAGTGCAATCGGTGAGCTCAAGGCGCGGCTCCCGGGCATGATGACGCTGATCTCGCTGGCCATCTCCGTTGCGTTTGTCTACAGCGTTGCCGTCTTGCTCGGGTTCGACGGTCACCCGCTGTGGTGGGAGCTGGCCACATTGGTGACCATCATGCTGCTGGGACACTGGATCGAGATGCGCTCGATTTCCCAGGCGCAAGGCGCACTCAACGAACTGGCGAAGTTATTGCCCGATTTGGCTGTACGGGTAATTGAAGGAGATAGGACCGAAGAGGTGCCCGTGTCGGGCCTCAGGACGGATGACGTCGTTCTTGTGCGACCAGGGGCCTCGATTCCGGCCGATGGCGTCGTCATGTCGGGCAAAAGCGCTGTCAACGAATCCATGATTACCGGGGAATCTCAACTGGTCGACAAGACAGATGGATCCGAAGTGCTCGGCGGCACCGTGAACGGGCAGGGCTCCCTTCGAGTGCGCGTGCTTCAAACAGGTCAAGAGACGGCCTTGGCCGGCATCATGAGGCTGGTTTCTCAAGCACAGTCATCCCGCTCGCGCGCCCAGGCGCTGGCCGACCGGGCCGCCTTTCTGCTCACCGTCGTTGCCATTGTTGCCGGTGTCGCGACCCTTGCCGCATGGTCACTGCTCGGTGCCGAGATCGATTTTACGGTTACCCGGGTTGTGACTGTGCTCGTCATCGCCTGTCCTCACGCCCTAGGGCTTGCCGTTCCACTGGTCACGGCCATTTCAACCACCCTGGGTGCCCGAAATGGTTTGCTCATTCGGGACCGTCGCGGTCTTGAGGAAGCGCGAAATCTCGACACGGTCGTATTCGACAAGACCGGAACATTGACGCTTGGTTCCCACCGTGTGGTCGAGATTGTCGCCGCAAAGGAAAATGATCCGGATACGGTATTGTCGCTCGCAGCAGCAGTCGAACGGGACTCCGAACACCCAATCGCACAGGCATTGCTCAAGAGCGCAGAAGACAAAGGGCTCGCGCTCCCGCGGTCATCGAGTTTCGAGTCGGCAGCTGGCAAGGGCGTCGAGGCTGTTGTCGAGGCACGCCGCTTGTCCGTTGGGGGGCCGGCGTTGTTGCGGGAACGCAATGTCGAGCTCGACAATGACGTGGAGAGCGCAAGCCGTCGCTTTGGTGACAACGGGCAGGCCGCGATCTACCTTCTGGAGGGCGAGAACGTTTTGGCGGTGTTCGCGATCGCCGATCAGGTGCGCCCGGAGTCCAAGGAGGCCGTAGCCAAGCTGCAGTCGATGGGCATCGAGGTCGTTATCCTGACGGGGGACTCCGAGGCCGTGGCGCGATCGGTGGGTCGTGAACTCGGGATCAACACAGTCTTTTCCGGCGTGCTGCCCGATCAGAAGTCCGACAAGATCAAAGAGCTGCAGGCCCAGAGCAAGCGCGTTGCCATGGTGGGCGATGGCGTCAACGACGCGCCCGCTCTCGTCACCGCCGATGTCGGAGTGGCCGTAGGTGCGGGAACCGATGTGGCTGTCGAAGCCGGTGATGTGGTGCTGGTGCGTTCTGATCCCCGGGACATCGCCCGCATCGTAACCCTCAGCCGCGCGACCTATCGCAAGATGATCCAGAACCTGTGGTGGGCCGCCGGATACAATATTGTTGCGATCCCGCTCGCTGCCGGGGTGCTCTATTGGGCCGGTATCGTCCTGGCGCCCGCGGTGGGGGCGGTGCTAATGTCTGCCAGCACGGTCATCGTTGCGATCAACGCTCAGTTGCTACGGCGGCTCGACATGGCGCGATAGACAGATCTTACTCGGACGAGCCCGTCGGAGATGGGTTGCGCGGCCGAGGCAAAGCGGTGTCGGCTATCAATGCACGCGGCAGACGAGGAAGGGCGCGCTGGCTTGCCGGCCCTTCCTCTACCCTTAAGCAGAACAGGCGACGTAGCCGCCATAGCCTACGCGGAGTTCGGATCCGATTTCGAACACCATGGTGGCTTCATTCTGATCAGCATCCCAGCCCTGTGCCTGTTGCTCCGACGTCAGGCTGATCCGAATGTCGCCCGCTTCATACCCAAGGGCTCCCTCGGAATTGCTGGCCAGCGCCAAGCGAACCAATGCTCCGTTGACTTTGATGAGGGCAGCATCTTCCCCGTCAGCGCCCGGGTTAAAAGCGAAAACAGGGTTTCCCTCGCTGGTGTAGCGAAACACGCAGCGACGATCTCCATCCAGACCCTCTTCGATCTGGGCATCATCGAGCGTCGCGGGATCCAGACCGGCGATCTGCGCACCCTCCAGTGCGGCTCCTGCCGTCATGAATTCTGCGGGCTCGTCGCCGAGCGCGGGATCGATTGCATCGTCAGGCGCACCACTATCGTCGCGATCCGCAAGGTCACCGATGAGAAACTTCATTTCTGAAATTTCCCGCTCCTGGGCCTCGATGATTTCGTCGGCGAGCTTGCGGACGCGCGGATCGGTAATCTGGGAGCGTTCAGATGTCATGATGGCAATTGAGTGATGTGGGATCATTGCCTGCATGTATTCGCTGTCGTCAACGCTGACTTGACTACGCACTAACCAGAGCGCCCCCGAAAACACGACGATTGAACCAGCGAAAATGGCGATGTTGAGCTTGGTGTTCTTGTACATCGAGAGCATGTACGCCAGCATGATGACGGCCATGGTGGCACCCATGACCAGCGCCATCCAGGCGCGGGTTTCGCTCCAGAATACGTGCTCGAAAGCATAGGTGTTGAGATACATCAGGCCGAACATGACCAGCGTAGACGTGGCGATCATGGCGGCAAAGCGCCAATACATTTTCATGAAACTTCTCCGATCGAAATGGATCCAAATGATTTGCGGACCTGCTTAGGTCCGGTTCATCTGGGCGGAGGTGGATCAATGCCTGCATTGTTAGCTGGTGGCGCTGGGAAAGCCCAATGATCGACCAATGTCTGCTTTTCGTCGGTATTTATGTTGATACCGGCGGGCAGCACAGCGGAGGTGGCGCAATGGAGATCGAAGGCGTTGCCGGACCCGGCGTGATGGGCCTGGCTTAGTTCACCTGGCGTATTTTGACCGAGCGACTCAGCATCTTGCGTGGGGGCGAGAAGGAATGTGTGTTCGCTTTGGCAAACTGCCCCAATCGCGGGTAGGGCCGTCAAGACCATCATGAGAAAGCCCAGCGATATGGCCCTGCGGAAGCGCATGAGGGTCATAGCATCCTCATCATCCACAGCGCCATGGCGACCATCATCACGTTCTCGGTCAGGGACACGAAGCCCAAGGGGACGTTGCTGTTTCCGCCGACGCAAGCGCATTTGAGATCGCGCTTGTCGATATAGACGGCTTTGAATACTGAAATGGCACCAATGGTGCCGATGACGAGGGCGACGGGGATCGCGATCCAGAGCAGAGCGCCTGCGATCATCAGAACGCCGGCGAGCGCTTCCCCGAAAGGATAGAAGTAGGCGTAAGGGACGTAGCGTTGCGCTACGAGATCGTATCCGAGGAACGTGTTTGAAAACGATGAGATGTCACGGAGCTTGAGGACCGCGAGGATGCACATGGAGATGGCGATGAACCACTCCACGGACCGAATGGTCA